>DWYL01000105.1 GCA_019118685.1 Candidatus Blautia merdipullorum
TTAATCTTGCTGCTGTTATGCTGCTTGGAAAAGATGATGTGATTGCGGATGTGGCTCCGGCTTATGTGACGGATGCGCTTCTTCGTAAGATTGATGTGGATCGGTACGATGACCGGGAAATTATTAAAACAAATTTGATTGAAAGCTATGAACGTCTGATGGATTTTGGCAGAAAGCATCTCCCGGACAGATTCTATCTTGAACAGGATCAACGTAAGAGCCTGAGAAATATCATCACTCGTGAAATGATTGCAAATACGTTAATTCATCGGTTATGGAAAGCTTTCCATAACGTGTGTTATGCAAAGTTAATAGTTATGCAAAGTTACTGCCGAATCCATTGGTTTTATGGGAAATCCGGCAGTTTTTACTTTGCATAAATTTTAGCATCTCACAGGTTGTTTTTCAACCAGTCAATCAAATCCTCCTTTTGTTTTTGGCTGTATTTATGCGCTGTTTTCACAGAGGCGCTATGCTTTTTCAACTGTTCTTCCTTAATCTTTGGATTTGTTTTCGCATAAATCTCCGTTGTGACTACAGATGTATGTCCCAGCAGATCACGAATGTATATCAGGTTCACACCAGCCTCTAACAAATGCATTGCCTTGCTATGCCGGAAACAGTGGTTTGTTATCCTGCCTCTAAACAAATCCGGCCGCAGTCTCCGGGCTGTTGACACGTACTTATCTATGATGTACTGTATTCCTGCACGGGTGAGTTTCTCACCTTTGCGGTTTACAAACAATGGCTCGTCGGCATTTCTCCTGTTACACCGGTGGATGTAATTCCTGACTATCGCGGCAGCATCCGCGTTGACAGGAACGAGCCTTGTTTTATTTCCCTTCCCATGAAGTTCTGCTGTAACAACAGATGAAAAGCGGATATCTGAAGGAACAAGGTCGATCAGTTCCTGCACTCTGGCCCCTGTCTCATACAGTAATACCAGAATTGCCAGGTCCCGCAGCTGGTCATCTTTTTTCTGGTCAGGAATCGAAAAAAGCAGCCGCACTTCTTCTACGCTCATATAATTCACAGATTTAACCAGGGCTTTCTTAAATGGAACAGAAAGTATCTGCGTACACTGTTCAAATCCGGCAGGGTCGCGGTATTGGAGATATCGGAAGAAAGCATGTATTGCTGCCAGCCGCTGGTTTCTTGTGTTAATACTAACTTCGCGTACTTCTTCCAGATAAACAAGGAACCTTTCGATCCGGCCGGCAGTGAATTCTTTGTATTCCAGCTTTTCAGGTGGCAATCGGTATTCTGTTTTATAGAACTCCAGCAGTTGAACAAACGTGTCCCGGTAAGAGCGAATGGTATTGGGAGAGGCCGCGGTCTGTTTTGGAAGATATTCCGCAAAATATTTCGTCAGATGATAGGAAAAAACATTTTTATTCACCCATGTCACCGCCTTCCTCTTTAGGGAAAATCCCCGGATGGCAGGAAGCCGACTGTTCCAGTATCCCGCCAAAGTGTTCTTCTAACAGCCGCAGGTAGTACTCCGTTTCTGTGATGTGCCTGTGCCCAAGATAACGCGACAGAAGTGGAAGGGATGTGTACAGATCAAACCCTTTCTCCTGCATCTGCTCCAGTGCCCTCACACAGAATGTATGGCGTATATCATGCAGACGTTGCCGTCCGCCGTCTTTTCGCGGAGGGATCTGGGCATCGGCTAAAAGCTGATGGAATCGGCTGTAAAGGATGGATTCACAGTAACGCCTGCTTTTCGTCCCGTGCAGGAAGTAGCCATCCTGGTTTGCAGATGGCAGATATTTACCCTTGTAACATTGCAGTTCCAACAGGAGGGTATCGGATGCGACAACGATACGGCTCACATCATTTTTCCCGTTCAGGATACAGATTTTACCATTCCCGAAATCAACATCCTGGATCCGGAGATTGAGGACCTCTGATTTTCTGAATCCACAGCAGTAATACAATAGCATTGCCATCCGGAATGCATCATTCTTATACCCCGGCGATTTTTCGCAGTATTCATGAAGTATGCGGAACATCTGGCAGATTTCCTCTTCCGTAAAAACATATGGGATAAAATCTCTTTTAAAGATGCGGTTATCATCCTGTCCGGTATAAATGTCAGGATAACCACATGATACAAGGTATTTCGCAAAACCGCGTATGGCAGTCTGACGTCTCTGAATGTTTTGTTCTTTTTCCGGTGGCTTGTGGGAAGTCCATTCCCCGTACATTTCACGGGTGATCCGTATATCCATAACGCCCATATCTTTAAAGAACAGGTCCATCTCCCTCAGCCGGTAAACAATCGGATCCCCAAACTTATAACCCTGTGCTCTTTTGTAAGAGATATATTCCGGGATCAGTTCCCGGAATGGCCCTGTAAACTGCGGAAGTCCATTCACTTTTTTCATTGGTTTAGACACGGGGCACCTCCAGTGAGAGTTCTTTCAGGTGGGTCTCATCCACTGTAAGATAGATTTCGGTTGTCCGTGTACTGGAATGTCCCAGTATGTTTGCGATTGCACTGATGGGCACATTTTCCGACATCATGTTTGTTGCCAGGCTGTGCCGGAGGGCATGGGGCCCATGATGTCTTCCTTCATAGTTAATGCCTGCTGTTTCCATGCATTTTTCAACAAGATGGTATAGGGAAGCTGTGCTGTTAAACCTTGTGTATGGAGCATACATGGTGACAAAAATATATTCAGGGTCGGCGCTCTTATGGCGTCCATTTTTGATATAATCAAGCAGTGGATATTTCACATCATCAGTCAGGGGAAGTGACAGAGGGTTCCCTGTTTTCTGCTGTTGATAATGGATTGTTCCTGTTTCCCAGTTGAGATCAGAAAATTTCAGCCTGATCACGTCCCCGGCTCTCATGCCCAGGTATGCCAGAAGGCAGATCATGCTGTAGGCGCATTTGCCGGAAGGTGTTTCCGTATCAATGCAGGAAAGCATCTGTCCGATTTCCTCTTTCGAATAATAAGACAAAAGTTTATTACGGGGGTCTTTCCTGATTAATGGAAACATCTGCCTGCCGGAGTAAGGCGTATAGCCGCGCGAAAACATCCAGTCATAGATTTCACGGAGTACTGTTTTGATGCACCGGATCGTTGCAGGCGCATAAGATGTAAGACTGTTGATATATTCATGGGCAGACTGGAACGGGATATCCGTTGTTTTTAGAATGCCATTCTGTTCCAGATATTCGAAATACTTCACAAATATCCATAGCTTGCGTTCCCTGGAGTTCCGGCTTAAAGAAGTGGAATTGATCACATCGCGATATTCCAGAAAAAGTTCCCTGTAAATAAGAGGGATCTCCGTTGTGGAACCTTTCTGATGTGTCTTGAGATAATTCCCGGATTCCTCAAATTCGATCAGGATCATAAGGGGACGGCGCAGCACGGATTGCATCGGTGCTGTAAGGTTGTAGTAATCAAAGCCAAAGCAATCCCGCACAAAAGTAGAAGCTATGGGAACTGTAATCTCAGGAATCTTGTTCTTGAGACAGTAGTTCTCAAAATGCCCCAGAATCCAACGGGTATTGTTAAGGACTGTGTTGCTGTAACCATCCGCTTTTAGCTTTTCGTACAGAGCAGCGGCTATCTCTGGTAAATCTTTTGTTTTCATCATGAAAACCTCCTTGAGTTTATTACAACCGATCCTAATTGGCTGCCTCTTGAAGGTATCATGATTTTATGCTAGGTTAAAGAAAGAAAAAAGTCCTTGTTTCAGCAGAAAACAAGAACTTTCTTTACATAACTAATGACTTTGCATAACACCGGTTATGGAAAGCTTTCCATAAGCGGTGAATTAACGTATTTGCAATCATTTCACGAGTGATGATATTTCTCAGGCTCTTACGTTGATCCTGTTCAAGATAGAATCTGTCCGGG
>DWYL01000106.1 GCA_019118685.1 Candidatus Blautia merdipullorum
TACCCATTTCATATAATTGTCAAAATCCCTGTCTCCTGTATGGAAGCCCACATTTACCTTTTTCTGCCAGTAAGCTTTTGTTTCTTCCAGGAGAGCTTCTGTTTTATCAGCAGTATTGCATTTTTCAAAGACCTGTTCGATTTCCTCTTCCTGATCGGCAACGCCAAGCATAAGGATATAGCTGGCCTTTTCTCCGGGATCCAGGATTAATGTAGGAAAACGGAAAGCGCCCATGGCCTCCCGTCCATCGATCCTTGTAAATGGTGAACAGCCGGAGGCCCCTTCGTAGACAGCCCGGGGATGGGTGAAACTGCCGCCTTCGCCCAGGAAAGCCTCTGTTGTGGGATAAAAACTTTCAGGTAATTCTCCCTTTCCACTGCAGCCTTTCACATAATAAATTTTGTGATTAGGCTGATGGCCCCGCTCATCAAAGGACATGGTGGGGCATACAAGAATACCGGATTCGTCGGTTCTGATACGGTGGAGAAGAGATGTTACATGCCGGTGATCCCGTATATTGTCGGCGCTGCGTCCGTAAACAGGAACTGCGGCATAAGGGAGCAGCTCCTGCTTTTCTTCAGAAAGATTCTTTACAGTTACATACATGATTTCCCCATTACAATCCTTTGGAATAAAAGAAGTAACGGTGGACTCCAGAAGCAGTGATCTGGAAGTGCGTTTTACAGACTGCCACATAAAGCCAGCAGTCAGTTCACTGTCATCCTGGAGAGAAGAAAATTTCCGGCTCTCCTGTTCGCTGGAGGCGCCTGCTGCAGAGTAAACGCCGGAATCCTTTACTGCAAACCAGAAATTCCGGCAGGAACGGTTATTATGAAGGTTTTCCGCACTTACCGGTTCCAGTAGAAAGGTATCCTGGTCTATTTTGGAGTCTCCTCCCAGATTGGGAGTAACGGCGCTTTTTAATCCGGTTTCTGAGGCCAGGGGAAAATACAGATAACTGATGTTTTCCGGCTGCCGTACAGTAAAAGTGCCTTTGTCATCAATGAAATATAAAGGTTTCAATATTCGGTCTCCTTTCTTTTTCAGATTTGTTTAGGGGAATTATATAAGAATTTATTTTCTACAAAAATCAGATATCTGAGAAAAATATCAGAATCATGACATAGAATGTGTTTTTTTGCAAAACGGGTCATGAATCTGACATTTTGTTGAAATTTTTAATATAACCCAAAATGAAAAGCGTCTATAATCTGGTCATGTTCAATGAGAGGGCCATCTCACAGAAAAAATAATGAACAGGAGGTTATATGTAATGAAAAAGAAAGTGGTTGCAATGCTTTTAGCAGGCATTATGGCGGCTGGCGTTCTGGCAGGCTGCGGCGGTTCTTCTGATTCAGGACAGGGAGGATCCGGAAACACAGAAGAAGGAAAGGTTATCAACATCTATACCTGGAATGATGAGTTCCGTACCCGTGTAGAGGCGGTTTATCCTGAAGTAGAAGAGACTTCCGCAGACGGAACCGTTACAACATTAAAGGATGGAACGGAAATCCACTGGATCGTAAACCCAAACCAGGACGGTGTGTATCAGCAGAAGCTGGATGAGGCCCTGATGAATCAGGCGGACGCAGCAGCAGATGACAAAGTGGACATCTTCTTATCTGAAACAGACTATGTGTATAAGTACACAGACGCTGAGGCAGATGTGGCAATGCCTCTGACAGACCTGGGAATCGATCCGGAGAAAGATCTGGCAGATCAGTATGAATTTACGAAAGTAACAGCTTCTGACCAGGACGGGGTACAGAGAGGTTCCACCTGGCAGTGCTGTCCGGGACTTCTGGTATACCGCAGAGATATTGCCAAAGATGTATTTGGCACAGATGATCCTGCAGCAGTAGGAGAGAAAGTAAAGGACTGGGATACACTGAAGACTACGGCTGAAGAATTAAAGGCAAAAGGCTACTATACCTTTTCTTCTTATGCAGATACTTTCCGTCTTTATGGAAACAGTATTTCTCAGCCTTGGGTAGCAGAGGGTGAAACAACTCTTAAAGTAGATCCTCAGATCATGGAGTGGGTGGAAACCTCCAAGGAATGGCTGGATGCCGGATATTATGATAAGACGGTAAAAGGCCAGTTTAATGACGACTGGAATAAGGCGATGGGTTCCGCTTCTAAAGTTTTTGCATTCCTTCTTCCGCCTTGGGGAATTGATTTTACTTTAAGTCCTAACTGGGACGGCGAAGCAGGCGCCTGGGCAGTTACCAATCCTCCTCAGGAATATAACTGGGGCGGTTCTTATATCCATGCCTGCACAGGAACAGACAATCCGGAACATGTAAAAGATATTATCCTGGCACTCTCAGCAGATAAAGATAATCTGCTGCAGATCTCCAAAGACTATCTGGATTTCACCAACACAAAGAGCGGTATGTCTGAAGCGGCAGAAGATGACGCCAACTTCTCTTCTGAATTCCTCGGGGGACAAAATGCTTATAAATATTATGTGCCGGTAGCAGAAAACATTGAGATCGCTCCTCTTTCTGCTTACGACCAGGGATGTGTGGAACTGATTCAGAATGCTTTCAGCGATTACTTCCAGGGAAATGTTGACTTCGAGAGAGCAAAAGAAAACTTTGAAACTGCAATTAAAGAACGTTACCCGGATATTACAGAAATACAGTGGCCGGAATAAAGGGTAAAGTGCTGCCGCACAGAAGGTGCGGCAGCCTTCTGACAGAAAGGAACGATGTTTTATGAAAAAAAAGAGTAAAAGCATCAGCTATGCAAAATGGGGATATCTTTTTATTCTTCCGTTTTTTGTCTGCTTTTTGATTTTTTCTCTGATTCCGCTGGTAGATACCATCCGGTACAGTTTCTTTGAATACTATCGTTCAGGAATCAAAGAAGTGGGGCCGAATTTCATAGGCCTGGAGAATTATATCAGCCTTCTGAAATCTGATATGTTTAAATATGGAGGAAATACCTTGATCCTGTGGGTGATCGGATTTATTCCCCAGATCGTTATTGCCCTTCTTCTTGCCAGCTGGTTTACAGATATCCGTCTGAAAATCCATGGAAAACAGGCCTTTAAGGTAATTATTTACCTTCCCAACCTGATCATGGCTTCAGCTTTTGCCATGCTGTTCTTTGCCATGTTTTCCACAAACGGACCCATCAATTCTATTTTAACCTCATTGGGATGGATCAAAGAACCTATTGATTTTATGGGATCGGTTTTTGGGACCAGATCTTTGATCGGATTGATGAACTTCCTTATGTGGTTCGGAAATACCACCATTATGCTTATGGCGGCTATCATGGGAATCAGTCCGGATATTTTTGAAGCCTCAGAACTGGATGGCTGCGGCGGTCTGAAAAGATTTTTCTATATCACTCTGCCTCTGATTAGGCCGATCCTGGCTTATACATTGATCACTTCCATTATCGGAGGTCTGCAGATGTTTGATGTTCCTCAGATCCTGACCAACGGACAGGGTAATCCGGACAGAACATCTATGACATTGATCATGTTCCTGAACAGCCACTTAAAGAGCAAAAACTATGGTATGGCAGGTGCCCTGTCTGTATACCTGTTTATTATCAGCGGTATTTTGTGCTTTATTGTATATAGGATGACCAATGATTCAGATCCGGACGGATCGAAAGCTGCTGCAAAGAGAAAAGCAAAAGAAGCGAGAAGGAGGAGATAAGTTATGAAATCAAAAGCAGCACAGAGAGCATGGGGCATTTTTGTCCATGTGATTCTTATTGCACTTTCATTTTTGTGCCTGTTTTTCTTCTATATCCTGATCGTCAATGCTACCCGCTCTCATGCTGAGCTTCAGAGAGGATTTTCGGCACTGCCGGGAAAATATTTCCTGGAAAATTTAAAAAATGTTGCTAATGACGGTACCTTCCCTATGTTTCAGGGAATTATCAACAGCCTGGTAGTCTCCGCCTGCTCAGCGGCTTTATGTACATATTTTTCTTCATTGACGGCATATGGACTTTATGCCTATGACTTTAAGATGAAGAAAGCTGCTTTTACCTTTATCATGGCGATTCTGGTAATGCCTACCCAGGTAACAGCTATGGGATTTCTGCGGTTGATCACAAATATGGGAATGTATGACTCTCTTCTCCCATTGATCATACCTTCCATTGCCTCACCGTCAGTATTCTATTTTATGTACAGCTATCTGGAATCCTCCCTGCCTCTTTCTCTGGTAGAAGCGGCAAGAATCGACGGTTCCGGAGAATTCAAAACTTTTAATAAGATCGTCCTTCCGATCATGAAACCGGCTATTGCTGTTCAGGCGATCTTTACTTTTGTGGGATCCTGGAATAATTACTTCGTTCCCGCATTGGTTATCCAGTCAAAGGACAAAATGACAGTTCCTATTTTGATCGCAACCCTTCGCGGAGCTGATTATATGAACTTTGATATGGGAAAAATATACATGATGATCACGGTAGCGATCGTTCCGATCATTATTGTATACTTAATCTTATCTAAATATATCATCGAAGGCGTAACCTTGGGCGGTGTAAAAGGATAAGAAATTATAATAAAAACGCCATAGGATATTCCCTTATGTTATATCAGGAAAACTATGGCGTTTTTATTCTATGATTATCATATAGACAGAAAGATGAGGAAAACTATGACAGCAGAAAATTGGACTCACAGCGGAAGCATGGACCATAATCCGTCAAAGAGGGAAAAAGAACACCGGATATTAGCGAGGAAAGCAGCAGAGAAAGGAATTGTCCTTCTGAAAAATAAGGGGATCCTTCCTTTATCTTCTTCTGTGTCTGTAGCTCTTCTTGGAAGAGGGGGAGAAAAGACAGTAAAAGGAGGAACCGGCTCCGGGGATGTGAACAACCGGGAAAATATTTCCATCCTCAGAGCCCTGGAAGAGGCAGGACTCACCATTACCAGCACAGACTGGCTCAGAGATTATCACAGCCGCTATGAAAATGCCAGAAATATCTGGAAAGAGAAAATCCTGGAAGACGCGAAAAAAGCAGAAAATCCTTTTGACGCCTATGCTGCCAACCCTTTCCAAATGCCGGAGGGAGCTTTGATCTCTGAAAATGATATACAGGGGGCAGAAGCGGCGATCTATGTGATCAGCCGTATTTCAGGGGAAGGAAAAGACCGGCGCAGGGAAAAGGGAGATTATTATCTCAGCCAGAATGAAGAGAAAGATCTTTTTTATCTCCATGAAAAACAGATCCCTGTTATTCTGATCCTGAATACCGGAGGCCCTGTGGAACTGACGGATATTCTGGAGAAGACGGAGAATATCCAGGCTGTTTTATATATTTCTCAGCTGGGTCAGGAGGGAGGCTATGCAGTTGCAGACGTCCTTTTGGGAAAAGCAGCGCCGGAAGGCAAGCTGACCTCAACCTGGGCAAGAAGATATAAAGACTATCCTTCAGCTCAGGACTTCGGCTATCTGAACGGAAACCTGGAAAAAGAAGAATACAGAGAGGGCATTTACGTTGGCTACCGGTATTTTGATACCTTTTCTGTCAAACCTTTGTTTTCTTTTGGATACGGCCTGTCCTATACTTCTTTTTCTATAGGATTTCAAAATCTGGAGATCAGAGAAAAGAATATCGAGCTTACTGTTTCTGTAAAGAATACCGGAGAGCGCTATAGTGGAAGAGAAGTGGTGCAGGTCTATATCACGCCGCCCCAGAACGAGGAGAGAAAAGAATACAAAAGACTGGCAGGATTTGCAAAGACCACACTTCTACAACCGGGTCAGGAGCAGGAGGTCAAGATCCTGATAGAGCAGAAACAGCTGGCCAGCTTTAGGGAAAAATCCCATGAATGGATCATTGATAAAGGAAGCTATGGATTGTGGATCGGAAACAGCGGTGATTCTTTGACACTGGCAGCAGAGATCCTCGTTCCTGAGACAAAAGTAATTGAGAAAACCCACAGGGTCTGCCTGAAACAGGCGGATTTTTCAGACCTTCAGCCTTCAGAAACCATGGAGGAACAAGAAAAGGTTCCTTCTGTACCTTCCTATATCTTTATCCCTTCAGAAGAGGAGAAGAAAGTCTATAAAGCACCTGTGGCCGCAGACCTTCCTGTGGAAGATCTGATCCCTCTTTTATATGGAAATATTACCTGGGGAGCCAGCAACCTTGGCTCAGCCGGCACCAGGGTTCCCGGGTCGGCGGGAGAAACCACCAGAGCTCTGGAGGAAAAATATGGAATTCCTTCTATGATCATGGCAGACGGACCTGCGGGGATCCGCCTGCGGCAGAGTTACCAGGTAGAAAAGGAGACAGGGAAGGTTTATGGAATCGGTGTACTGGGAGCTTTGGAGAATGGATTTTTAGAGCCGGAAAAGTCTCACGAAAATGCAGACATTTACTATCAATATTGTACTGCTTTCCCTGTGGGGACAGCCCTTGCCCAGACCTGGGACTTAGAACTGATGAAAGAATTCGGAGAGGCAATAGGAAGAGAGATGGAGGAATTCCATATCAATCTTTGGCTGGCTCCGGGAATGAACATCCAGAGAAACCCTTTGTGCGGACGAAACTTTGAATATTATTCAGAGGATCCTTTCTTGTCAGGAAAAATGGCGGCTGCAGTGACCCTGGGGGTTCAGAGCCGAAAAGGCTGCGGCGTGACTATTAAGCACTTCGCCTGCAATAATCAGGAAGACAACCGAATAGGAGTAGATGCCTGTGTTTCAGAGCGGGCGCTTAGAGAAATTTATTTCCGGGGATTTGAAATTGCGGTAAAAGAAAGTGCTCCTGCGGCACTCATGAGCTCCTATAATTTGATCAACGGCGTCCATGCCGCCAACAGCAAAGACTTATGTAATATTCTGGCAAGAGAAGAATGGGGCTTTGAAGGAGTGATCATGAGTGACTGGAATACCACAGTTCCCAAAGACGGAAGCATTCCCTGGAAATGCGGAGAAGCAGGAAATGACATTATCATGCCGGGGAACACAGAGGACGACAAAAATATCCGGGAAGCCTATGCTAAGGGAGACTTGCCGGAAAAAACTATCAGAGAATGTGCCGGCAGGATTTTAAATATGATAAAAGCATTAAGCTGAGAGAAGAGGGAAACTTCTAGAAAGGAAAATTTTATAAAGATTTAAGTTAGAATGAGGCGGCAGACCACCGCCTTATTTTTTTACCCTTTACATATTTTCTTTTTTATTTTAAATAATAAGATAACCAGAACTTTCCGTAAGAAACATAAGTGAAAATTTTTGTAATGTTTGAGTCTGAATGTTGACATATATAATGAATGGTTTTTATATACAGGAGGAGGGGGATTATGGAAGATCTGCAGATTATTGAGCTTTACTGGAAACGGGATCAGCAGGCGATTGCAGAATGCAGGGAAAAATACAGCGGGTACTGCTTTTCTGTAGCTGATCATATACTGAACAGCCGGGAAGACTCGGAGGAGTGCGTTAATGATACCTGGTTCCATGCATGGAATACAATACCGCCTCATCGGCCTAAGATTCTTCGTATGTTTCTGGCAAAAATTACCCGGCGTGCAGCCTTTAACAGGTTTAAAGCTAATTCAGCACAAAAAAGAGGAAATGGACAAGTAATGTTGGTCTTAGAGGAACTGGCAGAGTGTCTGGCCGATAAGGCTGATGTAGAAGATACGATAATAGAAAAAGAATTAGGAGAATGTATCAGAAAATTTGTGCGCAGTTTGCCTGTACGGGAAGGGGATGTTTTTTCCAGAAGATATTTCTTTACAGAATCTGTCAAAGAAATATCGGAAGCATATGGGCTGACAGAAAACCATACTACGGTTATTTTAAGCAGGACCAGGAAAAAACTGAAAAAGTATCTGATGAAGGAGGGATATATTTGTGAAGCCGGAAAAACTTTATGAAAGCATTGGAGCGATTGATGAGGAAATTTTGGAAAGGAGCGAGAAGCATAAAGAGAAAAAAAGAAGAAGGGGACCGAAATGGGCGGCAGCGGCGGCGGTGGTCCTGGCAGGAGCGCTGGCAGGAGGAATTCTGCTCCAGCCCGGAAGCGGTTCTCAGGTTCTGGCGTCCTGTGCGCTGGAAGAGGCAAGTTATCCGGAAATGGCAGACTATCCCAATGAGGAGGACTATATAAACAAAATAACAGGAAGCTTTGATGAGGACAAGTTCTCAAAAGTCTATAACGCCTGGAGGGAATCTGTGGATGCTCAAAAGCAGGAGGAAGGATATGCTGACGGGCTGGAGACTTTTTTCATTGCCAGTATCCGGGAATTTTTATCAGGAAAAGAAGGAAACCGCGTATATTCTCCTCTGAATGTTTATATGGCTCTGAGTATGCTTGCTGAGCTGACAGATGGAGACAGCCGGCAGCAGATTCTGGATCTGCTGGATACAGAGGATATGGAAACTCTCAGGGAGCAGGCAAAGGCCATATGGAACGCACAGTACCGAGACGATGGAGCCACGACCAGCATTTTAGCCAGTTCTCTTTGGCTGGATCAGGATGTAGATTATAATTCATCTGTGCTGGATCTTTTGGCTGAGAATTATTATACCTCTTCCTATCAGGGAGAGATGGGATCTTCCCGTTTCAGCCAGGCTTACCAGGACTGGATAAATGAACAGACCAGGGGGATTCTGGAGGAGCAAAGCAAAGAACTGAAATTAAAAGAGGAAGACATTCTGGCTTTGGCGGCTACTGTTTGCTTCCAGGCAAAATGGTCCGAGGAATTTAATGAAAATAATACCTCTTCTCAGACCTTTCATGGAACTTCCCAGGATATTACCTGTGATTTTATGCACAGCAGAAACCAGGGAACTTACTATTGGGGGCAGCAGTTTGGCGCAGTGGGAAGATCTTTGGATAACGGTGGGGGAACTATGTGGTTTCTCCTTACAGATGAGGGAGTCTCTCCGGAAGAACTGCTGGAAGACCCTCAGGTCACAGAGTTCCTTGTGAACAGAGATACATGGGAAAATAGTAAATATCTGACAGTCAATCTGGCCCTCCCTAAGTTTGATATTACTTCCCAGATGGATCTGAAAGAGGGATTAAAAAATCTGGGAATTACTCAAGTATTTGACGAAACAGCGGCGGACTTTTCTGCTTTAGTCCCTGATATGGAAAAGCTTTTTGTCTCTCAGGTCCAGCATGACGTCAGGGTGGCTATTGACGAGGAGGGAGTAACTGCAGCGGCATACACAGCTATGAGCGCAAGTGATGCAGCTATGCCTCCGGAGGACGAGGTAGACTTTGTATTAGACAGACCTTTTTTATTTGTGCTGACCAATGAAGATGGTCTGCCCCTCTTTGCGGGGATTGTAGAGCAGCCATGAGAGGGAAAATGTCTCTTATTAGCATACGGCAACATACCAAACGCCACAAAGTTATTGAAAAAGATATCCGGTAATGCTATTCTTTTCTTAAAAGAAGTTACCCTCAGTGTACAAGGCGTTTAGACCCTTGTATACTGAGGGTATAGAAAGACCTGTAAAAGAGCTGAGCAGAAAGGGAGCCCTTAATAAATTCTCGATAAATAAATAATCAGATATATAGCGGAATAATGCCGGCTGACGTAGATTTCCATCTTCTTTCGAACAAACAGAAACATCCAGAAAGGAATCAAATCAATGTTTGAACAGTATTGATAGATTCCTGCCTGGATGTTTTTTTATATCTTCCTATAGATGAAACTGTGACATTTATGTCGCTGAATAATTATTCAAATCTCTTAAAGTGTTTTACTTTAAGAGTAAAGGAACGCTGGGAGCAAAATATACATAGAATATGTCTTTTATTATATCCAGAAATGGGGTGATATATGTTGAAAAAAAATTGGATGACACCAGAGATGACAGTAAAACAGATTGACTTAGATAAGTTAGGAGATTTAAGAAATTTATCTGATGCTGAACTAAAATTAAAATTAGAAGCGGCAGGATTTCCTTTTACAGCCACTTTCCAGGTGAAAGATAATTATGTACATCGGAAAGTTGCCGGAAATGATGTGTTAATTGCTATCGGAGAAGATGTGGCTAATTTTAATGGTTATATCCAAATGAACCCCAGTGCGGCATACCTTTGGGAAGCGATGAAAGAACCACGTACAGTTGCTCAACTGGAAAAGACACTGGAAGATGCTTTTGATGTCTCATGTGTACAGGCTACAGCTGATGTACTGGACTTTTTGAAAGTGCTTCAAGAGCACAATATGATTTGTGCTCAGTGAGGTATTGACAATGACAAACCAAAATCAAGTTCGACAGAAACAAGAGAAATATAATCGCTCTCCTATAAACGGAACCTTTGAGCTGACAGGACGCTGTAATCTAAATTGTAAAATGTGCTATGTACATGTGGATCAAAAAAGAATTCAGCAGCTTGGGTATCGAGAGCGTACTGCCGAAGAGTGGATTGACATGGCCAGGCAAGTGTTTGAAGCGGGAACTTTCAGACTATTATTGACTGGCGGGGAACCTATATTACGCCCTGATTTTTGCGAGATTTATCAGGCGATTGCAAAGATGGGATTTTATATTACTTTATATACAAATGCCACTCTTATCAGTCCTCAAATCATGGAAGTCCTTAAGCGGTATCCCCCTCATACTTTAGGGATTACTATTTATGGCGCAAGTTCCGATACATATAAGAAAGTATGCGGCAGTTCAGAGGCATATGATAGGATGATGGAAGGCCTGGACAAACTCCTGTCGCTGCCATCTCAGATTGAACTTAGAACAACAATTATTCAGGATAACCTGGAAGAAGCAGCGCAGATTGAAAAATTTATTAAGAGCTTTGGCGATCGGGTAACATTTAATATTAATCAGACTGTATTTCAGTCCGGACGGAACAGTATCGGAAATCCGGCGGCAAGCCGTCTTTCACCGGAACAAAACGCCAGATTTTATTGTGACAGATATCACAGAATGATGGAAGAGTATATTGAAAATCCGGAAAAACTTTCCGAGCTGCGGCTGGATCAGGAGGCGAAAGAACGAAAAGTTCTTGATATAGAGGAGCCAGAGAGAGAGTATATGCCTTATGGCTGCCATGCAGGATACCAGGAATACACCATTTCATGGGATGGACGTCTTTTGCCTTGTTCTTTGTTTAGCGCCTGTTATACAGAACCTTTTGAAGAAGGTTTTGAGCAGGCATGGCAAAGACTCAACACTGTTATACCAAAACCAGTATTGCCGCAGCAGTGCCGGAAATGCAGTGTACAGCAGTTTTGCGGTGTCTGCCCTGCCAGCCGATATTGTGAAACGGGAGATGTAAATGGTATTCCCCAGTATTTTTGTCAGTTGGCGGAAACATATAGTAAATTATTAAAATGACGGAGGTATTTAGTTATGAAAAAAGAAACTTATGAAAGTCCTAAAATGGTTTTTATTAAGACAGAGTTATATGAAAATGTTGCAGCGGAATGCTGGGCAAAACCTAGCTTATATTGCTTGGTAGACCCAACAGATGATGATAATTGCGGAGGAAACATGAAATATGCGGATTTGGCAGGATTTCCTATAGAATCACAGAATGGATGTAATAAAGAGACCAAAGCTGCTCTTAAAGGTTATTTAAAAGAGATTTATGGACCTAACAGTGGGAATGGTCATTTTCTGTCAGATGATGATATTACGATGATCATGAATAGTGGTGGCGGTAATGAAGGTACACCTTTACAGGAGAGTCAATATATTGATCAGGTGAGAAGCTGATTCATGCATAGCTTGGGAATGTTCTTGCCTGCTTTTTATCAAATAGCCGGTTACCATTTGAGAATTCAGAAGGAACCCGGAGCTGTTTCTGTTTTTTGCCCTCATGTAATTGATGAATTTTCTGCTAATCATGGGGAGCAAACGGATGATTTTATCCTGACTATTAAAGCATCTGCGCCAAATACCAAGATATCTGAAAATCAGCAGATTATTTTAAATTCCGACAGTATTGTTATGGAGTATGGTACAGAGACTGAGAGATTGTATGTAAAATCTGATTTAGATTTGAAACATTGGGATTTGTATACAACGTATAGGGACCGACATATAGATGACTGGTATGAGAAAATCGGAAACCTATTTGCCTGGGCAATGCCCGGGAAAGGAGCACTGATGCTTCACGGTGTGCTTATGGAGTGGCAGGGAAAAGGCATTATCTTGACAGCTTCTTCCGGTACAGGAAAGACTACACATGCTCGTCTGTGGCGGGAGTATGAGAATGCATTGATTACTAATGGCGATCGGGTTTTGATCCGAAAGGAAGAAGGGCAGTGGTATGCTTTTGGAACTCCATGGAGCGGTTCATCGGGGGAATGTGTAAATCGTAAAGTTTCTCTTGATGCAGTTGTCTTTTTAAACCGTGGGAAGATTAACGAAGTATATCCGGTTTCACCTATTCAGGGCATGGAAAAAATACTGCCGCGTATTATTGCTCCTAAATGGCATGAGAAGTATTCACTAATGGCTATAGATCTAGCAATTAAATGTCTTGAAGAAATACCTTTATATGAATTGTATTGCCGGCCGGATGCAGAATCTGTCTGTACATTAAAACAAGCTTTGCAGTCTGCTGGATAAATATGTGGGCAGAAAGAAAATAGATTTATAAAGAGAGTGCTAAAAAATAAAAAGAGTTGCCTTCCATGTCTGGCTGGCAGCTTTTTTTACAGCAAAATACCGATAAAGGTGATCAAAATCATGAAATATAAAGATCTCACAGGCCTCCGTATCGGAAAACTGACGGTCTTAGAGCCTACAGATCAGCGGATCCGCAATGCAGTGGTCTGGAAATGCCGATGCGACTGCGGGAAGGAAATCCTGGTGGAGAGCAGGCGGCTGAAGCCGGGGGTGATCTACAGCTGTGGCTGTGAACAGCCTCCCAATGTCATAGGGAAGGATCTGACCGGTCTGCGATTTGGAAAACTGACGGTTCTCCGAAAGTCCGGAAATAAGGCTAAGGACGGGAATCCGCTCTGGCTTTGCAAGTGTGACTGCGGAAATGTGATCGAGACAACGAAAAGGCGGCTGATCACAGGAAATACCAGCAGCTGCGGCTGCGGGAAGCAGTCTCCCCTGAAAGACTGGGTGGGCAGACGCTTTGGGATGCTGACAGTTTTGTCTTATGTGGGAAAGGAAAAAGGATTTCATATCTGGCATTGCCGGTGCGACTGTGGAAATGAAGTGGATATCCGCCAGTCCAATCTCCAGAACGGATGGACCAGAAGCTGCGGCTGTCAGCGGAATCCCAAGAAGAACCTTCATTATGTAGAAGGCACCTGTGTGGAAATGCTCCAGACCGATGTGATGTATAAGACAAATATCAGCGGTGTCCGGGGGGTTTATTACAGTTCCAAAAGGAATAAATGGATCGCCCAGATCATGTTTAAGCAGAAATGTTATTATCTGGGAGGATATGACCGGATCGAAGAGGCAGCCCAGGCCCGCGCTGAGGCGGAAGAGAAGATTTTCGGGGATTTTTTAAAGTGGTATGAAGAAAACCATCCCAGGAAAAGAAAACAGAAAAGTATATCTGCTTCTACATAAACTGTGTTATAATGCATAGCAAAAGGGTAATATAAGGGATGGCATGAGGAAATAAAATATGGAGAAAGAGAAAAAACTGATTTCTTCTCAGGAATTATTTTCAGCAATAGGTGAACTGCTTGCCCAGGGACGGCAGGCAGTTTTTACTGTAACGGGAATGAGTATGTGGCCTTTTCTCTGTCATGGCAGAGACCAGGTGGTGGTGGAAGCCTGCAAGCCGGAGGAAATCCGGGTAGGGGATGTGGTTCTTCTCCAGACTTATCTGGGAAATTATCTTCTTCACCGGGTTACAAAGATAAAGGGAGATTGCTTTGAGACTACCGGGGACGGGAATTGTTTCAGGGACGGCTATTTTCCCTTTTCCGCCGTCAGGGCCAGGGTGGTCCGGATGATCCGGAAAGGAAGAAACATAAATTGTGATTCGGTATATTGGAAACTGGTATTTTTCTTCTGGAGGCAGCTGTTCCCTCTCCGGAAGCAGCTGCTGGGAGTGCTGAGATGGATCAGCAGGTTTTTTCACAAAAGAAAAAAGAGAAATGGCTGAAGCTGAACAGCAAGTGTACAAAAAGCCCTGGTATGGAGCTGCCGCATTGGATGAAAAGATTTCTGATAATTAAATGCGACAGTCCCAAACCAGGGCTTTTATACAGAGAAAAAAGCGATACTTTTTTACTTCCGGGGTTCTACCTGTGCGTTGATCTCGTCAAAGAGCTGGCGGATAACTTCCTGGATTTCTGCCACTGCATTTTCTAAATCTATGAGCTTGGAAATCCGTTTGTCTCTGGTCACTAATTCCAGCTGGCCGTTTTTCAGGTTTTTGGGGCCTACTACTACACGGACAGGAACGCCCAGCAGATCTGCATCGGCAAACATAGCTCCTGCACGGATGTCACGGTCATCGTAGAGTACTTCTACACCTGCTTTCTGTAAATCTTCATATAAGCTGTCTGCAGCAGTTTTGCAGGCTTCCTGGTCTACTCTCATACAGCACAGATGTACTTGCCAGGGAGCGATAGAGATAGGCCAGATAGGACCGTTTTCATCATGTCTTGCCTCGCATACAGAGGCGGCCAGACGGCCGACTCCAATACCGTAGCAGCCCATGACCGGGTATTTTACAGAGCCGTCGGCGTCTGTATAAGTCATATTCATGGATTTTGTATATTTGGTGCCCAGCTGGAAGATATTTCCCACTTCGATACCACGTTTTACCTGAATGGTCTTTTTGCCGCAGCAGGGGCAGATGCCTCCTGTTTTGATCTTAGACACATCTACATATTCCACTTCTCCCAGGTCTCTTAGGATATTCAATCCTTTATAGTGATAGTTTTCTTCATTTGCCCCGCAGGTCAGATACTGGATCCCTTTCAGGGAAGAATCATAGATCACCTGGCAGTCTGCTTTGAGCTGGTAAGGACCGGTGAATCCGGCGGCAATACCGCTTTCTTCTGTGATCTCTGCAGGATGGACTTTTTCTCCCAGATAATTGGTCAGTTTTGTCTCGTTTACCTCATAATCTCCTCTCAGGAATACGATCACATATTCATCATTGGAGTTTTTCTGATACATAACAGCTTTGCAGGAGTATTCTACAGGTACGCCCAGGAAATCTACTACTTCTTCAATGGTTTTGCAGTGAGGAGTGTAGACTTTCTCCAGTTCGCCCATTTCCAGGCCGCCTTCATTCACTACCTTATTTGGGGCTGCTTCCATATTGGAACGGTAGCCGCACTCCGGACAGATCACAATAGAATCCTCTCCGGCGTCTGCCAGAAGCATATATTCATGGGAAACACTGCCTCCCATCATGCCGGAATCTGACTGTACTGCAATGACCTCAGGCACTCCCGCACGCTGGAAGATCCGGTTATAGGTGTGATAGAAAGTATCATAGCAGCGGTCCAGATCCTCCTGAGAAGTGTGGAAGGAATAAGCGTCTTTCATAGTAAATTCTCTTACACGGATCAGGCCGGCTCTTGGACGGGCCTCATCTCGGAATTTGGTCTGGATCTGATAGATCATAAAAGGATATTTGGTATAAGTCTGTCCATATTCTCTTACCAGCTGGACGGAGGCTTCCTCATGGGTCATTCCCAGAACCATCTGGCTGCCGTTTCGGTCTTTAAAGCGGAGCAGTTCTTCGCCGACACTTTCAAAACGGCCGGATTCTTCCCATAAACTGCCGGGAAGAGCCACAGGGAAAAGAACTTCCTGGCCTCCAATGGCGTCCATCTCCTCACGGATGATCTCCTCGATCTTTCTGGTGATCCTTTTCATAGGAGGATACAGGGAATAGATGCCGTTGGCAACATATTTGATATAACCGCCCCGGATGGTAAAGGCGTGACTGTCGATCACACAGTCAGCGGGGCGTTCTTTAAAACGGTCTCCAACAAGATTTTTCAGCTTCATGTTATTCTCCTTTTTCTCTGATAAACTCTTTTGTATGCTTAGGAATTATAACATAGGAACAGCGGCCAGACAAGAGATCTGCGGCCGCTGTAAAGGATAAAACTCCCTGCCCGAAACAGGAAGGGATCATTTCTTTAAAAATGTCTGGATGGATTCAAAGGCTTTTACAGATTCGGGGAAGGAAACCATCATCAGATAGTCGTGATACATATTTTGTCCCATAAAGGCCTGGATTTTGCTCCCGGAGGATTTTTCCGCCTTTTGGGCGAACAATTCACAGTCCGGCCGGAGAAGTTCGTTTTCTCCATAAAACAGGAGCATTTCTCCCAGATCCTCCAGATTTCCATATAAAGGTGAGATCCTTGGATCATGGGGATCAGCGTCTCCGATATAAGCTTTCCCTGCCGCGATGCTTCCTTCAAAATTCAGGGAACGGTCAATGGAGCGGTATTTCTGGATTTCAGGATTGCTCATGGTAAGGTCTACAGCAGGAGATACCCAGACGGCTTTTTCGGGGCGTGTCTGGCAGCCTTCGTCACGAAGCCGCATCAGCAGCGCCAGACCCAGGCCTCCTCCTGAGGAATCTCCATATACGGCAAAGAGATCCTGGGGATAGAGCTTTTTCAGTTCCTGATAAGCATTGTAGACAGATTCCTGGATTTTTTCAAACTGATGTTCCGGCGCCAGGGGATAATCAAAGATAGTTACCCGGTGTCCCTGGTCAGCCAGTTTCTTTACTACGTCGGCGTGGAAAGAAACAGATTCCATAACACAGCCTCCGCCATGAAGAAAGAAGATATGATACCCGGAAAAATCTTTTTCAACAGTGGTCATAAATGTGTGATCCTCTAATGTGTGCTCAACGGCGGTATAAGGAGAGGGAAATTTGTCAGCCCGGATATTCGCACCCTGATTCCGTTCTGGTGCAGTAAATGAAAAACTGGCAGCGTTTACTTTTGTGTTCATTGGACAGGTTCCTTTCTTTTTCTGATATTTCTGCAGGCAGATGAATCAAAGAATCGCCGGCAGATCTACATTTATGTTTTATGATAGTAATGGCGGAAAGAAAAAAGCAAGAGAATGCATATGAAGTCTTTACCAGTCTGGATAATTCATGTTGATTCCAGTTTTTCACTTCTGTCGTTATGAACTCAGAAATATACACGCTGCATGAGGATGATATTATTGTAATCAATTCAAACACAGTACATTCGCTTTTTTAAATTCCATGGAATCCTGGGCGATGATATGATGCTTTACGGGGAGGACAGCAAAGGACGTCCGGTGTATGACTATGCGTATGTGGAGAAAGTATATGACGAGATGGGGCGGCTCCTACGTGATGATAACGAAAAAAGACAGGGCGTCGCCTCCCTTGCCGCAGCATTATCCGATCTTCCGGTGTTCCTCGGATACACAGCGGGAAAGACCTTAGTGGCTGAAGTGTAATTAACTGTAAAATGTAAGCAGGGTGTTTGATGTAATAAAATTATACCTGCCTATGTTGCAAATATTTCTTGAACAGAAACCGGCCCGGTGTTAAGCTTAATACATACGACTGTTGACAGGAGACCTAAAATGAGCGAGAAGACAAAAACACTGAAAAAAGCCTTTCTTTGTGCCTTTCCCCATACCATACCCATCTTCGCCGGATTTTGGTTTCTGGGTATGACTTACGGGATTTACATGAATGTTTCGGGATTCAGCTTCTGGTATCCCATGGTCATGAGCCTGATCATCTTTGCCGGTTCTATAGAATTCGTAGCGGTAAATATGCTTCTGGGAGCTTTTAATCCCCTCCAGGCCCTGGCAATGACCCTGATGATCAATGCCAGACATTTATTTTACGGGATTTCCATGCTGGACAGATTCCGGGGAATGGGATGGAAGAAGATCTATTTGATCTTCGGTATGTGTGACGAGACTTTTTCCATTAATTACACTGCTGAAATACCGCCGGATGTAGACCGGGGCTGGTTTATGTTTTTCGTTACCCTGCTGAATCATTTTTACTGGTTTTTCGGAGCCACTCTGGGCGGGATCTTCGGGGGATTGATCCATTTCAGCACAGAGGGGCTGGACTTTGTAGTGACTGCCATGTTCGTGGTGATCTTCCTGGAGCAATGGCTGAAAGAAAAAGATCACACCAGCGCCTTAGCCGGCCTGGGGATTTCTCTTCTCTGCCTGGCCGCTTTCGGAGCAGAGAACTTTATCCTTCCGGCTATGGCAGGAATCCTTTTGGCGCTTTCCTTTCTTCGGAAACCTCTGGAGAAAGGAGGAATGCCCTTATGACCTTATCACAGGAGATCATTACCATAGGAATGGTAGTGCTGGGGACTGCCCTCACCAGATATCTGCCCTTTCTTCTTTTTCCGGCAGGAAAGCCAACCCCTAAATATATACAGTATCTGGGGAAAGTGCTTCCAGGGGCAGTGTTTGGCCTGCTGGTGATCTACAGTCTGCGAAATGTCAGCCTGTTTTCCGGAAGCCATGGAATACCGGAACTGCTGGCTGTTCTGGCGGTGGTCCTTCTTCACTTATGGAAACGGCAGATGCTGCTGTCTATCGCAGGAGGAACCATCCTTTATATGATTTTGGTGCAGATGGTCTTTTAAAACAGATGCAGAATCGAGAATGCTGCGGATAAGGAGGAAATGTATGGAGATCAAAGACTGGACTTATGAAGACTTTCCAGAATTTCAGGAGCCTGTGGAAGGTGCGGAAATCCTTTCTACCTCAGGAGATGAGGTTGGACTTGTATATTTGCATGATGTGGAATATGCCAATGTGGACGGGATCCCGCTCCATCTTCAGATCATAAAGCCCTTTACCAGAAATGAGCCGGAGAAAATCTATCCTTGTATGGTATTTGTCCAGGGATCTGCCTGGATGAAACAGGATGTGTATTCTAAAATCCCTATGTTGGCCCGGCTGGCGGGAAAGGGATATGTGATCGCTGTGGTGGAGTACCGCCATTCGGGACAGGCGCCTTTCCCGGCCCAGGCTCTGGACGCCAGGAATGCTGTGCGGTTTATGCGGAAAAACAGCAAAACCTATCAGATCGATCCGGAGAAGATCGTGATAGGAGGGGATTCCTCCGGAGGTCATACGGCGATGTTTGCAGGGTTCCTTCAGGATGATGACCGGGAAAGTAATCTGTATCCGGGAATATCAGCCTCAGTGAAAGGGATTTTAAACTATTATGGCTCTGTAAGCGTTATGCTGGAAGACGGCAATCCCACTACTATCAATCACCATATGCCGGACAGCCCCGAGGGCATGGAGATGGGCGGCGTGAACCTGAAGGAACGGCCGGATCTGTGCCGGAAACTGTCTGTGGAATGTAACATCACAGAAGACACAGACCTTCCTCCGGTGCTGATCTTCCACGGGACCAAGGACCGGACAGTAAATACCAGGCAGAGCGTGAATCTGTATAAGAAACTGAAAGAAACGGGAAAAGAAGCTTACCTGTACCTGATCCGGGGAGCGGACCACGGAGGAGCTGAATTCTGGACAGAAGAGGTTTGCAATATCGCAGATACTTTTATAAAGAAATGCCTGGCATAAAAACACCGCTGTACCACATCCTGAAAAGGGAGGGGCGCAGCGGTATTTTGCGAAATACGCCGGTTGGGCGACCAACCTGCTTGCACGAGCGGGCCATCCGACGGGCAACGGACAGTGAACAGCAATGCTGTGAACCGGCCAAGATAATAAGCAGAGAAAAAACTGTGCTAACGGCAGCTTCTGGCAAAGGCATTCATAGAGACGTTGTATGAAAGGATTCCTGTAACTGCCACGATCCCCACTGCGATCCCCCACAGAAGAGGAAGGGGAAGAATGAGCAGATCCAGGGGATCTATATCCAGAAAAAGATACAGAACGTAGGCGGCGGCTGCCAGTAAAACAAAAACGATATAGAAGATTGTAGAAATATTGATATTTCCAACAAAAGATACCATCACATTGATCAGCGTCATAAATAAAGCGATCAGAAGGCCGCCTGCAAAGATCCCCAGATAGACTGCAGGACTGTAGGTCCTGTATATAAGGAAATGCAGCGCCAGAAAAAGGATTATAACCCCGATGCCGTAAAGCTGATACAGGCAGCAGGAAAGATATCTGGAGAGGACCAGTTCTCTTTTGGAAAAGGGAAAGGTCATGGAAAGCATCCGGCCTTTATAGCTGGAGTCCGCCTCTTTTAAAGTAATCGGAATAATAGAGGTCTGGGTAGGCAGATAGAGAAGGACGATGGTCAGCGGACTGAAACTGTATTTTCCCAACAGCACCAGAAACATAAAGAAAAACAGTATATCCGGTATAATATTTCCAAGAAAAGAACGGCGAATCTGGGTAATGATATCCCGATAAATTAATCCTGACATGGTAATACCCCCTTTGTGGAAAATAGCATAAAATCTTCTAATGTGGCCCGTTCCATGACCAGATCCTGAAACCGGCTAAGAAGGGCCTGCTTGTTTCTGATCAGTACTTTGCAGGAAAAATCCTCTGGCATATAGGCTTCATAGTCTTCCGGAGAGAGAACCTGGAGAAAGTCTTTCCGGCAGTGAAGGACCCCATAGTTGTTCTCAATTTCTTCCATGGAACGGAAAAACTGAAGTTTTCCCTGATGGAGAAAAAGGATATAGTCTGCGATCTTATCCAGGTCGCTGGTGATGTGGGAAGAGATCAGTACAGAGTGATCTTCATCCATGACAAATTCCTGGAGAAGTTCCAGGATTTCATCCCGCATCACAGGATCCAGACCTGAAGTAGCTTCATCTAAGATCAAAAGCTCCGGGTGATAGGAGAGAGCCAGGGCAAAATTTAGCTTTACCAGCATGCCCTTTGAAAAGCTTTTGATCTTTTTGTTTAGTGGAAGAGAAAAACGTTCCAGATACTGATAGAATAATCTGCTGTCCCAGTTTTTGTAGACTCTTTTGTAAATATTTTCCAGGTCTTTGCAGTAGAGACGGGGATTCTGGTTTAATCCGTCCATGACAAGGCCTACTTTCTGGAGATTTTCTTTCCGGTTTTCCCGCCAGTTTTTTCCGAAAAGCCGGATCTGGCCGCTGTCCGGGGAGATCATTTCAAAAACAGACATCAAAGTAGTAGTTTTACCGGCGCCGTTTTCTCCGATCATTCCTACGATCATACCTCTGGGAATCTGAAAGCTTATGTGATCCAGAGTGAAATCTTTATATTTCTTTGTAAGCTGATCCACTGACAAAATTGGTTCCATACTATTCCTCCTCATAAAACATCTGAAGAATCTGGATCATCTGGTCGCAGGAAATGTGATATTCTTTCCCGATATTGGCTACCTCCATCAGCTTCTTTTCTGCTATACGGAGATGCTCTTCCCGGATAAAATCCTGATTCTGAGCGGCGACAAAGGTTCCTTTGCCTGCCACGGTTTCAATAAACCCATCCCGCTGAAGTTCCTCATAAGCATGCTGGGCGGTAATAACGCTGACATGAAGGCTTTTGGCCAGACCCCGTATAGAGGGGAGAGGATCTTTTGGCTTCAATTCGCCGCTCATGATCATGGCCTTGATCTGAGTGACGATCTGCTCGTAGATGGGCTGACTGTTGCTGCTGCTTAAAATAATGTTCATCTTTTCACCTCGGTGTACTTACTGTATATATACTGTACTTGTTTGATAAATACAGTATATATACAGTAAGTACACTTGTCAATAGGTTTCAGAAAAAAATATAAAAATCTTTCGGACATGAGCTCATTGCTTAAATTCGGCAGTTTTCTGGAGCCGTCCCATAACTGTAAGTTTTTCATCGTGGAAAAGCCAGAGACACTGTGGTAAAATGGGAAAGAACATTCAGTGCCTGACAGGAGGAAAAAGAAGTGGAAAAACAGTTAAAGTACGTAGTTTTAGGTGCAGGAGGAACTGGCGGTCCCATAGGAGGCTATCTAACAAGAGCCCGAAAAGATGTGACGCTGATCGCCAGAGGCAGACATCTGGAAGCCATGAAATTCGCTGGATTGGAAATTGAGCTGGGGGAAGAGCATTTTCTGGCGCCGGTGAAAGCCTGTTCTATGGAAGAATATAAAGAAACCCCAGATGTGATCTTTGTATGTGTAAAGGGATATTCCCTTGATGAGGCGGCAGATTTTATAAAAAGGACTGCAGATCCTCATACTGTAGTGATCCCTATCTTAAATATATACGGAACCGGAGGAAAGCTCCAGGAAATGCTGCCGGATCTTACAGTTACAGACGGATGTATCTATATTGCCTCTCAGATCAAAGAGCCGGGAAAGATCCTGATGTCAGGAAAAATCTTCCGTGTGGTCTATGGACTGAGAAAAGGAACATCAGAGGAAACTGTGGAAAAAGTCATGCCTGTACTGAAAACAATAGAGACAGATCTGAAAGAAGCAGAAATTCTTCCGGTGCTGTCTTCCGATATAGAGAGGGACGCTCTTGAAAAATTTTCTTTTGTTTCTCCTATGGCAGCCGTGGGAGCCTGCTGGCAGGTATCGGCCAGGGCAATGCAGCCGGGAGGGGAGAAGAGAGAGACCTTTATAGAGCTGATCAGGGAAATCCAGAGAATCGCTTCTGCTATGGGGGTGGCTCTTCCTGAGGATATGGTGGACATTAATCTGAAGATCATGGACGATCTGGCACCTACGGCTACCGCTTCTATGCAGCGGGACATCGCCGCCGGGAAACAGTCGGAGGTAGACGGTTTGATCTATCAGGTGGTCCGGCTGGGAGAAGAGTATCAGGTAGAAGTACCGGTGTATAAAGAAATCGGGGAAAAGCTGAGGGAAAGACTTGGAAATTAAGGATAAATATATGAAAAAAGCAGATACAGAAAAGCAGCAGTTGGCCTGTGCTCTGCAAAAGCAGGGCTGTGGCGGCTGCCCTATGCTTGCCCTGCCTTATGAGGAGCAGCTGCGGAAAAAACAGAAAAAAATAAAGAAACTGCTGGGGAATTTCGGAAAACCTCAGCCAATTATTGGCATGGAAAATCCCTGGCATTACCGGAACAAGGCAATCTCTACCTTTACCTATGTCAAGGGGAGACAGGTGAAAAGCGGGATCTATGCCCAGGGAACCCACTGGGTAATACCTGTGGAGACCTGTCTTTTGCATCAGCCGGTTCTGGACGAAGCCATAGAGGCTGTGCGAAAGGCCGTGCGGGAATTTAAATATCCGGTCTATGATGAAGATAAAAAGACAGGGCTGGTCCGCCATATCCTGGTCCGCCACAGTCTATCGGAGGATCAGGTCCTGGCTGTGCTGGTGACAGCTTCCCCGGTGCTTCCCGGAGCGAAAGCTTTTGGAAAAAGGGTGCGGCAGCTTTGCCCGAAGATTACCACTTTTATACAGAATATCAATGAGCGGTCCACCAGCGCGGTTCTGGGATATAAAGAAAAGACCCTCTATGGAAAAGGCTATATCCAGGATACTTTATGCGGTATCCGGTTCCGGATCTCAGGCTCCAGCTTTTATCAGATCAATCCGGTGCAGACAGAGATTCTTTACAGAACGGCTATAGAGGCGGCAGAGCTGGACAAGAATCAGACCGTACTGGACGCCTACTGCGGGGTAGGGACCATTGGTCTTTCCGCTGCTTCCAGAGCGAAAAAGGTGATCGGCGTGGAACGGAATAAAAGTGCGGTAAGATGTGCCTGGGAAAACGCAAAGGAAAACGGGATCCAAAATGCCCGGTTCCTCTGTGCCGACGCCACAGATTTTATCCGGAAGATGGCCGCCAGGGGAGAAAGAGTGGACGTAGTATTTATGGATCCGCCCCGGGCGGGGAGCACCCCGGAATTTTTGCAGGCAGTGTCTGCCATGAGGCCGGAAAAGATCGTATATGTGTCCTGCAATCCGGAAACCCAGAAAAGAGATCTGGAATTGCTCACAAAAGAAGGGTGGCAGGTGAAACTGATCCAGGGAGTGGATATGTTCCCCCATACCGAAGGGATAGAGACGGTGGTGTCTTTAGGGAGGAAATAGGCGGAGCTACAGCATTTCTATAGCTGAGTTCAGTATATTTGCCACCTTTAATTCCCTCATTGACAAAATATCTCCGTCATTTCATCGAGCAATGACGGAGATAAACTCTCTTCTGTTCTTTATTCCTGCGAGCAACGAGCCAAGCGGGCATGCTTCCATCGGGGCCTTTGACTATAAGAAAGTATCAGGAAAATTATCTTCAACTTCCCTGCTTCCATGAATGGGACGGAAGTGCTAGAACTGCCCTTGGAAAATGAAACAATGGTCGAGACGGTGGTGTCTCTGGGGTGGAAATAGAATGGTTTTCCAATACCAGTTTTCAACCTGCAGTCAAGGCAGTCACTATGCGGCTTTGTTATAGTCAACGACAGCAATTTCTGTCAGCATAGATTTAAGGCTCTCAAGGATCCTCTCGATTTTCTGCAGAGTAACTCCATTTAAAAA
>DWYL01000107.1 GCA_019118685.1 Candidatus Blautia merdipullorum
TCATTTTAGATAAACATCAGAATATTACAATAATCAAAACAGATAAACCATTCAATGTATATAAATATTTAAAGGACAGGCCGTGATTCAGCCTGTCCTAATATGTTTATGTATCAATGGAAAAGTTCAAATAGATGACTTTATCATGCGGAGAGGAAACTCTCCGTTTTTTACGTGCCGGAAAGGAGGTGGTGCAGACCAATCATATTGTAGAAGACACAGAGTTTTATCATAGTGTAAGGGAGGTGGTTTCAGTCTTTAAATAATATGGACCAGAGATATTTCATGGTAGCTATGGATTCCGGTAATTTCGCATTGGAACAATGGAAATGAAACGAATCTATAAAGAATAGGAGGAAGTAAGTGAGTAATCCTAGGTAAAATGTGTAGCTACACCTCATGAAATATGAGGATTGAAATATAGTTTGGTTAATTTTTGTGAGTTTGATAAGTATGCAACAAAGAGTTACTGTGCAATCCATGGCACAGATGAAACATTGAATCTGGGAGATATTACGAAGGTTGATGAGACCGCAATTCCCTCATTCAATATGATCTGCGGCGGATCGCCGTGTCAGGATTTTTCAAATGCTGGAAATCGAAAAGGCGCTGTTTGGACCTGCAGACAATGCGGGCACCAATACAATCCGCTGCAAGTGCATTACAGTAAGCGGGATCAGTGTGAAAAATGCGGTTCGACCGATATTGATAAGACACGTTCATCCCTTCTGGTAGAGTGGCTGCGGATCATCCGTGGCACTAGGCCAACCTGGGGGATTTATGAGAATGTAAAAAATATCGTGGGAAAGCAGTTTAAGAACACGTTCCAGCTGTTTGAAGAGGAACTGCAGGAATATGGCTACAATACATACTGGAGCGTACTGAATGCAAAGAACTATGGGATACCGCAAAGCAGAGAGAGAGTTTATCTTATCCTGATCCGGAAAGAGGAAGATAATGGGAAATTCCGTTTTCCTGAGCCGTTGAATACAGTAACATGTATGAGAGATATTCTGGAGAACGAAGTGGATGAGAAATACTATCTTTCACAGGAAAAGGTCAAAAGATTAATCGAAGATATGGAGAACCGGAAGGCGCTGCTGTTTGAACCGGATGAGGCCGCTTTGAAAAAATGGAAAGCAAATGAGCTTCATATGATCGGTCAGATTAATGAGCCGGGGAAATTTTCTCAGACAGGGCGTGTATATTCGTCAGATGGGTGCTGCCCTGCTTTGACTACTTGTTCCGGTGGAAATACACAGCCGAAAATTATCCAGGTTGGCAGAGTCCATAAAGGGCAGTCCGGCGGTGTATATTCGCCTTTAGGGATTAGCGGAACGAACACCACAGCCCATACTGCTTTGATCGTAGAAAAGCGTATGGCTGCAATTCGTGGAAGATATCAGGAGGATGGTACAATCAAGCAAACGCTGGAGATCACGGAACCGTCTGACACTGCGCATACTTTGACTTCGGTGGCCAAAGATAATATTATCTTAGTCCGGGCTTTATCTCGGAAGGGATATGAGGAGTGTAAATGTAATGGCGTGGCAAATCTCTCCTTTCCAAAGACATTGAAAAATGGACGGGTTATACAAAATGGAGATATCAGCCCTACGCTTACGACTACGCCTGGGGTGCGCAGGTTGGAATCATTGATCCGCATCCGGCGTTTAACTCCACTTGAGTGTTTTCGCCTGATGGGATTTTCAGATGAGGATTTTTGGAAAGCGAAAGAAGCAGGAATAAGCGATAGCCAGTTATACAAACAGGCTGGAAATTCGATTGTGGTGGATGTCCTGTATTACATCTTTTTGGAACTGTATGTGGCAATGCCATATCTGTTTGACGATATAAGACTCTCCTCATTTTTCAGTGGGATCGGAGCTTTCGAAAAAGCACTTAAACGTCTGGAAGAAATAGTGAATCATTGATTGAAAAAGCGGAATCCTGAAACCGTGTAATGGTCTGATAGAGGATCACCTTGGCAATAGGTTGGAAAGAAGAAATGAAAGTTAAGTGGCTGAACAAGCTACTTTTTTTGTGCAAAAGAATAGATTAGACAGCAATTGCTGCCTGCATGAAAATACGGATTTCTTGCTGAAAACACTGAAAAATGGTTTTTATATAGTTGCTATCAGTACTTGAAAAATGATAGCAGAAGCAGAGTTTTGAACCGAGGTAAGTGATAGCAGAAAGAGAAAATAGATAGCAGATTTCTGTCTCAATACAAGATTTCTGCTATCCATATGGAAAAAGTGATAGCAGTTCTGCATCATCCAGAAGCAGAAAATGATAGCAGAAAGGCAATTTTGATATCAGATTTCAATGATGGATATAAGGTCTGCTATCACATATAATTATCTGCTATCAGCCGGAGGCTGGGGGTTTTAGGGGGCCTCCCCTAACAAGATTGGATTTTGTACGGTAAAATCCGTATCTTGCAGAGGACTGGCAAGCCAGTCCGGACCGGCCTTTTGGTGTTCGTGAGCAGTAATTAAAATCCGACCGCCGTCTGTAGACTGCATGGACCACGTATAAATATGCTGACGGAACAGAGGGCGACAGGTGAAATTTAATAGTATGAGGAGGTTGAAAGAATAGAGGCAGATAAAAAAGAAAA
>DWYL01000108.1 GCA_019118685.1 Candidatus Blautia merdipullorum
TCATTTTTCGATTGTTCTTTACAAATTTTTCCATCTCATAAGTTCTGGAACAGCTTAACACGGCCTGAGGACTAAGAGAATTGATCTCATTGATCACCCGGTCTACCTGGTCTGCGCCTCCTCCTTGAAGACTGTCTTTGCCTGCAATTATGATATCCGGATATTTCTCATGAAGATATTGGAACATGTCCTCTGTATCTTCCTGGTTTTCACCCAAAAGAAAAATATGATTTCTATATTGTGCCAAAAGCCAGAATAGAGTACCCAGAAATCCGTGCTGGGAAGTTTCCTGTTCCAGCTCCCGATCCTCAATACCGGCCGCCTGGAGTACCTCTGTCTCATCTGCCACCGTCTTGTCCAGCATTTCGATGTACCCTTTCAGTTCCTCGTCCTTTTGGGCAGCCATGAGCAGCTTCATGTTTAAAACACCGTAAGTAGACAGGGAATCTTTTTGATTCCAATGAGCATTGATACTTTTAATAATTTCCTCTACAGAACATGTATCTGCAGAAATCCCCATAATCTCAATTTTTGCATTCATATTTTCGCTCCATCAAATGTCTTTATCCAGCTGTTTGGTCAGATATCGTCCGACCACTGGTGAAAATCCGGAAATACTCCGTATATAAGCAAAGTCTTTTCCGAATATTTTCTTCTCTGCTGCCAGATCTTTTTCTTCCCCTGCAAAAACACCCAAAACACAGATTCCCTGATTCCGGAGTTTCCGCACTTCAAATCCCGTATCCTGTACTGCATATTTTCCATAATAAGGCTGAGGATTTCTTGCGTTCGGCCTGTTCAGGATTACGTCATAGGGTCTTCCGTCGCTGAGTATGATCAGGATCTTATGCTCCTCTTCTCTGGCCGCAAGCCCATAGCCCACTGCCTTGACTGCCAGTCCGTCCCTGTTATTAGAAGAAGTAATATACTCAAAGATATTGCTGTTTTCTTTTCTATCTGCCTCGTAATCCCGAAATTGATGAAGGATCGTATAATCCCAGAAAGTGCAAAAGCTCATAACCCGGTGGGGTATCCCCACATTACTTAAGGCCTCGCTTAATATATACGCCTGAATCGCTACCTGTCCCTGCCTGCTTCTCTGAGACCCGCTGGCATCTATAAGTACGTCAACTACAAAGCTGGAACTTTCTGCATGAAGCTCCCTTTTAAAGAAGCGGGCGTCTTTTGTCCGTCCGATTCTCCAAAGTCTGGCTGGCAGGATCACTCCTCTGTCAGAAAGGGTTTCTTCCGCTTCATCCCGCATAGTAAGAGTTTTCTTCAAGGTATCTGTCAAAATCTGTATATTGTTCTTTACCAGCCGGTGATTGTCATAATATTCATAAAGATTTTTGTCCTTTTGTTTTCTGGCGTATTCGTACTGATAATTTCTCAGAACAGAATCTTTCAGAATCCCTTTCGTAAAGTACAGGCTGCAGTCTCCGTGTATCCCTCTGCACAACAGATGATTCAGACGTTTCTCCTCTGCTTCTTTTAAAAATGTCTTTCCATAATTTCTTTCTACATAAGAATACATTTTCTGGAGAGCCTTTTCGTCAACCACAAGGACTCGTTTTTTAGGCGTCTCCTTTTCTGTATTTTCCTGATCTTCTCCTGTCTCCACCTGGTCCAGATGGATCATATTTTCAGACACCTTATCCAGATAAGTCTCCAGATCATTGTTCAGCGCTTCTTCGTTCAAATAATCTTTCCATGAAAATTCTGCCAGGTCTTCTAAAGTTACCGCCAGTACCTGTTCAAGATTTCCATGCTGTCTTTCAAAATATGGGTCTGCGATCTCATTATAGAGCTGATCCGTTACTTTGATAAGCTCCATGGTATCTTCTGCGTTTTCCAGCCCCTCCACCATATCCATCCATCTTCTTTGTTTTGCAGTTGCAGGCTCCTTACCCCGGAGTATCTCTCTGAACAGGGCAATTTTCAGCCGTCCCGTTCCATTCTCCTGAAGATGATCAAAATCTTTTTCCAGCACATCCTCGCAGGCCTTTTTTCTGATAAAAGACACCCCTTCTCTTTCCCTAATAATTTTCCCGGAAACCGCAAATTCAATGCAGAGCTGGGCAAGATTCAGCAGAGGTGCTTCCATTCCATGGAGATAGATTTTTTTTACAAGATAGAGAGAATACGCCTCCCTATTAAAGTATTTTGCAAAAGCGCCCTGCTTAATCCCGTCGTAAAGAGCAATGTACTTAGAACGGGCAAATGCCTGGAGATCCGGCTTAAAATCCAGGCTATAGTCACCGCTGACTGTCCACATCAGATTCTTTATTCTGTTTTCCAGTTCCAGCTGAAATTCTTCCATATTCCCATTAACCTTCGAAAACGTCTTCTCTTGTCCAGGAATCCGGTATCCTGGTCATCACCACATCCTGAACAATCTCCTTTTCAAACATGTCAAAACATTTATTTACTACGCCCATTTTCACTGCCAGACCCGGTTTCAGTCCCTCTTCAATGGTTTTCAGAGCGCCGATCATTCCTCGCAGATCCAGAGACTTTGTAGTAATTTCACTATTATATGCTTTCAGCTGAAGATCCATAAAAAGGCCGATCCACTGTTTCAGGGCGCTGTTTTTCATTTTCGGAAACTTTCTTTTTAAAATAAATTCCAAGGTCTCTTCATCCTGAGCAGGCATATCGATCACCATAAAACGAGAGACAAGCGCTTCATTAAGCTCTTTCGTGCCGGCGTATCCATAGTTCATCGTACCAATAAAACGAGCAGCAGCATGCATATCAATTTTATCATATCCCGGGACGTCAATACATCTTCTGTAGTCCAAAGCCGCATGGAGTACAGAAACTGCGTCATTTTTGGCCATATTGATTTCATCCAGGATTCCGAATCCTCCGTATTGAGCACAGCGGTAGATACTTCCCTTTCGAAGCTGCACCTGATTATCCACAAAGGTATCTGTTCCGATCAAGTCTCCGCTGTTCGTGTTCACATGGAAAGATACATTATATACCGGACGTCCGAAAATCCAAGCAAGGTTTTCCGCCAGTATATTCTTTCCTGTAGCCTTTGCACCGGTAAGAAGCAGATTTTCTCCCTGAAGGATCGCTGCGATTCCCATTTCCAACACTTCTCTCCCGTAAAAAGGCATATCCGGCTGAGAAACCCGTTTTTTTTCTTCTGTTTCCACAGGATATTGATTTCGAAACACTTCTGCCTCCTGGATAAGCCCCGCATCCACATGCTGTTCTCTTAAAAAATCTAATGTATGATCCATCTTTCCCTCTACCTTATTTTTTGTACACAAGAGAGCCGCCAGGTCAGGCATTCCACCTGATCCGGCAGCTCTTTTCACACCATCTTATACCTCAAATAACAAGTCACCATAAGAAGGCATTGGCCAGACTTCTTTATCAACGATCATCTCCAACTCATCCACTGGTTTTCTTAATGCATCCATGGCTGGTATGACCTGGCGCCGATAAAAATAGGCTTTATCCCTTCCTTCCGGCATCCCGTGGGCTTTTTCAGAAACTGCTTTCAGATTTTCCAGTGCATTTTTTGTATTTTTCAAAAGCTGAGATGTATTCTTCAATAAATCTGTCTGTACATCTACATCCAGCACCCCTGCTGAAACAACGGCATTAATGGCATCGGCCAGATTCTTTGTATACCGGATCACTGCCGGAATGATCTGCTTGCCTGCAATATCGATCATGGTTTTTGCTTCTATATTGATCGCCTTAGAATATGTCTCATATTTTATTTCCTGTCTGGACACCAGTTCAGCCTTGGTAAATACGCCAAATTTTTCGAAAAGCCGTACGGCCTTTTCGGAAGTCATAGCATCTACAGCTTCCACCATACAGGTCAGATTAGGCAGTCCCCTTCTTGCGGCTTCTTCCACCCACTCCTGGGAATAGCCGTTTCCGTTAAAGACAATTCTTTGATGCTCTGTAAAGTTTTTCTTGATCAGATCATGAACAGCCAGGCTGAAGTCCTCTGCTTTTTCCAGTTCATCACACGCTTCCTGGAAAGCCTCTGCCACAATAGTATTCAGCACCACATTTGCCGGAGCGATAGAATCTCTGGATCCCACCATACGGAATTCAAACTTATTGCCGGTAAAAGCAAAAGGTGAGGTTCTGTTTCTATCTGTGGTATCCCGCATAAACTCAGGAATAGATTTTACTCCAGTTTCCAGTTTTTCGCTTACAATGCTGTGATCAGCCATACCAGTGGTTATCAGCTGGTTCATTACATCCGTAAGCTGATCTCCAAGGAAAACGGACACAATAGCCGGGGGAGCTTCGTTAGCGCCCAGACGATGGTCATTTCCAACATCTGAAGCAGATTCTCTGAGAAGATCTGCATGTCTGTCCACTGCTTTCAATACACAGCTTAATATAAGAAGAAACTGTATATTTTCATGAGGGGTATTTCCGGGATCCAGAAGGTTTACACCTGTATCTGTAGTAAGAGACCAGTTATTATGCTTTCCTGAGCCATTTACTCCTGCAAAAGGCTTTTCATGAAGGAGGCACTTCATTCCATGCTGAGACGCTACTCTTTTCAAAGTCTGCATAATGATCTGGTTGTGGTCCACCTCTACATTGGCCTCCGCATAGATGGGGGCCAGCTCATGCTGGGCAGGCGCTACTTCATTGTGCTGGGTTTTAGCAGTAACGCCCAGCTTCCACAATTCCTCATTTACATGCTTCATATACGCAGAAACTCTCTGACGGATGGTTCCCAAATAATGATCATCCATCTCCTGACCTTTGGGAGGCATAGCTCCAAAAAGAGTCCTTCCGGTAAATACCAGATCTTTTCTTTTGCTGAATTTTTCTTCGCTGACCAGAAAATACTCCTGTTCCGCTCCTACTGAAGGGATAACCCGTTTGGATGCAGTATCGCCAAAAAGCCGCAAAAGACGAAGGGCCTGGGTTCCTACTGCCTGCATAGAGCGGAGCAGAGGTGTTTTCTGATCCAAAGCTTCTCCTGTATAGGAGCAGAAAGCCGTAGGAATACATAGGGTAGCTCCTGCAGCATCATGTCGTACAAAAGCTGGAGATGTACAATCCCAGGCTGTGTAGCCTCTTGCTTCAAACGTGGCCCGCAGACCTCCTGATGGAAAAGAGGAGGCATCCGGTTCTCCCTTGATCAGCTCTTTGCCTGAAAAGCTCATAAGTACTTTTCCGTTAGGAAGGGGAGCCGTGATAAAAGCATCATGCTTTTCGGCGGTTACTCCGGTAAGGGGCTGAAACCAGTGGGTATAATGAGTGGCGCCTTTCTCAATAGCCCATTCCTTCATCTCATGGGCAATTACATCGGCTACCTCTAAAGACAACTCTTTGCCCTCTAATATAGTCTGTTTTAATTCCTTATAGACTTTTTTCGGAAGACGCTGCTGCATAACAGAATCATTAAAAACATCTTCTCCAAATATTTCGGTTACATTGGTATATTCACCCATACTACGGCTCCTTCCTGATTTTACATTTTTTAAAACTGTTACTAAGATACCGCAAAAACCCCGAAATTGCAAGTATTTTTTATAGTTTACATAATATTCCTACACCAATTGCCAGAAGGCAGACTCCGCTGACCCAGGACAGATCCCAACGAAAGAAACATTTAAAATGCCTTCCCGTCTTCCATCCTGCCTCCATCATAAGGATTCCCCCTGCAAAGGTTCCAAGGATCAGCAGATTCCCTCCGGACTCAGTCAGCCCGGTCCCGATGCCTGCCGCAAGACCGTCAAGAGATAAGAGGACTGCCATTAAAACCGCCTGGAAAAAAGTCAGCTTTTTTACGCTGTCCTCTTTCTTCTCTCTTTTCAAAAACTGTTTTCTGATCCTGTAGATCCCCATTCCCAGAAGGACCATCCCCCCTGCGGCAAGAGTATATTTTCTTGGGAAAACTGTTTCCATCAGACCGCCGGCCCAAAGTCCTCCGGCAAGAATCAAGCTCATGATCATGTTCATCACCAACACAAGCTTAAAAGGCATTCTTACATTTCGGATGCCATATGAAAAACTGACCACAAAGGAATCTGTGGTCAGCGCAGCAATAAGCAAAATCCCGTTAAGAAAAGCAAGCCATATCATTGCACACCATCATTATTCTATTTCTATATCATATGATGGGATTTCTCTATGGGTTTCTTTTATTCAGTTCCCGATATTTCCGTAGCATTATTGATCAGAGGTACCTCTTCATTGACCGGAAGCATGATTTCAACGGAATGTTTCAGATTTTTGATTTCAACTTTCATATGCTCTCCGCCGTACTCCCCGTCAAGAGTCCATGGAACTTCTTCTTCACAGATAACGGTCAATGCGGATGTCTTAAAAGCTTCGATCATTTTTGTGTCATTTCCGCTGACTAATGATGCGATAATCTCATTCAGATCCAGCAGATTTCTGGGCATTCTGATAAACATAACCTCAAATACCCCGTCATCCAGCATCACATCCGGACCAGTAAGTTTTTTAAAACCGCCTACAGAAGTAGAGTTACTGATCATCCCAAAAATAAATTCTCCCTCCAGCTCTGCTTCTTCACTCAAAACTTTTAATTTGTAAGATTTGATATTAAAAATTCTCTGGGTACCTTCCAATATATAAGCCGCATGGCCAAGAATATTTTTCAAGTCCTGATTGGTTTCATAAGATACGTCCGTAAACAGTCCAAAGGCAGCAATATAGACAAAAAAATCATCATTAAATTTTCCCACATCAAATGCATGAGGAATGCCCTCTACAATATCTGTAGCTGCCTGAAGCATATTTTTTGAGATGTGCATACTGTTGGCAAAATCATTGGTACTGCCTGCCGGAATATAACCGATAGGAGTCTTACATCCTACCCGCAGTATGCCGGATACAATTTCATCTAAAGTGCCGTCACCACCGCTTACCACCACAAGGTCATATTCTCCCGCTTTTTTCTTTGCTATCTTAAACCCATCCATATATGCCTGGGTAGGATGTACAGTGACTTCATATCCTCCCTTTACAAAGATATCCAAGATATCCATAAGACGGGTCTTAATACTTCCCTTTCCCGACCTGGGATTAAATATGAATAACATTTTCTTTCTCATATATTTCCTCCTGCCGTTGCTTTGATTTTTAATTTTACTACTTTTCATACAAATAGACAAGAAAAATAAAATAATCAAAAAGAAGCCACCTCACAGTTTTATCTGGAGATAGCTTCTTTATTTTTAATTTGCTCTTTTTATACCAGCTCTAATACAACTTCCATTGCAGCATCGCCTTTACGGGGACCAATTTTAATAATTCTGGTATAACCACCATTGCGGTCAGCATATTTTGGAGCGATTTCTGTAAACATTTTATCTACCATGTCTACGCTTTTTGTATTTTTCTTCTTGCCTGCAGCAGCAGCAGGAACCTCTGTTACAGGGTAGAAAACTTTCAACATCTGTCTTCTGGCATGTAATCTGGAAGGAGCGTCCTTCTTGATTTCTTTCTGCACTTCGTCGTATACAGTCACTTTTTTACCGTCTACAACTTCTTTCACTCTCTTGCCGTCAGCATCCTTACGAGCAACCTTAGCTGTAACTGTTACAGTCTCAAAGTTGTCTTTTTCGCGAACAGCCATAGCAATCAGTCCTTCAGCAATTTTGCGGACTTCTTTTGCTCTTGTCTCTGTTGTAACAATTTTTCCATGATATAACAGATTCGTAACCTGATTTCTGAGTAATGCTTTTCTCTGATCAGATGTTCTGCCTAATTTTCTATATTTTGCCATTTTAGATTTCCTCCATTTGTGGAACAATACGCCATGCATTCTTCGGTCTTACTGACGCATTGTTTTTTTCCATAAATTTGCTCCGAGAGTATAGACAACAGCCTGCTTTACTCATCACTTGGATGAAGCTGCAAGCCTAACTCTTTCAGTTTTGCCAGTACTTCTTCCAGTGATTTCCGTCCCAGATTACGGACTTTCATCATATCTTCAGAAGTACGGTTACAAAGTTCTTCCACTGTATTAATACCAGCGCGTTTCAAGCAGTTATAAGAACGAACAGAAAGCTCCAGCTCGTCAATATTCATCTCAAGAACTTTTTCTTTCTCATTGTCTTCTTTTTCGATCATGACTTCAGCAGTCTTCGCGCTTTCGGAAAGATCAATGAAGAGACTTAAATGCTCGCTGAGTACTTTAGCAGCAAGGCTGACAGCCTCATCTGCATCCAGTGTTCCATTGGTATAGATTTCCAGTGTGAGCTTATCAAAATCGGTGACCTGTCCCACACGGGTATTCTCCACAGACATATTGACACGCTCTACGGGAGTATAGATCGCATCTACTGCGATCACACCGATAGGCATATCCTCTGTTTTCCCTTTATCAGCACTTACATATCCACGGCCTTTCGTGATCGTCAGCTCCGCATTAAACTTGCAGTCTGTCCCGCCGTTTAAAGTTGCGATCACCTGGTCAGGATTCAGGATTTCCAGATCCTGGTCAACCTGGACATCAGCGCCGGTAACAACACCTTCGCCTTCAAACTCAATATAAGCAGTTTTCGGCTCATTGCTGTCGCTTAAGTTCTTAATTGCCAGATTTTTCAGGTTCATGACGATCTCGGTCACATCTTCCTTTACACCTGGAATTGAACTGAATTCATGGAGAACCCCATCAATTTTCACCTGGCTTACAGCAGCTCCCGGCAAAGAAGAAAGCATGATTCTTCTCAAAGAATTTCCCAGTGTAATGCCATATCCTCTTTCCAGCGGCTCTACCACAAATTTCCCATATCTCTTATCATCAGACATCTCTGTGATTTGAATTTTGGGTTTATTAAAATCGAACATGCAAAGCCCTCCTTGCTAAGTGCACAATTCTTTTAGTATCTATACAGGCACAGGAAAAACTCCTCCGCCTGTATATATTCTTTCCTGTGAATGCCGTCAAAAACAGCCTTTCACTATTATTTGGAGTACAGCTCGACGATTAACATCTCATTTACAGGTACGTCGATCTCTTCTCTTGTAGGAAGTGCTTTCACTTCACCTTTCAGAGCCTCCTGGTCAACATCCAGCCAAGCAGGAACAAGACGTCCGCCTGTTACTTCCAGGATATCTTTATATCTCTGAAAACCTTTGCATTTCTCTTTGATCTCAATAACATCCCCTGCTTTTACCAGGTAGGAAGGAATGTTAACCTGTTTGCCATTTACCAGTACGTGCTTATGGTCAACGATCTGTCTTGCTTCTTTTCTTGTTCTTGCAAAACCAAGACGGAAGATTACATTGTCCAGACGTGTTTCCAGCATAACCATTAAGTTTTCACCAGTCTGTCCTGGTTTCTGGTCTGCTTTCTTATAATAATTGCGGAAAGGTTTTTCCAGAACGCCATAAATGAATTTTGCTTTCTGTTTTTCTCTTAACTGAAGTCCGTACTCAGACACTTTTCTACTTGCTCTTTTTAACTGTCTGGTAGATTTCTTATCGATTCCTAAATATACCGGGTCCAGACCTAAGGACCTACATCTTTTCAGAACTGGTACTCTATTTACTGCCATGATTATTTGACCTCCTAATTAGACTCTTCTGCGTTTTGGTGGACGGCATCCGTTATGTGGAACCGGTGTTACATCTTTAATACTTGTAACTTCGATACCGCATGCTGCCAATGCACGGATCGCTGCTTCTCTTCCTGAACCAGGTCCTTTTACAAAAACGTCAACAGTCTTCAGACCATGAACAATTGCTGCTTTTGCAGCTGTTTCTGCAGCCATCTGAGCTGCATATGGAGTAGATTTCCTTGAACCTTTAAATCCCAGACCACCGGCACTTGCCCATGATAAAGCGTTTCCTTCAGCATCTGTCAATGTAACGATTGTGTTATTGAAAGAAGACTGGATATGTGCCTGTCCGCGTTCAACGTTTTTCTTAACACGCTTTTTTGTCACTTTTTTTGTAACTTTAGCCATTTCTAAACTAACCTACTTTCTCTAATATTCAAACTCTTGGTAAATTTCTAATTTAAGACAGCCTGCTATTATTTCTTCTTGTTAGCAACTGTTCTCTTTGGACCTTTTCTTGTTCTTGCGTTTGTTTTAGTCTTCTGTCCACGAACAGGAAGGCCTTTACGATGACGGATACCTCTGTAGCATCCGATCTCCTGAAGTCTCTTAATATTCAGAGCGATCTCTCTTCTTAAATCACCCTCTACAGGGATCTGCAACTCTTCAATGGCATCACGGATCTTTCCTACTTCTTCGTCAGTGATATCTCTGACACGAGTGTCAGGATTTACGCCTGCTTTTTCCAGAATACGGTCTGCACTGGATCTTCCGATTCCATAAATATAAGTCAGACCGATTTCAATACGTTTTTCTCTTGGTAAGTCTACACCAGCTATACGAGCCATGTATTTGTTCCTCCATTTTCTGTTAATATTGTTCCTAATTGAGACACATAAAATTGACGGGATCTTATGCGTCCAGCCGCTGAAAGGAAAGGCACTGCCTTCCGCTTTATAATTTTACGCAGCCTTTCCGGCATTGGCGCATACCGGTATTAAGCAATATTCTTCCGCCGTCCTCTCGGTTAAGACGGCCGCTGGAGATGATAGGTCCTGCCAGCCATATGCACCGGCATTCTATATCATACTAATATTACTATATTTGATCAGCATGAACAACGCACCCTGGCGGTTCATACTGCAGCCGCACTAAAATTAACACAAACAAATCGCCAGAAACTAATCTTTGTCTTTATTCAGATAAATTCTGTCCTCAAAAATTAGCCCTGACGCTGTTTGTGTTTCGGGTTTTCACAGATAATTCTGATGCTTCCCTTTCTTTTGATAACCTTGCACTTTTCGCAAATTGGTTTTACAGATGATCTTACTTTCACTGTTCTTCCTCCTTTCTGAGCATAAAAGTACATTTGGTATAATAACACCTCTCCGGCAAGAATGCAAGAACTTTCTTACGAAATTTTAATCTTTTCTTTCATAGTGATTATTTTC
>DWYL01000109.1 GCA_019118685.1 Candidatus Blautia merdipullorum
AGGAGTTGAAAATGTATAAGGTCAATGCATCCCTTTCTGAGGCAACTTTTGAACTGGGACGTGCCTGCGCTTTTACTCCGGGCTGGCTGGAAAACGAGTCTATATGGCTGCATATGGAATACAAATATCTTCTGGAATTGTTGAAAGCAGGATTATATGAGAAATTTGCAGAAGATTTTCACTGTTGTGCAATTCCATTCTTAAATGAGGAAAAATACGGAAGAAGCCTGTTGGAGAATTCTTCTTTTATCCCTTCCTATATTTTAGGAAAGGAAGGAAGCTTGGAGACTACATTTTTGGGAGAAATCAAGACTGTTTATAAAGCAGAACAAATGCAGAGCCTGGTACCGGGAGAATATCAGATTAAAGAAATTCTTCTGACTGACAGAGAGGGAAATACAGAGCGGACAGGATCAGTTGAGGGAAACACAGCAGAAAGATTACGAAACGGATTTTATAAAAAAATGGAAGTCATCTTTAAAAAGGAGCGGACATGGGAATGAAGGTCGTCACAACAGACTGCAAAAGAAATAAATTCTGGGAAGAACAAGATGTGAAGATGCAGGAAATCCCCTGCATGGAGGCAGTGACCATACATCCTGGAAAAAAAGATCCGTGGAGAAATTGAGGCCAGCGGCGGTTCAGGAAACGGGATCGGACTGAAAAATGTGCAGGACCGTATTAAAATCCAGTTCGGAGATAAATACGGGCTGAAAATTCATTCAAAAGAGGGATGTTTTACAAAAGTAAGCGTACTTCTTCCTTATAAAGGTAAGTAGAGAGGAATTTCATATGGATACATTGTTAATTGTAGAAGATGAAAAAATAATCCGCAGAGGGATTGCTGTTATGGCTCAGAGAAGCTCTGTAGAGATTAAAGAAATTATAGAATGCCGCAATGGTGAAGAGGCGATGGAAATCCTGAAAAACCGGAAGATCAATACGGTATTTACAGATATACGCATGCCTAAAATGGATGGAATTGAACTGGTAAAGGAAATGGAGAATCTGGAACACAAACCGGATGTGGTGGTGGTCAGCGGATATGAAGACTTTAACTATGCGGTGGAGATGATGAAACACGGGGTTGCAGATTATATTTTGAAGCCGGTGAAAAGGGATAAGATAGAAGAAATACTGGAAAAGTTGGAAGAAAAGCAGAAATTAAACTGCAGGAACTACCAGATTCAAAAGCAGATGTTATACAGCCAGCTCCGTTATTATCTGACAGAGGAGATTCTGGAAAGCGACTGCTGGGAAATTATCCGGCAATGGGAAAAATGCTTCCGAGAGGAGCCGTACCTGGCATTGGTATTTTCTGAAAGGAGTGTGGAGACAGAGGAGGAAGGCTGTTTCTGCATAGATCATGTCAGAAAACAAAAAGCCGTATTCATTCCTGAAAAGAGTTATGGAGAGTGGGAAAAAAAGACAAAGGCGGAATTTTATGGGATCAGTCTTCCGGCAAGGGGATTTAAAGAGTGCAAAAGAGCTTTTGAACAGGCAGAACATGCCAGAAAGAAAGCCTTTGTAACAGGAAGCCTTTTCTGCTTCTATGAAGAAGAATCTCATGATGAAAATGGAGATGAGGAAGCAGAGCAGTTTGTACAGCAGTTTTCCGGTTCGGGAAGAAATACAGCGGTAAAAGATTTACTGAACAGGTGTTTCCAGGCAAGACATGGGGAAGAAGACCCGTATAAACTTCTGAATGATATACAGAAGATATTAAAAAAGCTGGCGGTGTTTTACAGAACACTGATTCAGGAAAAAGAGATTCTGGCATATGAAGAACCCCTTTTATGGAATACATTAGAAGAATATGAACCCTGTCTGAAAATGTGGCTGGAACGTCTGGGCGGGTGTATTGATGTGAAATTTTCTTCAGATCAGAATAAGAGAAAAACCCAGGAAGCAGTATCGTATATCCGGGAAAATTATACAAGAGATTTGAATATGGCCATGGTTTCAAATTATGTTTCTATGAATTATTCTCTCTTTTCTATTGAGTTTAAAAACTATACGGGAATGAATTTTGTCAATTACTTAAAAGAAATCCGCATTAAAGCGGCAAAGAGACTTCTGGAAAATACGGAACTTAGAATCCAGGAAGTGGGAAAAATGGTGGGATACGAAAACGATAAGCATTTTATGAAAATTTTCAAAAACATCTGCGGAGTCTCCCCTTCGGAGTACAGGAAAATGAAAACCAGTATGAAGCAGTGAAAAAACGCCGGGTAGTGATAAGACACTTGCCCCGGCGATTGTCACAAATATGGGGGTTATAAAACCTGCTCTAAGTTATACGCTTCATCCACCAGGAGTATATCTGCATATTTTCCAGGGGTAAGAGAGCCGGTCTGATGGTATATTCCAATACTTTTTGCCGGATTTCTGGTAGCGGCGAAGATGGCTGTGGATTCGGGGATGCCGAATTCCATGGCTTTTTTCATGCAGTCAAACAGGTTTGTGGCAGATCCGGCCAGTGTGCCGTCAGAAAGGGCAGCGAACCGGTCTTTCATATAAACAGCCTGTCCCCCCAGCTCGTATGTTCCATCAGGCATTCCGGTAGCCATCATGGAATCGCTGATCAGGCAGATCCTTTCTTCCCCGAACATTTTAAAAGCAGCCCGGATCATGGAAGGATGAATGTGATAACCATCGCAGATCAGTTCTGCCATACAGTTCTCTGTATCCAGAGCGGCGCCTATCACACCAGGATCTCTGTGGGCAAAGGGAGGCATGGCGTTGAAGAGGTGGGTCACATGGGAGGCACCGGCATCCATGGCCGCTTTTGTACAATTATAATCTGCAGTGGTATGACCGATGGAGACCATAACCTCATCTTTCAATTCCCGTATAAAGTCCAGGACTCCGTCTTCCTTTGGGGAGAGGGTTACCAGCTTTATGATGTTTCCGCAGCGCTCATTGCAGAGACGGAAAAATCCGATATCCGGAGGGCAGATATGCTCCGCCGCCTGAGCCCCTTTTTTCTTTACATCTACAAAAGGACCTTCCATATTAATACCGGCGATTCTGGCTGTATCAGAGGAAACTTCCACATCTTTCACAGAAGCGAATATTTCAAGAAGCTTTTCTTTTGCCAGGGTCATAGATGTAGGGCAATAGGAGGTGATCCCGTGTTCTTTTTCATATTTCAGTATTACCTTTAACCCTTCCGGATCTGCATCGCAGAAATCGTGGCCAAAGGCTCCGTGGCTGTGGATATCTACCAGCCCCGGAATGGCTTTTAGCCCGCTGGCATCAAGCTCTGTCTTATCTGTTACTTCTTCTTCCCTGGAAACCAGAAATCCTTTTTCTACATAAATATCTTTTTTCAGAAAGGTTCCGTTTTCCTGAAATACCATTGCATTTTTTATGATCATAAAATTCTCCTTTTCTGTTCTGGATCGGCAGGTTTTTGTAACCTGTCCTTTTATTATAATTCCGCCGGGTAATTATTGCAACGTATGGAAGGAAAAGGAGAAAGAACTTTCATATCTTATGCAGAATGTTAAAAAATAAGGGGTAAAAAATCGTTAAATTATACACTGTGACAAAAGGGATGAAAGAAATTTCAGAATCTAAGATTTTATTGAAAAATATTTCAAGAATGTTATACTGAGGATAAAGAAAGCGGAACGCAGAGAGGAGAGGAATATGGACGACAAGTTAGAACAGCTAAAGGGGCATTTGATCGTATCCTGCCAGGCGCTGCCTCATGAGCCCCTGCATTCTTCTTTTATCATGGGAAGAATGGCAAGAGCCGCGGCAGAAGGAGGAGCCTTGGGAATCCGCGCCAATACAAAGGAGGATATTGAGGAGATTAAAAAGAATGTAGATCTTCCGGTGATCGGTATTGTGAAAAGGGATTACGATGACAGCAAGGTGTATATTACGCCTACTATGAAAGAAATTGAGGAATTGATGGAAGTGAAACCAGAAATCATAGCCATTGATGCCACGATTTCTTTAAGGCCCGGCGGAAAAACACTGGACGACTTTTATCATGACATCAGGGAAAGATATCCACAGCAGCTGCTGATGGCAGATTGCTCTACTGTGGAAGAAGCCCTTCATGCAGACGAGCTTGGGTTTGACTTTATAGGGACAACTCTTGTAGGTTATACGGAGCAGAGCAAAGGGGATAAGATTGAAGCCAATGACTTTGAGATTATCCGTACGATTTTAAGTAAGGTAAAGCATCGTGTAATCGCGGAGGGAAACATCAATACCCCCCAGAAGGCAAGGCGGGTTATCGAATTAGGATGCTACAGTGTTGTGGTAGGCTCTATTATCACACGTCCCCAGCTAATCACAAAATCCTTTACAGAGGAAATAGAAAAGCTGGAGAAATAAAATACAGGAGGAGTTAAAAAATGAGTAATTTGGAAAAGTACAAAGGAATTATCCCGGCGTTTTATGCATGTTATGATGAAAATGGAAACGTAAGCCCAGAAGGCGTCCGTAACCTTACTCAGTATTTTATCGATAAAGGCGTAAAGGGTGTTTATGTAAACGGCTCTTCAGGAGAGTGCATTTACCAGAATGTGGAAGAACGTAAGATAATCATCGAAAACGTTATGGCGGTAGCTAAGGGAAAACTTACGGTGATCAACCATGTGGCCTGCAATAACACAAGAGACAGCGTGGAGCTGGCAAAGCACTCTGAGAGTGTGGGAGTCGATGCTATCGCATCCATTCCGCCTATCTATTTCCGTCTGCCTGAATATTCTATTGCAGCATACTGGAATGCGATCAGCGCAGCAGCTCCGAACACAGATTTTGTCATTTACAACATTCCTCAGCTGGCAGGGACAGCTCTTACCATGAGTCTGTTTGCAGAGATGATGAAAAATCCAAGAGTAGTTGCTGTAAAGAATTCTTCCATGCCTACTCAGGACATTCAGATGTTCAAAGCATCAGGAACAGCAGCCAAGGGTGAGTTCATTGTGTTTAATGGTCCGGACGAGCAGTTTGTAGCAGGACGTGCTATCGGCGCTGACGGCGGGATCGGCGGAACTTATGGAGTAATGCCCGGGCTGTTTCTGAAATTGAACCAGCTTATTGCAGAAGGGGACAGAGACACAGCTGTTGCATTACAGTATGACATTAATGAAATCATTTATAAGATGTGTTCCAGCCGTGCCAATATGTATGCTGTGGCAAAAGAGATGCTCCGTATAAATGAGGGGCTGGACATCGGAGGAGTAAGAGAGCCTCTGGAAAATCTTCAGGAAGCTGACAAAGCTATTGCGGCTGAAGCAGCGGCAATGGTAAAAGAAGCAGAGAAAAAATATCTTTAATATCTTGGGCCGGTTTTTTAGTCATGCAAGTTATACTTACATGAAAATCCATGGCTTTGGAATATAAAAGTGAAGCAGTCACACTGGTGCATGCCGCGTTTTGCTGCTGCACCGGATTTTTTTGGCCTTTTTATGCCTATAAAGTCCTGAAATGCGGCTGTACAGAGAGGAAGCTTGTTGTAGGTGTAACAACTATAGAACAGGAGATTTATTTAAGAAATTACATTAGAGGGAGGTCTATTATGCAGGGTTTTACTGCCATTGACTTAATCATATTGATTGTTTATCTTGCAGCCGTATTGTTTGCAGGTCTTCATTTCGCAAAAAAAGAAATGAAGGGAAAAGAATATTTTAAGGGAGACGGAACCGTTCCCTGGTGGGTAACTTCAGTTTCTATTTTTGCCACGTTGCTGAGCCCTATTTCCTTTTTGTCCTTAGCAGGAAATTCATATGCAGGTTCCTGGCTGCTGTGGTTTGCACAGCTTGGTATGCTGCTGGCGATTCCTGTTACCATTAAGTTTTTCCTTCCGGTTTACAGCAAGCTGGATATTGACACAGCTTATCACTATCTGGAGCTGCGTTTTAACAGCAAGGGACTGCGTATTTTGGGAGCTGTTATGTTTATCATTTACCAGATCGGCCGTATGTCCATTATCATGTACCTGCCATGTATGGTGCTGTCCAACCTTATGGGAGTCAGCGTCAATGTATTGATCATTATCATGGGCGTTATCGCAATTATTTATTCTTACACAGGCGGACTGAAATCTGTACTTTGGACAGACTTTATCCAGGGCTCTGTATTGTTGATCGGCGTAACATTCGGACTTATTTTTCTGCTGTCCCATATTGACGGAGGATTGGGAGCAATTTTCCATGAGTTTACAGCCGGCGGAAAATTTCTGGCTGCAGATCAGCCGATCTTCGATCCCAATATCTTAAAAGACAGTGTTTTTCTTCTGATCGTAGGGGCTGGCTTTAATACCATGGGCTCTTATGTATCCAGCCAGGATATTGTACAGCGTTTCACAACTACTACAGATACTAAGAAGCTGAACAAGATGATGCTGGCCAACGGCGCTTTGTCTATCTTCATTGCAACTGTATTCTACTTGATCGGTACAGGTTTATATGTATTCTACCAGGTACAGGGAAATCCACTTCCTCCGGCAGCTCAGCAGGATCAGATTTTTGCTTCCTGGATCGCATTTGAACTTCCGGTAGGTGTGACAGGACTTCTTCTGGCTGCTATTTACGCAGCAGCACAGTCCACACTTTCCACTGGTCTGAACTCTGTATCTTCAAGCTGGACCCTGGATATTCAGGAACGTCTTTCCAAGAAACCTTTAAGCTTTGAGACACAGACAAAGATTGGCCGCTGGGTATCTCTGATAGTCGGTATTTTCTCTATCGTAGTCGCTATGATACTGGCCAACGGCGGTGTAAAATCTGCATACGAGTGGTTCAATGGATTCATGGGTCTGGTATTAGGTATTCTTATCGGAACCTTTATCCTGGGCGCATTCACAAAAGTTGCAAACACCTTTGGAGCTGTACTGGCCTTTATCGCGGCATCTGGAGTCATGGTCTATATTAAATACTTTGTTCCAGCAGAGAATGTATCTATTTGGTCCTATTCCATTATTTCTATCGCAGTATCCCTGGTAGTGGGAATTCCTGCAAGTATTATCTGGAGAAAGGTAAAAGGAGACAACTCCAAGCCAGCCCAGTATACAACTATTTATAAAGATTAATAAAAAAGCAGTATTTACGGATCAGCCTGGAATTTAAACAGCCAGGCTGATTTGCGAGAAATAGAATCAGGAGGAAGTAATATGGTATTCGGAAATATCAGAGATTTAAAAGATTACGGTTATCTGGAAGCAGAGGTTTTAAAATGCTTCGAATATGGGAAAAATCACGATTTATTGAGCTATGAAAAAGGAAGCCATGAAATCGATGGTGACAATCTGTTTGTAAATATAGTAGAATATGAAACAACAGCTCCGGAGAACAGATTCTGGGAGTCCCACAGAAAATATCTGGATTTACACCTTATGTTAAAAGGTCCGGAGCAGATCGATGTGAACTTTATTGACAATATGGAGCAGAAGGAATTTGTGGACGAGGATGATTTCCTCCCTTTAGAGGGGGAACCCAACAGCCATGTAGTCCTCACTGAAGGAGATTTTCTCCTGTGTTATCCAAAAGACGCTCACAGAACAGCCGTCCAGGTGAATACTCCGGCAGCAATCAAGAAAGCAATTTTTAAGATCAAGATTAAATAGAAGGATTTTCCTGACAAAATAAAGGAGCAGCATTATGAAACAATATATATGCATTGATATAGGCGGTACTTCTATAAAATATGGTATGATCCAGGAGGACGGAGGTCTTCTCGTCACCGGAGAAATGCCTACAGAGGCTATGGAAAAAGGCGGTCCCGGAATTATGGAGAAAATACAGAATATAGCGGAAAAGTACATAGAAGAGTATGAGCCTGCAGGAATCTGCGTTTCTACCGCAGGTATGGTAGATTGTGAAGCAGGAAAGATTACCTATGCGGCTCCTTTGATTCCTGACTATACAGGCACAGAAATCAAAAAGACCATGGAGCAGAGATTTCAGCTTCCCTGTGAGGTTGAAAATGATGTGAACTGTGCAGGGCTTGCAGAAAATTTTGCAGGCGCTTCCAAAGGTACAAGCATTAGCTTGTGCCTTACTGTGGGAACCGGTATCGGCGGTGCGATCATCATAGACAATAAGGTATTTCATGGATTTTCAGGAAGCGGATGTGAAATCGGCTATATGCATCTTCCGGGAGGGGAATTCCAGGACCTGGGAGCCAGCAGCATTCTGGTGAAAAAGACGGCGGAGTACAAGAATATTCCGGCGGAAAGCATTAATGGAAAATACGTTTTCGAGAATGCAAAAAAGGGGGATCAAGACTGTATACGGGCTATTGATCAGATGGTAGAGGTGCTGGGCATGGGAATCGCCAATATCTGCTATGTGATAAACCCGGAAGTAGTAGTGCTGGGAGGAGGAATCATGGCCCAGCAGGAATATCTGGAAGAGCGGCTGAGGAACAGCCTGGAAAAATATCTGATTCCTTCCGTAGCCCGCCATACCCGCCTGGCCTTTGCCAAACATCAGAATCAGGCGGGAATGCTGGGGGCATTTTATAACTTTAAATCAAGACAGGAAAATCACTGAGAAAAAGATTGAAAAGGACAGGAGGCTGAAGAATGGAAGAATATGAAAAAAATATAATTCCCCATATAGAAGCAATTTATGAGACTTTTACTTCTCTGGAAAAAAATATAGCGGATTTTTTTATCCGCAGGGAAGGAAAAGGAGATCTGTCAGCAAAGAACGTGGCGAAACAGCTTTATGTATCTGAAGCCTCTCTGTCCCGGTTTGCAAAAAAGTGCGGTTACAAAGGATACCGTGAATTTCTATTCTGCTATGAACAAACGGGAGCACCAATAAACCGTCCTCCTGCCAGCGATCATATAAAAATGGTATTGAACAGCTACCAGGAACTTCTGAATAAAAGCTATTCTCTTATGGATGAGGAACAGATAGACAGGATTGAAAGCATTCTTTCCCAAAAAAAGAGAATCTATGTGTATGGCAAAGGCAGTTCCGGCCTGGTAGGCATGGAGATGAAACTCCGGTTTATGAGAATCGGCGTGAACCTGGAAGCTATCACAGATGACCATATTATGAAGATGAACTCTGTGCTTGTAGATGAAGATTGTGCGGTTATCGGCATCAGCGTCAGCGGCAAGACGGCAGAGGTTATTGAATCTTTAAAGGCAGCTAAGAGGTGCGGGGCCACTACTGTGCTGATGACATCCCATATTGATAAGCAGTTTAAAAGTTTCTGCGATGAGGTGGTGCTTTGTGCAGTGAAGGAAAATCTGGAAACAGGCAAAGCCATTTCCCCCCAGTTTCCTATCCTGATCATGGTAGATATTATTTATTCCAGGATGCTGAGGGCGGATGAATTTCGGAGAGGAACTCTTCACGATTATACCCTGGAAGCTTTGGATGAAAGAGGATGATATTCCAGGCTGCAATATAAAAAAGTCCCTGTAGCAGGGACTTTTTTATATTAGTAGTTTTCTACCTTTCTTTCAAAGTAAGCCTTTGGATGGGCGCATACCGGACAAACCTCCGGAGCCTCGTCCGCCATATGTACATATCCGCAGTTTCTGCATTTCCAGCCTAAAGGAGCGTCTCCCTTAAAGGTTTTGTCTGCTTTATAGCTTTCCAGGAGCTTCAGATAACGTTTTTCATGGGCAGCTTCTACTTTTGCAACACCTTCAAATTTTGCGGCCAGTTCAGGGAAGCCTTCTTCTCTGGCTTCTCTTGCCATCCGGGCATACATGTCTGTCCATTCAAAGTTTTCTCCGGCAGCTGCGTCTTCCAGGTTGGCGGCTACATCGTGAATGCCGTGGAATTCTTTAAACCACATTTTTGCGTGTTCCTTCTCCTGCTCCGCTGTCTCCAGATAGAGTGCGGCCAACTGTTCATAACCAGCTTTTTTAGCGGCAGAAGCATAAAAAGTGTATTTATTTCTTGCCTGAGATTCTCCTGCAAAAGCAGCCATTAAGTTCTGCTCTGTTTTTGTTCCTGTATATTTGCTCATAGTAAAAACCTCCTCAATATGTAGTAAAAACCGGCCCATGAATGGAAAATCGTATGGATTTACGGGCCGGTTTAATAGTTTCAATTTTTATCTTTTATAAATTAGCCGAAGTATCTCTTCAGAAGTCCTGCGAAAGCTTTTCCGTGACGAGCTTCGTCTCTTGCCATTTCATGAACTGTGTCATGGATAGCGTCCAGGTTTGCTGCTTTTGCACGTTTAGCCAGATCGAATTTGCCGGCGGTAGCTCCGTTCTCAGCTTCTACACGCATTTCCAGGTTTTTCTTTGTGCTGTCTGTAACAACTTCGCCTAACAGTTCAGCGAATTTAGCTGCATGCTCAGCTTCTTCGTAAGCAGCTTTCTCCCAGTATAAACCGATTTCAGGATAGCCTTCTCTGTGAGCAACTCTTGCCATAGCCAGATACATACCAACTTCTTTGCATTCACCTTCATAATTTGCTCTTAAATCTTCCATGATATCTTCGCTTGAGCCCTGAGCAACTCCTACAACATGCTCTGCAGCCCAGCTCATTTCTCCTGACTGCTCAGTAAATTTCTCTGCAGGTGCTCCGCAGACTGGACATTTTTCAGGAGCAGCATCGCCTTCGTAAACATAACCACATACATTACATACAAATTTCTTCATAACTTTGATCTCCTTTTCTTTTTGGATTTTATTAAATCTGGCTTTGCCAGGTTTTTACTTAAATTTAATAATAGTAATGATTACTATTTTGCTTCTATGACCAATCTAACATACTAGAGAAAAATTGTCAACTACTTTTCTGTAAATTTTTTTTGTCTAAGCAGTTTTTGCAGATACCATAGAAAGTTGTAGTGTGGGCAATAATCTCGCCGTCAAAATTTTCTGAGGCTTTCCGGGTGATATAGTCTATATCTGCCAGCTGGATATCTTTAATGCAGTGACACTGGGTACAGATAAAATGGCTGTGGGGCCTGGTGTTGCAGTCAAATCTGTCCGGACCCTCCCCGGTGGAAATCTTAGCGATTTCTCCCAGCTCTACCAGGAGAGAAAGATTTCTGTATACAGTTCCCAGACTGATATTTGGAAATTCTTCTTTGATTCCTGCGTAGACAGTATCGGCAGTGGGATGATCATGACAGCTTTTTACAAACTCTCTGATACTCTCGCGCTGACGGCTGTATTTTAATGCTGCCATTGGTTTCTCTCCTTTCTATTTTCTATTGCGGTATTTGCCGGGAAATACCAAATGATTAATAACAGTAATTGTTACTGATATTATAATAGCATATTAGATGAAATTAGTCAAGTATAATTTTGAAAATTACCGGCCAGGGCAAACTGACAAAATTTACATAGGAGGGATTGACAAAAGATAAGTAAATATTTATATTTAGAACATTGGAAGGTTTCCATAATTCATAATAAATGATAAAATATACAGTGATAAAGCTTAAAGAGAAGGGAGAAAGAGACTATGTCAATGGATAAGCTGCGAAGCCTGTACTACGGGCTTTATGGAGAAAACGGAATAACCAACTTTTTTTATGACCAGCTGGTAGGAATCATGGAAACGGCAAAGGCTAACAGAAGCCCGCAGCTGAAGAGGCAGGATAAAAAAGGAAATTCCTGGTATCTTTCAGAGAATATGGTAGGAATAATGCTGTATGTGGATAAGTTCAGTGAGGATCTGAAAAAGTTTGAGTCCAAGATTGATTACCTTTGCGACCTGGGAGTAACATATGTGCATTTTATGCCTTTGCTCCAGCCCAGAGAAGGACAGAATGACGGAGGCTATGCGGTAGCAGATTATCTGAATGTAGATAAGCGGCTGGGAACTATGGATCAGCTGGAAAAGGTAGTGGGTAAATTAAAGAGAAAAGGAATCCGGACCTGTATTGATTTTGTACTGAACCATACTGCAAAAGAACATGAATGGGCCCAGAGATCCAAGAAAAATGAGCCCGGTTATGAGGATATGTACTATATGTTTGACAACTATGGCATTCCTTCAGAGTACGAAAAGACATTGACAGAGATATTCCCTTCTGTTGCTCCGAAAAATTTCACTTATTATGAAGATATTAATAAATATGTGATGACCAGATTTTATGAATTCCAGTGGGATCTGAACTATAAAAATCCCAATGTATTTAATAAGATCGCGGAAGTCCTGCTGACATTGGCAAACAAGGGAATTGATATTTTCCGTCTGGATGCCATTCCTTATATGTGGAAGGAACTGGGGACTAATTCTATGAATCTGCCTCAGGTCCACACTCTTTTGAAAATGTATGAGATGATCATTGAAGAGGTGTGCCCATCTGTTATTTTCCTGGGAGAAGCTATTGTAGAACCTCATGAGATCGTAAAATATTTTGGAACGCCCCAGGAAAAAGAGTGCCATATCATGTATAATGCATCTCTTATGGTGCTTTTATGGAATTCCCTGGCTACAAGGGATGTAAGGCTGATGGAAAAATCATTGGCTATTGACTATGGAACTCCTGAGGACGGGGTGTGGATCAACTATGCAAGATGCCATGATGATATTGGCTGGGGGTTTGAGACGAATATCATCCGTGAGCTGGGAATGGATCCGGAAGCCCATAAACAGTTTATTATTCAGTTCATGGAAGGAAAATTCCCGGGAAGCTTCTCCAGGGGAGAACTGTACGAGTTTAATCCTCAGACACTGGACGCCAGAAACAGCGGAACAATGGCCTCTATGTGCGGTCTGGAAGAAGCAATCGGGGAAAAAGACCGGTATAAACTGGAACTTTCTGTTAAGAGGATCCTTCTGCTGAACAGCGTTATCATTTCTTATACAGGAATCCCTCTTCTTTACAGCGGGGATGAACTGGGGCAGCTGAACTGGTGGGAGTATAAAAAGGATCCGGAGATCGCCCATGATTCCAGATGGCTCCATCGTCCGCCTATGGACTGGAAGAAAGCTGCGAACCGCCATGACCAGAGTACTGTGGAAGGCATTATCTTCAGCAGGATCAAAGAAATGATTGAGGTAAGAAAGAGTCATGAGGTATTCTCTTCCAGGCTTCATTCCATTCCGGTGGATACCCAGAATAAAGCGGTATTCGGATTCCACAAAGAGGATAAGATGCTGGTACTGGCCAACTTCAGTGAAAAAGAACAGGTTGTAGACTGTAATACAGTAAATTGGTTTGGACTTCCGGGCGAGCTCCATGATCTGATCCAGGGAAAGACTGTACGGCTATGGGAAAATATAATATTAGGACCTTATGAATATCTGTGGCTGGTGTAGAAACGAACCGGAAAAAGATGACATTTAGATAAAGAAAGATTAATAGAAATAGGAAAGACTGAAAATTATCTGGACAGTCTTTCCTATTTCTATTTTTAGAAAAAATGAGAAAAATACAAAAACTCTCCCTTGCTTTTTTTATAACACTGGTGTAGTATAATGAATATCAAAACATAGTTTTAAAAACTACATGATAAAATTAAGAATACTAATTGTGATTATAGAATATACTATAAAGGAAAACCAAGGACAGGAGTGGTAAGTATGAAATTTAAGATTAAAGATCCGGGAAGCGCTATTACCCACTTTATCGGATGTGTTATGGCTATCGTTGCAGCAGCGCCGCTGCTGATCAAGGCTGCAAGAGAGCCGGGCAGTATTTATATGATTGCAATGAGCGTGTTCATTCTGAGCATGATCCTTCTGTATGCGGCAAGTACTATTTACCATACTGTGGATTCTACAGAAAAGGTAAACCGCCGGCTGAGAAAGATGGATCATATGATGATCTTTATTCTGATCGCAGGAAGCTACACTCCGGTGTGTCTGATCACTCTGAAGGGAAAAACAGGATATATTCTCTGCGGGGCTGTATGGGCGGTAGCTCTGGTGGGGATCATCGTGAAAGCCTGCTGGATCACCTGTCCAAAATGGTTTTCTTCAGTAATTTACATCGGAATGGGATGGCTGTGTGTATTTGCCTTTGTGCCTATCGTAAAAGCCTTTTCTCCTGCAGGGTTCGGCTGGCTGCTGGCCGGCGGCCTGATCTATACCATAGGAGGTGTGATCTATGCCCTGAAGCTTCCGATTTTCAACTCCAGGCATAAAAACTTTGGCTCCCACGAGATTTTTCACCTCTTTGTTATGGGAGGAAGCATCTGCCATTTCATAGTCATGTATTTCTTTGTCATGCCGGTAGGCGCATGATATTTTATAAAAAGGAGCTGGCATATTGATATGATTCCCCTTAAGTAGACAAGGTAAATAACCAAAATCTACTTAAGGGGAATCATATCATAGTGCCGGCTCTTTTTTATCGGTTTTTTCCCTGATCCTGGAAGTCTTTCCGGAAGACTCTGGGAGTAGTGCCGATATGCTTTTTAAAATAATTACAGAAAGAAGGCGCGTCTTTGAAGCCGCAGGATAAGGCGGTTTCTGTGATGGTATAGTCGGTGGAGCAGAGCATCTGGACCGCCATGCGGAGCCTGTGCCAGAGAAGATACTGTTTAGGGGAAGTATTTTCATGTTCCATAAAAATCTTATAAAGGTAGGTCCGGTCGATTCCCACATGTCTTGCTACATCAGAAATCCGGATGTCATAGCTGTAGTTATGTTCTATATATTCTTTGGCGGCTTTAAAATATTCATCGGAGAAGTCTCTGCTTTTTACCAGAACAGGATCCTGCATGAAAGAAAGGAGCAGGAGAAGATTGCCCAAAGGTTCCAGCTGCCGCCCGTGGGATTCTCTGAAAGAAGCCAGCAGCCGCTCCATACATGATAAGAAAGCAGAGACATTGCTTCCAGGATTCTGATAGATAAAAGAATGGGAGAAAACAGTCTGGGACAATATTTCAGGACAGGATTTTCCGTCAAATCCTACCCATGCATAGATCCAGGGATCTTCCTGGTCCGCCTGATAGTAGGTAGACTCCATGGGAGGAATAAGAAAAGCGTCTCCCTTTTTCAGAGAATAAGTAACGCCGCTTTTCTGAAAGATGCCTTTTCCTTCTAAAATAACATGGATGAGATAATGGGGACGGACAGCCGGCCCAAAATAGTGTCCTGGCTGACAGCTTTCTTTTCCGCAGAAATAGACCGTGAGAGAGGACTGCTCAGATGCTGATTTTTTTTCCATATATAAACTCCTTTTCGTAATGCTTCCGGAAATACTTCATTATGCAACAATTTAACAATAAAATATGTAAAAAAGGATAGATTCTGCTCTGATAAGATTATATAATAAAATGTAGAGAACAGCAATGAATCAAAAAATAACGGATTGCAAAGGAGATAAGACAATGGAACAGAAGCTGTTGTTTTTTGACATAGACGGCACTCTGATCACAGAAGAAACCGGAGAAATACCGGAAAGTACCAAAAAGGCCGTGAGAATGGCAAAAGAAGAAGGACATCTGCTTTTTGTCAATACAGGCAGGACCAGGACAAGCCTTCCCCAAAAGGTGACCAGCTTGGATTTTCATGGGTATGTATGCGGCTGCGGAACAAATATTTTTCTGGGAGACCAGGAACTGCTTTTAGCGAAGCTGAGCAATGAACTGTGCACTCAGGTAGCTGAGACAGTAAGGAAATATAGGGTTCCTGTGTTTTACGAAGCTTCGGATGCTATTTACTTTGATCATCAGATTCCTGATGATGACGGATGGATAAAAAACGCCCAGAAAATCTTTCAGCTTCAGGGAAGAGATATTGAAGAAGTAATACAGGGAAGTGAAAAGGTATATGATAAGCTTCTGACCGTTCTGAAGCCTACCAGGCAAAATCAAGAACTAAAGGAATATCTGTCCAGATATTTTCTTTGTATAGACAGGGGCGGAAATATGCATGAGGTGATCCAGAAGGATTATTCCAAGGCCACGGGAATCAGATTCCTCTGCGACTATCTGGGAAAAAATATAGAGGACTGCTATGTCTTCGGGGATAGTGAGAATGACCGTTCTATGCTGGAAGCTGTACCAAACAGCATTGCTATGGGCAACAGTGAGAAAGCAATAAAAGAGTGCTGTTCTTATGTGACAAAGGATATAAAAGAGGACGGAATATTTGAAGCCATGAGACATTTCGGACTGATCAGATCATAAAAAGGAGGACTTAAGATGGCAATTACCTGCAAAGACAATGTAATTACATTGAAAACAAAGAATTCCGCATATCAGATGAAGGCGGACAGAGGATTTTTGTTTCACACATATTATGGACCAAACGTAGGGAATACGGATATGTCTTACTTAGGGAGAACAATTGACAGAGGATTTTCCGGAAACCCTGAGGGCATTGACGACAGGGGGTTTTCCCTGGATACCCAGCTTTTGGAGTATCCGGGATATGGAACAGGAGACTACAGGGATTATTGTCTCCGGGTAGTTTATCCTGACGGAAGCCAGGTGACTAATCTGAAATACGTCGGCCATGAGATCCTGGAGGGAAAATATGCTCTGGAAGGACTTCCTGCCATGTATCAGGGAAAGGAAAAGGCTGAAACTTTAAAGATCACTCTCCGGGATCTCCACCGGCATATAGAAGTGATTTTGTATTATGGAGTTTTTGAAAATCTGGATATCATTACAAGAGCCTGTAAGGTGATCAACAAAAGCGAGGAGAGCGTTCACCTTCGGAGAGCTTATTCTATGTGTCTGGATTTCCATCAGAAAGATATGGACTTTATCCAGTTTTACGGACGCCATGCCATGGAGCGTGTGATGGAGAGAAGTCCTCTTCACCACGGGATCCAGAGAGTGGGCAGCAGGAGAGGCTATTCCAGCCATCAGTATAATCCTTTTGTAATGCTGGCGAAACATGACACTACAGAGGACAGCGGCTGGTGCTGGGGATCCTGCTTTGTATACAGCGGAAATTTCCAGGCAGAGGCTGAAGTTTCTCAGGCCAATAATACCCGTCTGACTATGGGCATCCATGATACACAGTTCGATTTCCTCTTAGAGCCGGGTGAATATTTTACCGCTCCTGAGGTTATCATGTCTTTTTCCTCAGAAGGTATGGGAAAACTGTCCAGAAATTATCACAAAGCCATCCGCAAGAATGTCTGCCGGGGCAAATTCAAAAACGCCAGAAGACCGATCCTGATCAATAACTGGGAGGCTACTTATTTTGGCTTTGATACAGATAAGCTTCTGGAAATTGCCAGAGAGGCCAAAAAAGTGGGTATTGAAATGCTGGTCATGGATGACGGCTGGTTTGGAAAGAGAGACGATGACAACAGCGGTCTGGGAGACTGGGTTGTCAACGAAAAGAAACTTCCGGGAGGTCTGAAACCTTTAGTAGACGGGGTCAATGAGATCGGCCTGAAATTCGGTATCTGGTTTGAGCCGGAAATGGTATCAGAAGACAGTGATCTGTACAGGGAACATCCGGACTGGGCTCTGAAAGTTCCGGGACATTCTATTACAAGAGGAAGGAACCAGCTGGTGCTGGATTTCTCCAGAGAAGATGTGAGACAGTACATTTTTGATAAGATGAGTGAGATCCTGGAAAGCGCCAATATTGAATACGTGAAATGGGACGCTAACCGTCATATGACGGATGTATGGTCCGCAATGCTGCCTGCAGAGAGACAGGGAGAGGTATTCCACCGGTATATCCTGGGTCTGTATGATTTCCTGGAGAAGATCACACAGAAATTCCCGGATGTACTTTTTGAAGGCTGCAGCGGAGGAGGCGGAAGATTTGACGCCGGTATGATGTATTATCATCCTCAGATCTGGTGCAGTGATGACACTGACGCTATAGAACGTCTGCGGATCCAGTACGGAACTTCTTTTGCCTATCCGGTATCCACAGTGGGAGCCCATGTATCTGTATGCCCCAACCATCAGACAGGAAGAAGTGTATCCATGGAAACCAGAGGTATAGTTGCCATGTCTGGCACTTTCGGATATGAGCTGGATATTACAGAAATGTCTGAGGAAGATAAGAATGTGGTGAGGAAACAGATCGAGGAATTCAAGAAATACTATGATCTGATCCAGCAGGGAGATTACTACAGACTGTCAGATGACGGCACAAAGTCCAATTATGTGGCATGGCAGTTTGTTTCTGAAGATCAGAAAGAGTCTCTGGTAAATGTGGTAGTCCTCCGTACAAAGGCAAATCCGCCTTTCCAGTTCGTTTACTTAAGAGGCCTGAAACCGGAAGCTCTCTACCATGTGGAAGGAACAGAATTAAATTTAACAGGAGCAGCCTTGATGAATGGAGGATATCTTCTGCCTGTAGTCAGCGATGACTATGAGGCAGTACAGATTCATCTGACTGAGTGTGACTAAACTATGAGCGGACAAAAGAAAAAGGGAATTTCCAGAGAAGGGCTTCTTCTGGCAGTTGTGGTGCTTTTCTGGTTTGCCCTGTATCTCCATATACCTTATCAGACTCCTTTTCTCACCGCTGCGGGAGTGGCGGCTGGCTTTACAGGAACTATCGTAGGAGCCTATGGGATCACCCAGCTGGTGTTCAGGCTCCCTCTGGGAGTTCTGGCAGACTATGCGGGAAAGCATAAAATCTTTGTGATACTGGGAGCCGGACTGGCAGGCTTTGCCTGCCTGGTGCGGCTCCTGGTTCCCACCGGTCCCGGATTTCTGGCGGCAAATCTGATCTCCGGCTGTGCCGCCTCTATGTGGATCGCCTATATGGTCCTTTATTCCAATTATTTTTCAAAGAAGGAACAGCAGAAGGCCACCAGCAAGGTGATCATGGCCTGCAATCTGGGTATGTGCCTGGCTTTTGTATTCAGTTCCTGTTTTTATGAAAAAATGGGAATGGCATTCCTATGCGGGGCCGGGGGCATTGCCGGAATCGTGGGGGTGATCGGGGGAGTCTTTGTAAAAGAAGATCTGGCCCCTGTGGTTTCCAAGGAAAGTTCCAGACCGGGAATCGGAAATTATCTTTCTGTGTGTAAAAACAAGCGTCTGATTCTTTTTGCACTACTGGCATTGATCCAGCAGGGAATTCAGATGGCAACGGCCATGTCATTTACCACTCAGATTCTGGAGAACCTGGGTGCGTCAGCCCTGTTTATTGGCTGCTCCTCTATTTTTTATATGATTGCGGCGGTAGCCTCGGCTCAGTTTGCTTCCACGGAAGTATGTGAAAGGAAAGGCGCCAGATTTTATGTGCCTCTGGTATTTTTCCTTACTGCCGTTTACTGTATCCTTGTACCGGCGGCAGGAAATATTTATGCTATTTTTATCCTCCAGGCTTTTCCGGGAATGTCTACCGGTATTCTTCTTTCTTATCTGACTTCAGAATCTATGAAGGAGATACCAAGAGAGAAGAGTTCTACGGCAATGGGTTTCTTTCAGGCAGTATATGCGGTGGGCATGACCGTGTTTCCCTGGGCGGTAGGCGTTCTTACAGAAAATTTCAGTATAAATACAGGGTATGACTTTCTGGCATCGGCGGCTTTTATAGGAACGGTGGTTTCTCTGATATATTATAAGAAAACGGGACGATAAATTCTCCGAAAAAATCTGAGGATTCTCTGTTGCGGTTCACAATTCAGAAGGTTATAATAAAAACTAGAATTGATCGATGCAACAGGGGGATAAAAAGTGAAAGAGGATGTAAAAGAATTTAGGAAAACAAGAGACTATTTGATCTGTATTGACTCCGATGGCTGTGTGATGGACACTATGGATGTGAAGCACATGCGGTGTTTCGGACCCTGTCTGGTCTATGAATGGGATCTGGGAGAATACAGAGATGAGATCATCCGTCTCTGGAGAAAGGTAAACCTTCTAAGCGCTTCCAGAGGGGCTAATCGTTTTCAGGGACTGGCTCAGGTGCTGAGAAATATCCATGAGAATTACACCAATGTGGAAGGGCTGGAGGGATATCTTCGCTGGGCAGAATCTTCTCAGGAGCTGTCGGACAAGAGTCTGGAGGCTGCTTATGAAAAAACAGACAATATCTGTATGAAGAAGGCTCTTGACTGGTCAAGGCTTGTAAATCAGTCTATGGCTATGGTATCGGATAATAAGAAGCCGCCTTTTGACGGAGCGGAAAATGCCCTGAAACTGGCCAGAGAGTATGCGGATGTTGTGATCGTTACAGCAGCAAACCGCCAGGAGATCAATAAAGAATGGGAAGTCTTTGAACTGGCCCAGTATACGGATCTGCTGATGTCTCAGGAGACAGGAAGAAAAGAAGAATGCCTGAAAGAACTTCTGGAGAAAGGATATGAGAAAAATCATGTTCTGATGATCGGGGATGCTCCGGGAGATCTGGAAGCGGCTCAGGCAGCAGGGGTTCTCTTCTATCCTATCCTGGCTTATCAGGAAAGAGAGAGCTGGGAGAAATTTTCCCAGTCTCTGAAACACTTTACAGAAGGAACTTATGAGGGAGAATTTCAAAAGGAGAAAATCCAGGAATTTCAGGAGAACCTTCATATTGAAAATAAGTGATACATATAAATGATCAGTGAACTAAGCTGGAAGTACGGTAAAGAACATGAAATCTGATCCGGACAAAGAAATGGATTATCCAGAAATATCAGTATAAAAATCCTCCATTTACAGATACTATTTCCAGAAACGGAAAGTACAGTAAATGGAGGATTTTTATATGAAGGCTACAGGGATTGTGCGAAGGATCGACGACCTGGGAAGGGTGGTGATCCCTAAGGAGATCAGAAGAACACTGAGGATAAGAGAAAGCGATCCTCTGGAGATTTTTACAGACAGAGAAGGGGAAATCATTCTGAAAAAGTATTCCCCTATCGGAGAGTTGGGAACTTTTTCCAGGGAATATGCAGAGGCCCTGGCCCAGGCAGCCGGGTGTCTGGTGTGCATTACAGACAGAGATCAGGTTATCGGAGCCGCGGGGAGCGGATCAAAAGAATATATGGAGAAGAGGATCAACCGGGATCTGGAGGATATGATCTCTGACAGGAAAAATATGCGTATCACAGATGGAAAGTATGTGCGGATATTAGAGGAAGATAGAGGAGAATATGGTTCACAGGTGATCTATACCATTACCTGTGCAGGAGATGCCGTTGGTGCAGTGGTGATCCTGGACAAACCGGGAGAACGGAAATTTTCAGAGACAGAAGAAAAGCTGGCTCAGGTGGCCGCCGGATTTCTCGGGAGGCAGATGGAACAGTAAAAAAAGAGACCGCTAAACAGAGAATCAGGATAAAAGAACCTGAAGATTCTGCTTAGCGGTCTTTTGACATTCTGAAGAGTCAGCCTTAAAGAGGCTGAAAAGCCAAGTTACCGGATGGAGGCCTGTCCCATCTGTTCCAGAAGATCGGTCTTGATCTTGTACAGCTTATCTGAGAGGTCTACATATACTTCCTGAGGATTTACCAGGCGCCTGGTCTCGTCCCAGAGAGTATTCATTTCCTTTTGGCAGATATCCCGGATCTCCATTACAGAAGGAGAAGTGTAGACACACCGGCCCTTTTGGAAGACAGGAACCAGAAGCTCCCTTAAAGTGTAGGTCCCGCCGTATATTTTGGTCTTTTTCCAGGTGGCCATGGGATCAAAGATGATCATATCTTTGCTTTCGTCAAAGGTTTCGTCGGCAAGACAGATAAGATCTGCACGGATTTTTCCAGTGGTTTTATCATAAATGCGCTGGATGGTTTTGTTGCCTGGGTTTGTAACCTTTTCAACATTTTCTGACAGCTTTATTTTGGGAGTAAAGTCTTTGTCATTTTTATTTTTGATGGCTGCCAGCTTGTATACTCCTCCAAAGGCCGGATTCCCGCTGGAAGTGATAAGGTTGGTGCCAACGCCCCAGGAATTGATCTTTGCTCCCTGTGCTTTCAGGCTGTCGATCAGGTATTCGTCCAAGTCGCTGGAAGCCGAGATAACAGCGTCTTCAAATCCTGCTGCTGCCAGCATTTTATAGGCTTTTTTGGAAAGATAGGCAAGATCTCCGCTGTCGATGCGGATCCCGTATCCTTTAACCAGAGTCCCTTCCTGTCGCATCTCCTGAAATACCCGGATGGCATTGGGAACTCCGGAGTTGAGAACATCATAAGTGTCTACCAAAAGAATGCAGGAGTCAGGATAAAGCTGGGAGTAGGTTTTGAAAGCAGTATACTCATCAGGAAAACTCATGATCCAGCTATGGGCATGAGTTCCTTTTACAGGAACGTCAAACATCTGCCCGGTGAGGACATTGGAGGTGCCGATACAACCTCCGATCATAGCCGCTCTTGCGCCGTAGATCCCTGCGTCAGGCCCCTGGGCGCGGCGAAGTCCGAACTCCATCACCCCGTCTCCTTTGGCTGCATATACCACACGGGAAGCTTTAGTGGCGATAAGACTTTGATGGTTCAGCATATTTAAGATGGCAGTTTCCACCAGCTGAGCTTCCATGACCGGGGCAATGACTTTCAGCAGGGGCTCTCTTGGAAATATTACAGTGCCTTCCGGTATGGCGTAAATGTCTCCGGTAAAATGGAAGCCCCTCAGATATTCCAGAAAATCTGTGTCGAAGATGTTCAGAGAACGAAGATAATCAATATCATCAGGAGCAAAATGGAGATCCCGGATATATTCGATGATCTGATCCAGACCAGCCGCAATGGCATATCCTCCGTCACATGGATTTTTTCTGTAAAAGGCATCAAAAACAACGATTTGATCAGTAGGGTTTTTAAAATATCCCTGCATCATAGTTAATTCATATAAATCTGTTAATAAGGTTAGGTTCAAGGCTCTCATAAGTAATGCTCCTTTACATGGTTATGTGCCTGCCGCACATATTTTCTGCCATTATAGCACTTTTCACCATAAAAAAAAAGTTTTCTTCTATAATTTGTGATATTCTTCCAAAGTCAGCCCGGTCATAGAAAGATAGAGGGCCAGGGGTTCTCCTACATAGCGGATATGCCATGGTTCCCAGGGAAAGCCGGTGATGATTTCTTTATTTTGAGGATACCGGATGATAAAGCCGTAAAGAGGAGCATGTTTTTCCAGCCATTTCCCTTCTGAGGTACAGGCAAAAGCCTCTTCCAGTTTCAGATTTACTTCCGGACAGGAAAGATCCAGGGCAAATCCTGTCTGGTGCTCGCTGGCTCCGGGAGGTGCTACCGCAGAGCTTTTTCGCCGCAGAGCGTCTTTGTATAGTTCATCCTGGCGGCGATAGGAGCGGTAACCTGAAATTCCTACAAGTCCTATCTTATCCAGAGCAGCCTGGGTAAAAAGCCTGGCGGCGGCTTTGGAAGCCTTTTTTCTCAGGAGACGTTTTTCAGAACCGGGAGGGGCGCAAAAAGGAATTCCTGCCTCTTCCAGGTCATCAGGTATGTAATCAGGAGGCAGAAGATGTGATCTGTTTACAAGAACAGGATAATAGGCCATAAAGGCACCGCCTTTCTGAAAATTAATTTGGAAACAGGGCAGAACATCAAGGGGAAATGTATAGGAAATGCCCTGTACGGGGTATATTATATGCCGGGCCGGGAAAGAAAAATACTGAAAAATAAAAAAAATAAAAAAATTTAAAAAAGTACTTGCATTTTTGGGGGGGATACTATATAATACATTTTGTTGCGAGACAACATTGAAAATTGGGCTATCGCCAAATGGTAAGGCAACGGACTCTGACTCCGTCATTTCAAGGTTCGAATCCTTGTAGCCCAGCTACGAATATCCCAGACGATTGTCTGGGATATTTTCTTATATTGAAAATTTGGAAGAAGGATGAAATATGAAATTTTCATTTGACAGCAGAGTCCGGTACAGCGAAACCGGGGAAGACAGACAATTGAGTTTAAATGGGATATTGAATTATTTCCAGGATTGCTGCACATTTCATTCAGAAAGCGCAGGAGTAGGGATGGATTTTCTGGCAGAAAAGGGACAGGCCTGGGTGCTCTCTTCCTGGCAGATCGTGGTGAATCGTTATCCGCTGCTATATGAAAAGATCAGGGTCTCTACCTGGCCGTATGCTTTCAGGCGGTTTCTGGGCAGCAGAAATTTTACCATGGAAGATGAAAAGGGAGAACTTATCGCATATGCCAACAGTCTGTGGACATATCTGGATATTGCTTCAGGCAGACCGGTAAATGTAGATAAAAAGCAGATAGAGGCTTATACTTTGGAAGAAAAACTGGATATGGATTATTTTTCCAGAAAAATCCTGATTCCGGAAGGAATGAAAGAATACCCTGCTTTTCAGGTACGGCCTCATCATCTGGATACCAATCACCACGTAAATAACGGCCAGTATGTGCTGATGGCCCAGGAATATCTGCCTGGAGGATTCAAAGTGGGGCAGATGCGGGCTGAGTATAAGAAACAGGCTGTTTTGGACGATGTGATCCGTCCTAAGGTAAAGGAAGAGAATGGGATTTATACTATAGTGCTGGAAAGCCCTGCCGGAGATATCTATGCTGTTGTAGAATTGGAAAAGTAAGGAGAAAATATGATCGAATTAGGAAAAGTACAGGAATTAATGGTTGTAAAAAAGGTGGATTTCGGAGTTTATCTGGGAGAAACCATGGATGCCGGACAGGAAGAGAGGGTGCTGCTGCCAGGGAAAAAAGTTCCTGCGGGAACAGAAGAAGGGGACAGGGTCCAGGTGTTTATTTATAAGGATTCCTCAGACCGCCTTATTGCAACTACCGACAGACCTAAGGCTCTTTTAGGAGAAACAGCGGTGATGAGGGTGGCTCAGGTGACAAAAATAGGAGCTTTTCTGGACTGGGGACTGGAAAAAGATCTGTTTCTTCCCTATAAAGAGCAGACTAAGAGAGTTCATGAAGGGGAAGAAGTGCTGGCGGCAGTTTATATAGACAAAAGCAGCCGCCTGTGCGCTACTATGAAGGTATATCACTATCTGTCTGACAGATCGCCATATAATAAGGATGATACAGTGACCGGGGTAGTCTATGAGGTCAGTAAAAATTTCGGCGTGTTTGTGGCTGTGGATGATAAGTATTCCGCTATGATCCCCAGACAGGAGGCCCAGGGAGGATACCAGCCCGGAGATGAAGTGACCTGCAGGGTAAGCGCTGTGCGGGAAGATGGAAAACTGACGCTGAGCCCCAAGAAAAAAGCCTATCTTCAGATTTATGAGGACGCTCAGAATGTTTATGAGATCATTGAGGATTTTGACGGAGTCCTGCCCTTTGATGATAAGGCAGATCCGGTGCTGATCCAAAGAGAGTTCGGACTAAGTAAAAACGCCTTTAAAAGGGCGGTGGGACATCTTTTGAAAGAAGAGAAGATAGAACTGAAAAACGGGAAAATTTATATACGGTAGTGCTTTTCCGGTGAAACGTATTATGATATAATCATTAATAACCGAGAGTTTTTTATGTCCAAAAGGAGGAAAATCAGTGGACTCGATAGACTATTATGACCGATATGCTGTGCCATATTATGAAGAAACTGTAGATCTAAGTATGGAAGACCAGCTGGGACGTTTTGTGGAGCTTCTGCCTGAGAGTGCAGATGTTCTGGATTTAGGATGCGGTTCCGGAAGGGATACTGTATTTCTGGAAGATGAAGGCTGTGTTGTGACCCCTATGGACGGGTCTGAGAAAATGTGCAATCTTGCCAGTATCCATACAGGAAAAGAGGTTCTTCATCTCAGGATAGAAGAAATGGAGTTCAAAAATGTATTTCATGGGATCTGGGCCTGTGCTGTCTTGGGCCATTTCCCCCCGGAAGAAATAAAAGATGTAATGAGCCGTATACTGGCGGCTTTAAAAGAAGGCGGCATCCTTTATTTTTCTGTTCGGAAAGGAGATCGGAAGGGAAGATTCAACGGCCGGTATTTTTATGATTATAACAGGGAATCCCTGAATGAGCTTTTGGACTCTTTCCAGGAAATCCAGGTCATAGATATATGGAAGACCAGCGATGTGCGGGAAGACAGAAATAACAAATGGTTTAATGTTTTGCTCAGAAAAGCAAGAGAAGATGAATAAAATGCTGCGAGACATAAGGAGAGGAAGACAGTGGAATTTGCTCATTTACATGTACATACGGAATACAGCCTGCTGGATGGCTCCAATAAAATAAATGAATATGTAGCCAGAGTAAAAGAACTGGGAATGAACAGTGCAGCCATAACTGACCACGGCGTCATGTTTGGCTGCATTGATTTTTATAAAGCGGCAAGGGCCGCAGGGATCAAGCCAATCCTGGGCTGCGAAGTCTATGTGGCTCCCGGCTCCCGTTTTGATAAGGAAACCGGACATTCCGATGACCGGTACTACCATCTGGTCCTGCTGGCGGAAAATAACCAGGGGTATCAGAATCTGATGAAGATCGTGTCCAAGGGATTTATCGATGGATTTTACTATAAGCCAAGGGTAGATCTGGAGCTTTTGCAGAAATATCATGAAGGAATTATTGCATTAAGCGCCTGTCTTGCAGGAGAGGTTGCCAGAAATCTTGTAAGAAGCATGTATGAGGAGGCGAAAAGCGCTGCCCTTCGCTATGAGAAGATCTTCGGAAAAGAAAATTTCTTTCTGGAACTCCAGGATCACGGATTGCCTCAGCAGAAGCTGGTAAATCAGCAGCTTTTGCGTATAAGCCAGGAAACAGGGATTGATCTGGCAGCTACCAACGATATCCATTATACCTATGCGGAAGACGCCCAGGCTCATGATATCCTTCTATGCGTCCAGACGGGAAAACGTCTTCAGGATGAGGACCGGATGCGGTATGAAGGGGGACAGTACTATGTAAAATCTCCCCAGGAGATGGAAGAATTGTTCCCTTATGCTCTGGAGGCTCTTTCCAATACCCAGAAGATTGCAGACCGCTGTAATGTAGAGATTGAATTTGGAGTGACCAAGCTGCCGAAATTTGATGTGCCGGCTCCCTACAATTCCTGGGAGTATCTGAATAAGCTGTGCTATGAAGGGCTGGAAGAGCGGTATACAGAGAATCTGGATCAGCTTAAGGAACGGCTGGAGTATGAGCTGGGCGTTATCAAAAAGATGGGATACGTGGATTATTTCCTGATTGTCTGGGATTTCATCAAGTACGCCAGGGATCACGATATTATGGTGGGACCGGGAAGGGGTTCCGCTGCCGGAAGCCTGGTATCCTATACTTTGGGGATCACAAAACTGGATCCTATTAAGTATGATCTTCTTTTTGAGCGTTTCCTGAATCCTGAGCGCGTATCCATGCCGGATATTGATGTGGATTTCTGCTTTGAACGACGCCAGGAGGTTATCGACTATGTAGTGAGAAAGTATGGAAAGGACCGGGTGGTGCAGATCGTTACCTTCGGTACTATGGCGGCCAGAGGCGTGATCCGGGATGTGGGAAGGGTTATGGACCTGCCTTACGCTCAGTGTGACACCATTGCCAAGATGATTCCAAATGAGCTGAATATTACCATAGATAAGGCTCTGACTATGAATCCGGAGCTGCGGAATCTTTACGAGTCTGACGAGACGATAAAAACTTTAATCGACATGAGCAAGAGACTGGAAGGTCTTCCAAGACATACTTCCATGCATGCGGCGGGAGTTGTTATCAGCCAGAAAGCGGTAGATGAGTATGTGCCTCTTTCCAGAGCTTCTGACGGCTCTATCGTCACTCAGTTTACCATGACGACTCTGGAAGAACTGGGACTTTTGAAGATGGATTTCCTGGGTCTTAGGACTCTGACAGTGATCCAGAATGCAGTGAAACTGGCAGAAAGGGACAAGGGGATCACTCTGGACATTGATCACATCGATTATGATGACAAAAATGTATATGAAATGCTGGGAGCCGGAAAGACAGACGGGGTCTTTCAGCTGGAGAGCGCCGGAATGACAAGCTTCATGAAGGAACTGAAGCCTCAGAACCTGGAAGATGTCATTGCTGGGATTTCTCTGTACCGCCCCGGCCCTATGGATTTTATACCTCAATATATTAAAGGAAAGAATAATGCGGACAGCATCCACTATGACTGCCCGGAGTTGGAACCCATCTTAAAGCCTACCTATGGGTGTATCGTGTATCAGGAGCAGGTTATGCAGATTGTAAGGTCCCTGGGAGGATACACCCTTGGACGAAGCGATCTGGTCCGCCGCGCCATGAGCAAGAAAAAGGCTTCTGTTATGGAGAAAGAACGGCAGAACTTTGTATATGGCAATGAAGAAGAGGGAGTTCCCGGCTGCATCAACAGAGGGATTTCCGAAGAGGTGGCAAATAAGATCTATGATGAGATGATTGATTTTGCCAAATATGCTTTTAACAAGTCCCATGCTGCGGCTTATGCGGTGGTATCTTATCAGACGGCTTATCTGAAGTATTATTTTCCTGTTGAGTTTATGGCCGCTCTGATGACTTCTGTGATCGATAATCCTTCTAAGGTGTCAGAATATATTCTTTCCAGCAGGAAGATGGGAATTTCTATCCTCCCTCCGGACATCAACAAAGGAGAGAGTCAGTTTTCCGTGGACAACGGAGCTATCCGCTACGGTCTTTCTGCCATTAAAAGTATCGGAAGGCCTGTGATCAGGGCTATTGTGGAGGAACGGCAGGAAAGAGGGCAATTTAAAAACCTTCAGGATTTTATCGAACGTATGTCAGGAAAAGATGTAAATAAAAAGGCTATCGAGAATTTTATCAAAGCCGGAGCTTTTGACAGTCTTTCGGGAAACCGGCGGCAGAAGATGATGATCTATGCTCAGATACTGGATTCTGTAAATCAGGAAAAGAAGAATGTTATGGCCGGACAGATGAGTCTTTTTGATCTGGTTTCCGAGGAGGAAAAATCTGCTTTTGAAATCCGTATGCCGGACGTGGAAGAATATCCAAAAGAGGCAAAGCTGGCCTTTGAAAAAGAAGTTCTGGGAGTGTATATAAGCGGCCATCCTCTGGAAGAATATACAGAGAGATGGAAGAAAAATATTACTGCAGTAACGGCCGATTTCCAGCCTGATGAAGATACGGGCATGCCTAAGGTCCGGGACGGAGCCAGGGCGGTGGTTGGCGGAATGATCACGGCAAAAACCATTAAATATACAAAAAACAATAAAATCATGGCTTTCCTTACCCTGGAGGATTTGGTGGGAACTGTGGAAATTGTGGTATTTCCCAGAGACTATGAAAAAAATGTACGTTTTATGGAAGCAGACGCCAAGGTTTTTATCCAGGGACGTGTTTCCGGGGAGGATGATAAGGCCAGTAAATTGATCTGTGAAAACATTTATCCTTTCGATATGGCACCCCGGGAACTTTGGCTTCAGTTTGAGACGAAAGAGGCCTTTCTGGAACGGGAGGAAGAGCTTTATGAGGATATTAAGGATTCTGACGGGAAAGATAAGGTGGTGATCTATATCCGTTCGCCGAAAGCAGTGAAGAGACTGGGGCCGTCCAGATCTGTCAGAATAGACAAGAGACTTCTCAACAATCTGTACGAAAAGTACGGCCATGACAACGTAAAAGTTGTAGAAAAGAGTATTGAAAATATCGGGAAAATGCTATAAAATAAGAACGATTCAATGTATAGATATAAAAACAAAGGGCTGCGAGAATATGGAGGAGAAAGATGACTGCGAATAAAGAAATCAAAACAATTGGCGTTTTAACAAGTGGTGGAGATGCTCCGGGAATGAATGCGGCGATCCGTGCGGTTGTAAGAAGAGGCTTGAGCCGTGGAATCAAAATGAAGGGGATTTTAAAAGGATATTCAGGTCTGCTCAATGAAGAGATTATAGAGATGACAGCGGTAGATGTTTCAGATACTATCCAGAAGGGCGGAACAATTCTGTATACTGCCCGCTGCGCAGAGATGCGAACAGAAGAGGGACAGAGAAGAGCCGCTGAGATCTGTAAAAAACATGGTATCGACGGCCTTGTGGTGATCGGTGGAGATGGTTCTTTTGCAGGCGCGCAGAAACTGGCGAATCTGGGCGTAAATGCAGTAGGTGTTCCGGGAACCATTGACCTGGACATTGCATGTACAGAGTACACCATTGGTTTTGACACTGCTGTAAACACAGCTATGGAAGCGATTGATAAAGTTCGTGATACATCTACCTCTCATGAGCGTGTAAGTATTATCGAAGTTATGGGAAGAAACGCTGGATATATTGCTCTGTGGTGCGGTATCGCAAATGGCGCAGAAGATATTCTCCTTCCTGAAAAATATGACTACGATGAACAGCGGATCATCAATAATATTATTGACAACCGTAAAAAAGGAAAGAAACACCATATCATCATTAATGCAGAAGGTATCGGACATTCCGAAGCTATGGCAAAACGTATTGAGGCGGCTACAGGGATTGAGACCAGAGCTACTATTTTAGGACATATGCAGAGAGGCGGAACACCTACATGTAAGGACCGTGTATATGCTTCTATCATGGGAGCTAAAGCTGTGGATGTGCTTCTGGAAGGCAAGACCAAGAGAGTCATCTGCTACAGAAACGGCGAGTATGTGGATATGGATATTAACGAAGCTCTGGCTATGAAGAAAACGATTTCTGATTATCAGTTTGAAGTCAGCTATTCACTGTCTCACAATTATACGAAAAATCAGGCATAAAAATTATATTCAGAACATAAAAGGTGTGCGGCAAACTAATGCAGTACACCTTTTTTTTATCAGATCACAGGGAGGAATCAGAACGATGATCACAAGTACATCGAATGGGCAGATCAAAAAAATACAGCAGTTATTAAAAAAATCCAGAACAAGAAGAGAAGAGGGGCTTTTTGTGGCAGAAGGGATCAAGATGTTCCGGGAAGCGCCCGGGAACAGGATTAAAAAAATTTATCTAAAAGCCTCTTTTGCCGAAAAAGGAACCTGGAAAGAGATACTCAGGGAAAAAGGGCTGGAAGAAAAGGGGGAGGATCTGGCGGAGCTGGTAGAAGATAAAGTGTTTAATAGCCTTTCAGACACTGTGACGCCCCAGGGCGTCCTGTGCCTGGTAAGGACAAAGGAGTGCACTTTAGAAGAGATGATCCCGGAAAATAAAGCGCCTCTTCTTATGGTTCTGGAAGATCTTCAGGATCCGGGAAATCTGGGAACCATCCTCAGAACAGGAGAAGGAGCCGGAGTGACAGGGATCATCTTGTCAAAAAATTCGGTAGATATTTACAATCCAAAGGTGATCCGCTCTACCATGGGGTCTGTGTACCGTATGCCTTTTTATTATACATCCTCCATCCGGGAGGAAATCCTTCCCTGGTTTAAAGAGAAGAAGATCACCGGATATGCGGCTCATCTGGAAGGGAAGAACAGCTATGACCAGGAAGATTATACCAAAGGCACGGCTTTTTTTATCGGGAATGAAGGGAATGGTCTGAGCCGGGAACTGTCTGAAAAAGCAGATGTATGGATCCGGATCCCTATGGAAGGACAGGTAGAGTCCTTAAATGCGGCTATGGCTTCAGGAATACTGATGTATGAGGCTTTTCGGCAGAGGAGAAACCCTTAAATTTCCTAAATTTTGTGAAATATTACAAAAATTACCCGCTTGACAAAGAAATGTAACCTTGATAGAATATGCCCGTAACAAAACTTAATAAATTTGTAACAAATGAAAAGAAAATGTTACAGACTTATAGGAGGTTATATTTCATGAAAGAGAGAATGAAGAAACTTTTGACCTGCATGGGAGCTGTAGGAGTGTTGACCGCTGCAATGGCAGTTCCGGCTATGGCGGAAACCCAGAGGGAGGATCAGAATATAGATAAACCAGAGCTCCAGGAAGCAATGCAGGGAGATACCTTTGACTGGTCAGATAAGGCGGCTGCAAATGTCACTACATATGCAAATATCCGTCAGGGCTCTGACATCAGTACAGACCGGGTTGGCAAGCTTTCTGCAGGAGCGGTAGTAACTGTAGTAGGAGAAGAGAACGGCTGGATGGAGGTTGTATCCGGTGATGTGGAAGGGTATATCAGGGGAGATCTTCTGGTTACCGGCGATGCTGCCCGGCAGCTTTTTGAGGCTTCCTACGGCGAGGGTGCACAGCTTGTAGGAGCAGAGGCTGTGGATGAAGCGGCCCTGGCGGCGGCAGAAGCCCAGGCTGCTGCTGAAGCTGCCGCTCAGGCTCAGCAGACAGCAGCCTCTGTATCACAGGGGGATTTAGATCTGATGGCGGCGATCATAGAATGTGAGGCAGGGGGCGAGCCTTACGAAGGAAAGATCGGCGTAGGAGCTGTAGTTATGAACCGGGTGAGAAGCTCTCAGTTTCCAAACACCATTTCTGAGGTTATTTATCAGAGCGGACAGTTCTCACCGGTGGCCAGCGGGAAGCTTGCTTCTGTCCTGAGCAGAGGCGCCAGACAGGACTGCTATGACGCGGCCAGAGACGTATTTGCAGGAGCAAATACCGTAGGAGACTGCCTCTTCTTCCATGCAGGAGGGGGAAGCGGCCTGACCATTGCAAATCAGACATTTTACTAAAATTATAGAGTTATTATAGATGCGGTTCATTCAAAAACAGAATGAACCGCATAATATTTATTCAGTTGCAGAATAGATTGTCATGAAATAAAATGGGGAAAAGAAAGAAAATAGACATTCGGACCGAAGAAATCTGTATATACAGTTTTTGTACCGGAGACTAAAATTATATTTCTTATCCGGTGATAAAAAATATTTTACAGAAAGGAAATCTCTATTATGGCTAACAAAAAAATAGAAATTAAAATTGATGACATTCGGATCGTAGCTGAACTCTTTGTGGACAAGGCCCCGGAAATCTGCAATATGATTTTGAACAATCCAGGCCAGACGGCTGTGATCCAGCATGCAAAACTTAACGGACAGTTATTTTTCGGCACTCTTCCATATTCCTGCGGCTTTGAAAATAAATGCAGAGGAGGAGATCTGGTATTAGGCGACCTGGCTTATTACAATCCAAGAAACCAGCTGTGTTTCCTTTATGGAAAAGGAACCGATGAACCTCTTCCTATCAGCAAGATCGGACGGATCGTAGAAGGACTGGAAGGCATGAAAGTGGTAGGCATTAAAAACTGGCTGAACCAGGGAAGCATGATGACAATTGTAGGAGAAGTGGAGTAGGAGGTTTCATTATGAATTGGAGAGATGCGATTAAAAAATTTGAAGAAAGACGTCTGGCAATATGGGATAAGATGCCTCAGGATGTGTACAATCTCAGTCAGGGAATCGTACCGGGAGACACCAATGTATATGGGCAGTATGTTACCACAATGCTTTACGCAGACTCTGAAATGCGTACCTTAGGAGATGAGATCCTGTTCTATCTGATTGAGACTGCGAAGGAAGAAGACACAGATCTGCATACTCTTGTAAGATATGCAAAAAATCTTCTGGATTATAAAGAAAAATTCCTGGTTTTCACCGGAGTTCCCATGGCTTCTGAAATGCTGAGAATGTATATGGATGCACTGGATACGCTGGAAAGTAAGGAGGAATTTGCAGAACTGACCAATACGGCTTTAAAATACTTTAACAGACACCATATGTGGGTGGATCTGATCATTCCATGGGGAGTGTTTAACGGATTTGCCAAGCAGGATTTTTCGGAATTGGTAGAAAAATAGAAAATCAGGGCAAAGGCGCTATTTAGCAGCAAAACTAAATAGCGCCTTCGTTTTTTTGCTATGGAAAGCCTTGCTATGAGGCTAAAGATGATGCTTGCTGAGAAAATCTGAGGCGGCCATCTTACGTGTAAGAAATAGAAATTCCTTCACCGCAGGGGAAGCGTATTTGCTGGAGCGGATGACCACTCCTAAGGTTCTGGTGCAGCCGGTGGTCAGGGGCTTTGTCAGTATTTTTTGATTCGTGAGAAGAATAGCCAGTTTCGGAAAAAGACTTACTCCCAGTCCATTGGCAACCATGGCCAGAATAGTCGCGTCCCCTTTAATGCGGTAGCGGATATCAGGAATCAGTTTTTCGGGATCCAGTACCCGCCAGATATCCTCATCTGCACCCTCCTGGGGAATAATAAAAGGATACTTTACAAGCTCTCTGGGAGAAATATATTCTTCATTAGCCAGAGGATGATCCTGGGGAATAATGGCCAGAATGGGATCCTGCATTAGGGGGATAAATTCAAAGCCTTCAGGGGCTGGATCAGACATGAGTCCCAGATCCAGATAGTTTTCGGAAAAGAGATTCTGCAGCTCGATGGTCGTCCCCTCGATTATCTGAACACGGATATTTGGGTGAAGAGCCGTGAATTTCTGCAGCAGGCCGGGCACCCATTGGGTGGAGGTGCTGGAAAAAACACCGATCCGGATAGAGCCGGTTTCTATTCCATTAATCTGATTAGCCAGATCTTTCAGCATAGTCTCATTGTTTACGATCTGCCGCATGTAGTATAAAAGCTGCTGTCCTTCATCTGTGGGATATACTCCGTCTTTTGCCCGGATGAGGAGGGGGAAACCGAGTTCCTGTTCCAGGGAGGTGATCATATGACTGATGCCAGGCTGGGTGTATCCCAGCAGATTGGCTGCTTTGGTAAGACTGTGAAACTCTACAGTTTTTAAATAGGCTAGATATTTAATATTGCTCATAAGACCTCCTCATTCAAAAATAGAATGAATCCTATAAAAAAGATTCAATTGCATTATGTTTGTAGATAATATACAATGAGAAAAATAAAAATTCAAGTCTATTTATTGAAAATTATTATATTTTCAAATAAAAAATAAATAGAAGCAGGAAAAAACTAACAATTAGCAAAGAACTCAGGAAGGAGGAAAGAGACAGATAACCCGGTAAATGGTCATATATAGAAAGGAGTGTGGAGCCAATGAAGAAAATCATCAACAATTATGAAAACATTGTACCGGAAATGTGCCAGGGAATGATTTTAACCTATCCTGAACTTGTATGGGATAAAGAATATAATATTATTTCCAGGAGAAGGCTTAGAAAAGACAAGGTGACTTTGATAAGCGGCGGGGGAAGCGGGCATGAACCGGCCCACGGAGGATTTGTAGGGCAGGGAATGCTGGATGCGGCAGTATGCGGAGACATTTTTGCTTCACCATCTCAGATACAGGTATATCAGGCTATAAAAAAGACCGCCGGAGATAAAGGCGTGCTGCTGATCATTAAAAATTACAGCGGCGACATGATGAATTTTAAAAACGGGGCTTATCTGGCTGAAGAAGACGGATTACAGGTTGAATATGTAAAGGTAGAAGATGATATCGCGGTGCAGGACAGCCTGTACACTGTAGGCAGGAGAGGCGTAGCAGGAACTGTTTTCGTGCATAAAATCGCAGGCGCTGCGGCAGAGAGAGGATATACGCTGGAACAGGTCAGACAAGTAGCGCAAAAAACCGCAGATTCTGTAAAGTCTCTGGGATTTGCATTTTCCTCCTGTGTGGTGCCGGCTAAAGGAACGCCCACTTTCATACTGGAAGAAGATGAAATGGAATATGGAGTGGGGATCCATGGTGAGCCGGGGATACGAAGAGAAAAGATCCTAAGCGCGGATCAGCTGGGTGAGAGGATGGTAAAAGAACTGACCAGAGAACTGGGGATAAAGAAAAGCGAAAAAAACAGAACAGCTCTTTTGGTCAATGGTTTAGGCGGAACCCCATTACAGGAACTGTATATTTTGAACCGGGCAGTAAGACAGGCGTTAGAGGAACAGGGAATAGAGGTCCTCTATAATTTGACCGGGAACTATATGACCAGCATTGATATGTGCGGCGCTTCTGTAAGTATTTTAAAGCTTGATCAGGAAATTGAGGAACTTTTTCAGGATTTCTGCAGCACTCCGGCTCTGAAGCTTACAGATCCTGAAAGATCGATTCCTTTTGGCTGCCTGAAGGAGAATAAAAAAACAGACAATCCAGAGCTGACAGACACTGCTCTGTATGCCAGTCCGATAATTGAGAAGGATAGGATCAAACTGGAAAATATTACCTATATCCTTCAGTGTATGACAGAGTGTATTATTAGAAATGAGAAAAATTTCTGCGACATGGATTCCTTTGCAGGAGACGGAGACTTTGGCATGAGTGTGGCGAAAGGATTCAGAAAGCTGAAAGAAAAATGGCCGGTTATCCTGAAGGAGCATTCCTCCGGCATAGGCGAGCTGCTGGAAACCTGCGGCTTCATCATCATGGAGTACTGCGGAGGAGCCTCCGGACCTATATGGGGTTCTGCTTTCCGTATGGCAGGGAAGGCGGCAGGAGACAGAAAGAGCCTTACCAGACAGGAATTTGCAAAACTCCTTGAGGAGGCTGTAAAAGGAATCCAAAAAACAGGAGAGAGGAGCTTTGGCCGGGGAGCAGTTACAGGAGATAAGACTTTGATCGATGCATTGATCCCATGCAGAGATGTCTGGGAAAAAACAGGAGCTACACAGGTTTCTGTTGTGGACACTTTTCGCATGGGCGCCCAGGCCGCTGTGGAAGGAGCTGAGGCTACGAAGCAGATAGTAGCCAGAATGGGAAGAGCAGGAACTGTAGGAAAAAGAAGTCTTGGCCATCCAGATGCCGGGGCCTATGCCCTGGGAGTGATCTTCACAGACATTGCGGAAAAACTGGAGGCGGCAAACAGGAGATAACGGAGGAAAATAGATGGAATATCAGCTGGAACTAATTGATGTGGCAAAACAATATAAAGATTTCCTGGCAGTGGACCGTGTGAATATGCAGATAAAAAAAGGGGAGATCGTATCTTTTCTTGGAGCCAGCGGATGCGGAAAGACCACGACTCTCAGGATGATAGCAGGACTGATCGAACCGACCAGAGGGACAATAAAGATCGAGGGCAAAGCAATGAATGGAATCCCTCCCTATAAAAGAGATATTTCTATGGTATTTCAGAATTATGCCCTGTTTCCCCATCTGTCAGTTTATGAAAACATTGTTTACGGGCTGAAAACAAGAAAAATCAGAGACAAGAAAGTACTGATGAAAAAGGCAAGAGAAATGATGGATCTTGTACAGCTTCACGGGGTGGAAAACCGCCTTCCAAAAGAGTTGTCCGGAGGGCAGCAGCAGAGAGTTTCTCTGGCAAGAGCAATGATTGTGAATCCTAAAGTGATGCTTTTCGATGAGCCTTTAAGTAATCTGGATGCGAAACTTCGGGAAAAGACAAGAGTAGAAATCCGGAATCTTCTCAAGAGAATGAATATAACTGCTATCTATGTTACACATGATCAGGAAGAGGCATTAACCATTTCAGACAGGATCGCGGTTATGAATAAAGGCGTGATTGAGCAGATTACAGAACCTATGGAACTGTATAAGACCCCTGCTACAAAGTTTATCGCAGATTTCGTGGGACACGCAAACTTGTTTGAAGGAAATATGGGAGTTGAAACAGGAGAATTCTGCCAATTTTTATGCGACAGCGGGAAAGTGCTATATGTAAAGAAGGATGCCGCGGCGAAAGAAGAGAACCGCGCTTTGATTATACGGCCTGAAAATCTGGTTGTCTCTAAGAAGCCTATCGAATATAAAAATAATGTTTTCAAAGGAAGGATAGAGGCCAAGATCTTCTTGGGAAGTACCATGCGCCTTTTGATAAACCTTGGTGAAAAGAAAGAAATCGAGGCGGATATCCATGCAAAAGATATCTTTCCCTGTGAAGCGGGAGAAGATTTATTTGTACATCTGCCAGAGGAGAAACTTGTTTTTGTGAAAGCTTAAAGTGAAAAGATGAAGAAAAGGAGAACGTCTATGAAGAAAAAAATTGCGATGCTTTTAGTAATGGCTATGACTCTGCCTATGACTGCCTGCGGATCACAGGAGAGCGGCGGAACAGAGAACCAGAGCGGAGGAGACGGCACAGAGACAAGCTATGAGGGCGAAACTCTGGTAGTCCAGGTTTGGGGCGGAACCTACGAAGAAACCATGAGAAATGATGTGATTCCCAAATTCGAAGAAGAAACAGGGGCTACTGTGGAAGTGGTCAGCGGAGCAGCTCCCCTTTCTCAGCTGGCTACAGAAGGAGATAACGCTTCTATTGACGTGCTCAGCCTCGACTGTAATGAAGTAGTCCAGGGCACAAAGATGGACGTGCTGGAAACCTTAGACTTTGATAACCTGGAAAATTCAGGGGATCTGTATGATGAAGCGTTTATGTATGATAATGCGGTTGTTACAAACTGGGGTGTTTACGGAATCGTATACAGAAAAGATCTGGTAGAAACAGAGCCTGCAAGCTGGGAAGATCTGTGGGATTCTTCATATGAGGGAGGAAAAATAGGAGTGATCGACTACTCAATGGGCGGCGGCCCGGAATTTGCAGATGCGATTGCCCGCACACAGGGAAGTGAGATCGCAGATAAAGATAACTGGGACAATCTGTTTACAAAACTGGCCTCTCTGAAACCGAATATCGGTATTTATGGAAGCCAGCATGCAGATATTGAAAGTATGCTGACTTCCGGTGAAATCGTAATGTCTGTAGAGACAAACGGAAGAGCCATCAATCTTCTTCAGGAAGGCTATGACATTGGCTTCTGTATGCCGGAAGAGGGAGCTCCGGCCATGACCTCCCTGGCCGGCATCGCGAAAGGCTCCACCCAAAAAGAACTGGCCTATTTGTTTGTGAACGAACTTTTAAGCACAGACGTACAGCAAGCATATGCAGAAAAGAATTACTATGCTCCTTCAAATTCCAAGACAGTTGTGGACGAAGAGCTGGCATCTATGATGCCTTACGGCCAGGAGCAGGTTTCCAATCTGACCTATATGGACTATGCGGCCTATGAAGAAGTACAGTCTGAGTTTATTGAAAGATGGAACAGAGAATTCAAGTGATGCTATTGGAGGGATGACAGACAGGAGGCTTTTATTTGGGAAAAAAACGAGAAAACTGGTCCTACGTAAATAAATGGTATATTATCATACCGCTGATATTTTTAACGATTGTATTTTTAGCGCCTTTAATAAAAATGTTTTATATGAGCTTTTTCGAGTTCCAGGGCGTAGGACAGGATCTGGGCGCTTTTACCTTGGAGAATTATCTGCGCTTTCTGACAGACGCCTATTACTGGCGCGTATTGGGACTGTCTGTTCTGCTGAGCTTTTTATCCTGTATCTTCTGCGTTTTGATGGGATACCCTGTTGCGTATAAGATTGCCAGAATGCAGGGCAGGATGAAAAGTGTGTTGACCGTGATCGTGGTCCTTCCTTTATGGGTATCCATTACTGTAAGAATGTTTGGATGGATGTCTGTGCTGTCTGAGAACGGCCTTTTGGATATGCTCGTTCATGTGTTTAATCCCAACGGAGATCCTGTAAGTGTAATGGGAACTTATATCAGTGTGCTGATCGGCCTGATACACTGCGGACTTCCTTATATGATCATGATTCTTATAGGCCCTATAGGAAATGTGAGCCAGAATGTAGAAGAGGCATCTTATGTGTTTGGCGCCGGCTTCTGGAGAACCTTTTTTAAAGTAACCCTTCCCCTTACTTTTGAAGGGATCGTATCCGGATTTATCTTATGCTTTGCCTTGAACACAGCAGCCTTTGTAGTTCCTGTTATGCTGGGAAGCGGAAAAATCGTAGTTATGACAACATTGATCTACCAGCAGGCTACCTATGTTTATGACTGGGGATTCGCGGCGGCGATTTCTGTTATTTTCCTGATCGCAGCCATGGTGCTGACAAATCTGGATAAGTTTTACAGAAGATGGGAAAAAAGAAGAAAGAAGAGACAGATAAGAGAAATGCAAAGAATAGGGGAATAGGAGGCAGCTTATGAACATGACGAAGTTATTGGGAAGAATATTCAGGGTAATGGTATATATTTTTCTTCTATGCCCTTTAGCCACAGTGATCTGTACAGCGTTCAGCGATACGAACCGGGTGGTCTTTCCACCAAGGGGATTTACTCTGGAATGGTTTAAACAGGCGGCTCAGAGCACAGAGTTTATCCAATCCTTTTTTATCAGCATCCAGATCGCGGCAGTAAGCGTAGTCATTGCCTGTGTCTTAGGGACTATGGTAAGCCTGTATTTCTGGAAAACAGAGGGCAGGGCGAAAGGGATTTTTGAAATGATCTTTTTGTCGCCCATTGTGGTTCCTACCATTATAAGCGCAGTTGCATTTCTTCAGTACTACTATCTATTTGGAAATGTGCTGACAACTTTCTGGAAGCTGTGCCTTACCTATGCGGCCATTGAAATGCCTTATGTGATACGGACGGTAACAGCCTGCCTTGTAGGCCTGGATGCAGGATTTGAGGAGGCGTCCCTGGTTCTTGGCGCAAGTCCGGTGAAAACACTTTTTAAAGTCACCCTGCCCTGTATAAAAACGGGAATCGTAGGGGGCGCTGTGTTTTCCTTTTTCGTGGCTTTTGATGAAGCGGTAATCATTATGTTTATGAGAGACGCAAGATATGTGACCTTCCCTATGAGACTTTATACTTATATAACAGAGTCTTTCACACCGCTGATATCGGCCATAGCGACTATATTTATAATTTTCGCAGTTATTATCATAATGATTGTGGAAAAGACCATAGGATTAAGTAAATTGTATTAAGAGAGAGAACCCTGCGTCACACACCGCAGGGTTCTCTCTCTGTGGAAGTATGTTAAATAGTGTAAAAAAATATTGTTATTTTCAGAAAATTAAGATATAATAAAGGAAGCTATCAGTTCCGGATCCTTGAAAAGAAGGCAAGTTCTGAGAACAGAAAAAGAAAGAGGGAGAAGGTGGAAGAATGGCAGCGGCGGGAATGATCCCTATTATTTGGCTTGTGATCCTGGCGGTCCTTGTGGTGATAGAAATCATTACTCTGGGACTTACCACTATCTGGTTTGCAGGAGGAGCTCTGGCGGCTCTTGTGGTCTCTCTTGCGGGCGGACCGCTGTGGCTCCAGATTCTTTTGTTCCTTGCGGTTTCCATAGTGCTCCTGGTTTTTACCAGGCCTCTGGCCGTAAGATATATGAACAAGAATCAGCAGAAGACCAATGTGGACAGTATACCGGGAAAAACAGGGGTGGTAGTGCAGACCATAGATAATCTTCAGGCTGCCGGCCAGGTAATGGTAGACGGCGCGGTCTGGACTGCAAAATCAAAAACCGGAGATACTATTGAAGAAGGAAAAGTAGTAAAAGTATTGGCGGTGGAAGGCGTCAAACTGATTGTGGAGGTGGAAAAGTAATATGATCGGCTTAATTGTATTGGGTGTTTTAATTGTTTTGCTTCTGATCCTGGCAGCTTCCTGTATCAAGATCGTGCCCCAGGCACATGCCATGGTCATAGAGCGGCTGGGAATGTATCTGGCGACCTGGGGAACAGGTCTCCATATTAAGATTCCTTTTATTGACCGGGTCGCAAGGAAGGTAAACTTAAAAGAGCAGGTTGTGGACTTTGCTCCTCAGCCGGTGATTACAAAAGATAATGTTACCATGCGGATTGATACGGTAGTGTTTTTCCAGATCACAGATCCCAGACTGTTCACTTATGGAGTGGAAAATCCTATTATGGCTATCGAGAACCTGACGGCCACCACTCTTCGTAATATTATCGGCGATATGGAACTGGATGCCACTCTTACTTCAAGAGAGATCATCAATACCAAGATGAGAGCTTCTCTGGATGTGGCCACAGACCCCTGGGGCATTAAGGTAAACCGGGTGGAACTGAAGAACATCATTCCTCCCGCCGCTATCCAGGAAGCCATGGAGAAGCAGATGAAGGCGGAGCGTGAACGCCGTGAAGCCATCCTCCGGGCGGAAGGTGAGAAGAAATCCACCATCCTTGTGGCAGAAGGTAAGAAAGAGTCTGAGATCCTGGACGCAGAAGCTGAGAAACAGGCTACCATCCTTCGGGCAGAAGCAGAGAAAGAAAAAATGATCCGTGAGGCAGAAGGTAAAGCAGAAGCCATCCTGAAGGTACAGCAGGCCAATGCAGACGGTCTCCGGTATATCAAGGAAGCGGGAGCGGACCAGGCGGTGCTGACACTGAAAAGTCTGGAGGCATTTTCTAAGGCTGCAGACGGAAAAGCGACGAAGATCATTATTCCCTCTGAGATCCAAGGAATCGCCGGACTGGCATCTTCTCTGAAGGAAGTTATTACAGAAGATGAAAAATAAATAAAGAGAAACAGAAGGCAAGGGGGCCGCTGCTTAGACGCAGGGCCCCTTTTGCCTTGTCCCCAGGGCTGAATAGTTATCAAATTTCCAAGGAAAAGAGAGACGGACTATTGCCCTGTAAAGGAAAAGCGTGTTATTATGAAAAGAAATTAGTGAAAATTTTTGGATTCCACGATATCACGGATTAAAATTGAGATAATGCAGAAAAGAATCAGGAGGAAGAGAGCTATGGATTTAAAAGGACGGAATTTTCTTACACTGAAAGATTTTACAAAAGAAGAGATCGAGTATCTCATTGATCTGTCAGAAATGCTGAAAGAGAAGAAGAAAAAAGGAGAACCGGTAGATGTCCTCAGGGGGAAAAATATTGCCCTGATCTTTGAAAAGAACAGTACAAGAACCAGATGTTCCTTTGAGGTGGCGGCCAGCGACCTGGGAATGGGAAGCACTTTCCTGGATCCGAAGAGTTCCCAGATCGGCAAGAAAGAAAGCATTAAAGACACGGCCAGAGTCCTGGGAAGGATCTATGACGGCATTGAGTACAGAGGATTCGGACAGGAGGTCGTGGAAGAACTGGCCCGGTATGCGGGAGTTCCTGTTTGGAACGGCCTTACAAATGAGTATCATCCTACTCAGATGCTGGCGGACCTTATGACAATTAAAGAACATCTGGGAAAGGTGGAGGGACTGAAGCTGGTATACCTGGGAGACGCCAGATATAATATGGGAAATTCCCTGATGATCCTCTGTGCCAAGATGGGAATGCACTTTGTGGCCTGCGCTCCTAAGAAATATTTCCCCGATAAAGAGCTGGTACAGCAGTGCAAGGGCTATGCCAAGGAATCAGGGGGAACCATTACTCTGACAGAAGATGTGAAAGAGGGCACAAAGGGAGCGGATGTGATCTGCACCGACGTCTGGGTTTCTATGGGAGAGCCTGACGAAGTATGGGAAGAAAGGATCCGTGAACTGACTCCTTACAAGGTTACAAAAGAAGTTATGGAAAATGCAGGAAACAAGGCAATCTTCCTTCACTGCCTTCCTTCTTTCCATGATCTGGATACAGAGATCGGAAAAGAAATGGGAGAAAAGTACGGTATTACAGAGATGGAGGTTACGGATGAAGTTTTTGAATCTCCTCAGTCTGTGGTATTTGACGAGGCAGAGAACCGTATGCATACCATTAAGGCTGTGATGGCCGCTACTTTGGGAGCAGAGTTTTAATGTGCAAAGGAAATGACGGAAAGTATTTTCCTGCCGGGCAGCTTCAGGAATGTCTCAGAACTGAAAAGTTTGCCCGGCAGGTTCTGTGGAGACAGGAGATAGATTCTACTAATAACTGGGCCAAAGAATATGCAGGGAGCCGTATCTGGATGGAAAAAGGAACCGATCCGGACGGCACCCTTTTTGTGGCGGAAAAACAGACGGCGGGAAAAGGCCGTCAAGGGAGAGTATGGACCTCTCCCCCGGGAGAAAATATCTATATGAGCCTTCTTCTCTGGAAACCGGAGATCAGGGCCCTTTCTGCTTCTCAGCTTACTCTGGTCATGGGACTGTCTGTGGCTCAGGGAATGGAGGCGCTTACCGGGAGAAAGGCCGGCATTAAGTGGCCAAATGATGTGGTATTTTCCGGAAAGAAGATCTGCGGTATTCTTACAGAAATGAGAGTACAGGAGGGAAAGCCGGAATATATTGTGATCGGAGCAGGGATCAACGTAAATCAGACAGAATTTCCCCCGGAGCTTCAGGACAAGGCCGCCTCTGTTTTTCTGGAAACAGGGAAAAAAGCTGACAGAACTTTGGGGATTGCCAGAGTCATGGAATGTTTTGAGAAAAATTACAGGAAGTTTCTCAGGACAGAAGATCTGTCCCTGTTAAAGGAAGACTATGAAAGTCTCCTCTTAAATAAAGACCGGCAGGTACGGATCATAGAGAAAAAAGGCCAGTGGCAGGGAATTGCCAGAGGGATCAATGACCAGGGGGAGCTTCTTGTGGAAGACAGTTATGGAAATCTGAAAGAGATCCTGTCCGGAGAAGTATCTGTCCGGGGGCTGTACAGTTATGTATAAAAGGTCTCCGCAGCAGACGGCCTTTATGAATAAAAGAAAAAGGAATGTGAAAATGTATAAGGATAAAGTGGTTTTATGCGGCGCCAGCGCCTATGAACAGAAATATTATTTTAACCAGGATTTTTCTGCTCTGCCTCAGCAGATCAAGGATGAGCTTCAGATCATGTGTGTCATGTATACAGAAGAGATTGGAGGGATCCTTACCCTGGAGTTTGATGAAGAAGGAAATCTCCAGTTCCAGGTAGAAGCATTGGAGGCAGACGCTATGTTTGATGATATCGGCAGCGTTCTGAGGATCAAGGAACTCCGGAAGACGAAGAAAGAGCTTCTGGAGTCCCTGGAATTATACTACCGGGTGTTCTTCCTGGGGGAAGGTCTGGAGGAATAGGTTATGCTGCTGGTTATTGATGTAGGAAACACTCACATTACCCTGGGAGTTTTTGAAGATAAAGAATTAAAGGGAACTTTCCGTATGACCACGGGATACAGCCGTACCTCTGACGAGTACGGGATTTTTATCTGTAATATGCTGGAATACCGGGGGATTAATAAAGATCTGGTGGATGCTGCTATTATCAGTTCTGTTGTGCCGGATCTTATGCATTCTCTCACCAGCGGTATCATAAAATATTTCCATATAAAGCCTTATCACATAAAATGGGACAGCTTTACGGGGATCACTGTGAAAACGGCAAATCCCAAGGCTTTAGGAGCAGACCGGATCGTAGACGCTGCCGCAGCTTATGAGATTTATGGGGGACCGGTGCTGATCGCAGACTTCGGCACAGCCACCACTTATGATCTGGTGAATGAAAAGGGAGAGTTTATAGCGGAGATCACTTCTCCCGGACTGGAGATCAGCGCCAGAGCCCTCTGGCAGCAGGCGGCGAAGCTTCCTAAATTCGCCATAGAAAAACCGGAATCCATACTGGCGAAAGATACCATAACCAGTATGCAGGCAGGACTGGTCTACGGGTATATCGGCCAGGTGGAGTATATTGTAAAGAAGGTAAAGGAAGAATCGGGACTGAAAGATCTGAAGGTGGTGGCCACCGGAGGACTGGGAAAAGTGCTGGCCAGAGAGACAGAAACCATTGACGTCTATGACCAGCGGCTGACTCTGGAAGGCCTGCGGATCATCTATGAAAAGAACAAAGAGGCGGAGAACAGAGATGAAGCTTAAAATCGGAAATGTAACTCTGGAGAACAATCTGGTGCTGGCACCTATGGCAGGTGTGACGGACCTTCCCTTCCGCCTGCTGTGCAGGGAACAGGGGGCCGGCCTGATCTGCACAGAGATGGTAAGCGCCAAGGCTATATATTATAAGAACAAAAATACAGAAAGCCTTATGAAGATCCACGAGAAGGAGAGACCCGTGTCTCTCCAGCTTTTTGGCTCAGAGCCGGATCTGATGGCAGAAATTGCCAGGCAGATCGAAGAAAGAAATTTTGATATTCTGGATATAAATATGGGATGCCCTGTTCCTAAGGTAGTAAACAATGGGGAAGGATCAGCCCTGATGAAGAATCCTCGGCTGGTTCATGAGATCATCTATAAGGTATCAAGAGCCATTAAAAAACCCCTGACTGTCAAGATCCGGAAAGGATTTACAGAGGACACAGTCAATGCGGTGGAGATCGCCAAGATCGCAGAAGACGCAGGGGCCGCAGCTATCGCTGTCCATGGAAGGACCAGAGAACAGTATTATTCCGGACAGGCGGACTGGAACATCATACGCCAGGTAAAGGAAGCAGTCTCCATTCCCGTCATAGGAAACGGAGATGTGGATTCTCCCCAGAAGGCAGAAGCCATGATCCGGGAAACAGGCTGCGACGGCATTATGATCGGCCGGGGCGTCCAGGGCAATCCCTGGCTGTTTTCCAGGATCCTCCATTATCAGGAAACAGGGGAACTTCTTCCTCCGCCGGATAAGGAAGAAATCAAGAACACGATGCTTCGCCACGGAAGGCTCCAGCTAGAATACAAAGGGGTCTATACCGGAATCCGGGAAATGCGCAAACATATCGCCTGGTATACCTCAGGAATGCCTCATTCCGCGGCGATGAGGAGAAAAGTCAATGAGGTGGAGACCTGGGAGGAACTGGAGGAACTGATCCGGAAACTGTAAGGGTGCAAAATGCTTTGAAAATCAAACATTCCACTTGACATCTATAAGGGTATTATTTATAATATTATGACTGTTAAGAAGCGTTTATAGGGGCAAAAGTCCATATATGAGAATAGAAGAAAGGGTGTACAAAAAATGGAAGAAAAGAAAACATTGCTTACCTATGCTGGTCTGACAAAACTGGAAGATGAACTTCATGATCTGAAGGTGAATAAGAGAAAAGAAGTGGCGGATAAGATTAAAGAGGCCAGAGAGCAGGGAGACCTGTCTGAGAATGCAGAGTATGACGCTGCAAAGGATGAGCAGAGAGATATAGAGGCAAGGATTGAGGAAATCGAAAAGATCCTGAAAAACGCAGAGGTTGTTGTAGAAGACGAGGTGGATCTGGACAAAGTCAGCGTTGGCTGTAAAGTAAAAGTATACGATGTAGAATTTGACGAGGAGATGGAGTTCAGACTGGTAGGATCTACAGAGGCCAACAGCCTGGAAGGAAAGATTTCCAATGAATCTCCTGTTGGAAAGGCTCTGATCGGAGCGAAGAAGGGGGATACCGTTTCCGTTGAGATGCCTTCAGGGATTATGGAATATAAAATCCTGGAAATTGAAAGAAATATATAATCATATATAGAAGGAGAGTGTACGAAGTGGCAGAACAGAAGAAAGCCCAGGAGCAGGACTTAAACCATTTATTACAGGTCCGCCGTGAAAAATTAGCCGATTTGCAGGCAAATGGGAAGAATCCTTTCCAGATCACGAAATATGATGTGACAAACCACAGTATGGAAATCAAAAATGCTTTTGAGGAATTTGAGGGCAAAGAGGTTTCCCTGGCAGGACGTATGATGTCCAAGCGTGTTATGGGAAAAGCCTCTTTCTGCAGTATCCAGGATCTGCAGGGATCTATCCAGGCCTATGTAGCCAGAGACAATCTGGGTGAAGAGTTTTATAAAGATTTCAAAAAACTGGATATCGGCGATATTATCGGGATCAAAGGCGAAGTGTTTAAGACCAAGACCGGAGAGATTTCTATTCATGCCACAGAGGTAACCCTCCTTTCCAAGAGTCTGAATCCTCTGCCGGAGAAGTTCCATGGTCTTACCAACACAGACCTCCGCTATCGTCAGAGATATGTGGATCTGATTATGAACGAAGATGTAAAGGATACCTTTATCAAACGTTCCAGGATCCTGGCAAGTGTCCGTAATTACTTAAACGGACAGGGATTTATGGAAGTGGAGACTCCTATGCTGGTTGCCAATGCAGGAGGCGCTGCGGCCCGACCTTTCGAGACCCACTTTAATGCTCTGGACGAGGACTTCAAGCTGAGGATCTCCCTGGAGCTGTACTTAAAGAGGCTGATCGTAGGCGGTCTGGAAAGAGTTTACGAGATCGGAAGAGTATTCCGTAACGAAGGTCTGGATACCAGACATAATCCGGAGTTTACTCTTATGGAGCTGTATCAGGCATATACAGACTACCACGGCATGATGGATCTTACAGAAAATCTTTACCGCCATGTGGCCCAGGAAGTCCTGGGAACTACTAAGATCGTTTACAATGGCGTGGAGATGGATCTGGGCAAGCCTTTTGAGCGGATCACCATGGTAGACGCAGTGAAGAAATATGCAGGAATTGACTGGAATGAAGTGGAGACCCTCCAGCAGGCCAGAGCACTTGCAAAAGAACACAAGATCGAATTCGAAGACAGACACAGAAAAGGGGATATCCTCAACCTGTTCTTTGAGGAATATGTAGAGGAACACCTGATCCAGCCTACTTTTGTTATGGATCATCCTATTGAGATTTCTCCTCTTACAAAGAAAAAACCGGACAATCCCGACTATGTAGAACGTTTTGAATTCTTCATGAACGGCTGGGAGATGGCAAACGCCTACTCTGAGCTGAACGATCCTATCGATCAGAGAGAACGTTTCGCTCAGCAGGATGCCAATGCGGCAGCCGGAGATGAGGAGGCAGAACATACAGATGAAGACTTCCTTCACGCACTGGAGATCGGTATGCCTCCTACAGGCGGTATCGGATTCGGTATCGACAGAATGTGCATGCTGCTCACAGACAGCGCAGCTATCCGCGATGTATTGCTGTTCCCCACAATGAAATCCCAGGGCGCAGCAAAGAACGAAGCCAACAATGCAGCTCAGGCTGGAAAGGCAGCTTCTCTGGATGCTGCTATGGATCAGGCAGGGCAGGTTCTTGCACAGCAGATGGAAAAAATGCAGACAGTGGATCAGGAACCATTAGATCTTTCCAAAGTGAAGATCGAGCCACTCTTTGAGGAGATGGTAGACTTTGATACATTCAGCAAGTCTGACTTCCGTGCTGTAAAGGTGAAAGAATGCGAAGCTGTACCAAAGTCCAAGAAACTCCTTAAATTCGTCTTAGATGACGGCACAGAAAACGACAGAGTAATCTTAAGCGGCATTCATGAGTATTACGAGCCGGAAGAGCTGGTAGGAAAGACCTGTATCGCTATCGTCAACCTGCCGCCGAGAAAGATGATGGGTATTGATTCCTGCGGTATGCTGATCAGTGCTGTACATGAGTATGACGGACGGGAAGGGCTGAATCTGCTGATGGTGGATGACAGGATTCCGGCGGGAGCAAAGCTGTACTAAGAGTTTTGAAACTATTGCAATTATGGAAATATAGATTGCCGAGGGCACTTTTTGAGAGCTAAACTTTCAGAGAGTGCTCTTTTTATTCTTTATGTATACAGTAGTGGACACATTTAAGAAGAGAACCTATATCATTGAAAAAAGATATTTTGTTTAAAGGAAGAGAAAAAGAAGCTGTACAGTAAGCGTATGTAAATATTATCTCATTCTAGTACTGTGTAATTTGTGCTAGAAATCTCCAGCTTGCACCTACCACTGCCACTGTGATTACAGTAAATTTTGGGGGTAGTCGGATGCGGGAGGATTCCCGAAATTCTTTTTTGAAGGTATCGTTTTTTGACATAGCACATATCATATAAAAAGATACAATGTCCTTAGCCATCATCCTCATCAAGGCTCTCTGAGGAGTGCAGCCCTGCAAAGATGCCGCAACTTAAAAAGTCGAAAGCCGGTCCTGATTGTCGCTAGTATATTCCTTTCTTTCTGTGATTTATGATGAGTTATCAAGTCCTCTGGGTATCTGTTCTGTTTCCATAGCATGACGAGTAAGAATGACGTCTGTATTGTATGAAACAGTATCCAGTTCTTTGCAGCGGCCTTTAAGATGCTGAAGAGTCAGCTTCTGACTGCGGATTATTTCCAGCACATTTTTCTTACTGATCCGATCCATCTTTTTTTGACCATGTGCTTTAGCCTGGAACTCAGCCTCTGTTATTTCTTCCGGAGCGGGTGAGAGCAGATCAATCTGATGAAGTCCTTCCCGTTCACACATTTCCATGACTTCTTTTTCCGATGGTTCAAAAATTGATTCGTGAATCGGTGTTTATATCCGGCCTTTTCTTCATTTGGCTTATCCATATAACTCAGTCTTTTCACAGTATACTTACGGACACTGTTAATGACGATATGCGTATGGATGTTGTCGGATTGGCTTCTACCGTCTGTGTGGGTGACAACCAATGCCTGATAACCAGGAAAATTTTTTCGGGTAAATTTCAGACAAAGTTCCTGCGCCTTTTTCCGGTAAATCCACACTCTGTTACATCTTTCGGATCAAAGCTGATGATATAATGATGGCTTTTAATATCCGATTTCTTTTGATTTTTATTGAATTTCCTATTAGTCATTGGACAGTCCTTGTCAAATAAAAGGGGCCAGCAATGTGACCCGCCCATATAGAATTCTTCTCGTAGAAATTTATCGCCATATTCATCCAGGATAGTTTATCGCTTTTTTCATTATGCTGATAGAGCAGATAATTCAGAGCATCAGAACAATTTGCATTTTTGCTCCTAATGTGTTTAAGGATCGCCATCTACTTCAATTGCCAGCTTTAATACTTCTTTCCAGAGCTCAAACAGTTCGGAAATGCAGTGACAGATTTCTTCTTCCATCGCCAGTGATCTTTCTCCTCCGAATGTTCTTACAACGGTTTTTTCTGATTTTTCTTATGTGGCATGCTCAGCCCTTCCCTTCAATTAGTTATGCTTTTTTCCACGAAGTGGAACCATATTAAGGAACAACCTTTAATACAAAAACAGCCTTCCAAATCGGAGGGCTGTTTTTGTATCTATGCCCGGAAAGCCTGATATTGTGGGCTTTCCGGGCTTTTTCTGTTTTCCGGGGACTCGGTGGAACAAGCCGCCATCAGCCCGCTTCCTATTGCGGCGATCACATAATCCCATAACGGCTCATTTTTGCACACCCTTGTCCGGCCCGTATATGCCAGAAACGAGGAAACGCTAAAAAGTATCCGCTCCCGGACA
>DWYL01000110.1 GCA_019118685.1 Candidatus Blautia merdipullorum
TTCTCAGTCCTGCATACTTAAGACTTTTCTGTTCTTCACAATATAATCCACCAGAGAAATGATGGTCAAAGCCACAGCGATCACAATAAACACTGTAATCAGCGTCTGGAAGATGGCATTCTGGATATCCATGATCATCAGGATGATCAGGATCATCTGTGACACAGTTTTAAATTTACCCCAGTAGCTGGCAGCGATCACAATGCCGTTATCTGCTGCTACAAGGCGGAATCCGCTGATGATAAACTCTCCGGCAATGCTCACGATGGTGATCCATGCCGCCAGTTTTCCCATTGCAGTAAAACAGATCAGAGCAGAACATACCAGAAGTTTGTCCGCCAAAGGATCCATGAATTTTCCGAAATTCGTTACCAGATTATATTTTCTGGCCAGGTATCCGTCTAAAGTATCTGTAAGGCTGGCGGCCACAAAGATTACCAGAGCAATCCACTTGTCAGCCGCTCCTGTAATATCATACATTAAAAAAGCTACAAAAAAGGGGATCATAATCACCCTTGCGATTGTCAGTTTATTCGGTGTATTCATCTTTCAACTCTCCTATCAAATCATATTCCAGGGCCCCGGTTACATGGACCATAGCAAAATCTCCGGACATCAGCTGGGTGTCCGTATTGATAAACAGATAACCGTCCACTCCCGGCGCATCTCCATAGGTTCTGGCTACATAGGCATTCTCATCAGCCACCTTTCCCTCCACCATAACCTCTACTTCACTGCCGATCCGGGCATTTCCTTTATCAATGGAAATCTCCTGCTGAAGCTCCATCAGCTCCGCCTGGCGCCGCTGTTTCTCTTCTTCATCAATCTGATCCGGCATCCTGGCCGCAGGAGTATCTTCTTCCGCCGAGTAAGTAAACACTCCCAGACGGTCAAATTCCATGGTATCGATAAACTCCATCAGCTCTTCATGTTCTTCCTGGGTTTCTCCTGGAAATCCGGTGATCAGCGTAGTTCTCAGGATAATATCCGGAATTTCTTTCCTAAGTGTTTCCACAATCTGGATCAGTTCTTCCTTGGTCGTCCTTCTTCCCATTCTCTTTAAGATCCGGTTATTGCAGTGCTGAATAGGGAGATCCAGATAATGGCAGATCTTTCTCTCTTCTTTCATAGTCTGGATCAGTTCCGGATAAATCTCCTCCGGATAGCAGTAAAGGATCCGTATCCACTGTATCCCCGGTATCCTGCAAAGCTTTTTCAGAAGGATGTGAAGGGATTTTTCTCCGTAGAGATCCTGTCCATAAACCGTTGTCTCCTGAGCCACCACAATAAGCTCCCGTACCCCTTGGGAAGCCAGGTATTCCGCCTGGGCCGCCAGCTTCTCCATGGGAATACTCCGATACTTTCCTCTGAGTTTCGGGATAATGCAGTAAGTACAGCATTTGTCGCAGCCTTCCGCGATCTTCAGATAATCGTAATAGCCTCCTGTGGTGATCACCCTTTTCCCTGCTGCCCGTGGAAGACGGTCAATACTCTGAAAATCCAGATATTTTTCTCCCTCAAATACTTTGTCAAGAGCCTGGATAAGCTCGTCCCAGCTTCCGGTTCCCAGTACAGCATCCACTTCCGGAATCTCTTCTGTGATCTCCTTCTGATAGCGCTGAGCCAGACATCCTGTGACCAGCAGGGCTTTCAGCTTCCCGTTCTCTTTATATTTGGCCATCTCCAGGATGCTGTTGACACTTTCTTCCTTTGCATCATGGATAAAAGCACAGGTATTGATAACGATCACCTCTGCCTCGCTTTCTTCATTGGTGATCTCATATCCATTCTCCACCAGCATTCCCAGCATTTCTTCTGAATCCGCCAGATTCTTGTCACAGCCCAGAGAAATAAACAGTACTTTTCTCATGAAACCTCCTTGAATTAGCACAAAGGACCGCCGGCAAGAAGCTGTCAGCAGTCCCTGTACATATTATTTGTCTTTTCAGTTTTCCTCTTCATCTGCCTCAGGCTCTTCCGGCAGAATGTGAACCTTTCCCTTGTAGATTTCTTCTACTGCGGTAGATAAAGGTTTCTTGCCTGCAGCAGGAACCAGAGGTTCTCTTCCTGCGATCAGCTGTCTTGCCCTTTTGCTGGTAGCAAGGACTACAGAATAGCGGCTGGTTACCAGCGGCTGATCCTCCAGCTCAGAGCCCTCGTTAATAGCTTCCATAAGTTCTGTGTAAGATGGATGTATCATATTTATTCTCCTTTCTGAAATACAGCAATTTCCTCAGTTATCTTTTCTATAAAATCCTGACAGTTTTCTGTCTTATTGTGCTGGCTCTGAATGATCCCATGCATATGGTCCACGCACTCTTCCAGCCGATCATTGACCAGAATATAATCATATTCCGGCATGCCCTTTGCTTCCTCGAAAGCTCTGGCCAGTCTTGATTCGATCACATCCATAGTCTCTGTGCCTCTTCCCACCAGACGCCGTTTCAGTTCATCAGCAGAAGGCGGAGTCACAAAAATCAGCAATGTCTCCGGCATCTTTTTCTTTACTTTCAGCGCGCCCTGGATCTCGATCTCCAGGATCACATCTTTCCCTCCATTCAGCTGTTTCTCTACATATGCCTTGGGTGTGCCGTAATAGTTATCTACATATTGGGCATATTCAATCAGAGCATCCTGAAGGATCAGTTCTTCAAACTCCTTTTTCGTATGGAAAAAATATTCTCTCCCATGTTCCTCCCCGGGTCTGGGATTTCTGGTAGTAGCGGAAATGGAAAGGGCATAGTTGTCATACTTTTCCATCAGCTTTTTGATCAGAGTTCCCTTCCCGGCTCCTGAAAAGCCGGAGACTACCACTAAAATTCCTTTTTCAGCCATCATATTCCCCTCTTATTTCATTTTCCGGAAACGAGCCAAATCTCTTGGATATGGTCTCAGGCTGGAGAGCAGAAAGAACTACCATATCTCCTTCTGTGATCAGAACTGCCTTGGTCTTTCTTCCCTGAGTGGCATCCACTGCTTTTCCCGATTCTTTAGCCGCCTGCACCAGCCGTTTGATAGGCGCCGCATCCGGGCTGACCACCGCCACTACCTTATCCATATTTACTACATTTCCAAATCCGATATTTAATAATTTTGCCATAGACATGCCTGCCTTTATTCGATATTCTGGATCTGCTCCCGGACCTTTTCGATCTCTGTCTTTAAGTCAATAGCCAGATTAGAAGTTTCCAGATCATTTGCCTTGGAAAGGATGGTATTGGCTTCCCGGTTCATTTCCTGGGCAATAAAGTCCAGCTTTCTTCCAATCCCTTCATTTTCCTGAAGCACTTCAGCCATACGGTGGATGTGGCTTTTCAGGCGGACAGTTTCTTCATCTGTGCAGATTTTATCGGCAAAAAGTATCACCTCTGCAGCAATCCTGCTCTCCTCGATCTGGGTATCTGCAAGAAGCTCCTTCACCTTTCCTTCCAGTTTTTCCCGGTATTCTTTCAAAATCTCCGGGGAACGCTGTTCTACCTGCTCTACCTTTTCTTCCATATCTTTTAATTTTTCCAGAATATCCTGTTTCAGATGAGCGCCCTCTTTTGTCCGGCTTTCCACAAAGTGGACTGCCGCACTCCGAATCACCTGCTCCAGCACACTCCAGATTTCCTTTTCATCAGGAGCCTGCTCTTCCATGGTAAATACCTCAGGATATTTGGAAAGTGCCGCTGCGGTAATTTCAGAATCAAGTCCGAATTCCTGCCCCATTTCTCGTAAATAGGCAAGATACTGTTCTGCGATCTCTTTATTATATTTCACAGAGACTCTGCTCTGAGTATAATCTTCGTAAGTAATAAACAGATCTACCTTGCCCCTCTGGATATACGCCTTCAGCAGATTCCGGATAGCCGCTTCAAAAAAGCTGATCTTTTTAGGCATCCGCATATTAATATCCAGATAACGGTGATTAACAGATTTCATCTCTACCGTGATCTTTTTTTCTTCGTCTACTAGCTCGGCTCTTCCAAAGCCGGTCATACTTTTAATCATGTAAAACTCTTTTCTGTGTCCATTATTTGCCTCAGGGCATAAACATACATAGTCATTATAAGGCAACCCTTCCTGGCCGTCAAACATTTTTTTGCTTCTCAGGAATTTTTATGATAGAATAGAACGATAGCCCTAAGTGATAAAAAAAAGGAGTGCAAAGACTATGGCATTTGACGGAATCACCATTGCGAATATGGTAAAGGAATTTCAAGATACCATCGTGGGAGGGAAGATCAACAAAATCGCCCAGCCGGAGGCTGACGAGCTGCTGATCACCATAAAGAACAACAAGATCCAGTACCGTCTGCTGATATCTGCCAGTGCCTCCCTCCCTCTGATCTATTTTACAGATAAAAATAAAATCAGTCCCCTTACCGCCCCTAACTTTTGTATGCTTCTGCGGAAGCATATCGGAAGCGGCAAGATCATCTCAGTAACTCAGCCTGACATGGAGCGTGCCATTGAATTCCGGATCGAGCATCTGAACGAACTGGGAGATCTCTGCTATAAGACTCTGGTGGTAGAGATCATGGGCAAACACAGCAATATTATCTTCTTAAACGAAGAACGTATGATCCTGGACAGTATTAAACATATCTCTGGCAATGTAAGCTCTGTCCGGGAGGTGCTTCCCGGGAGAGACTACTTTCTTCCCAAGACTCAGGAAAAATATAATCCTCTCACAATCACCGAAGAGGAGTTTTTCTCCTTCGTGTGCGAAAAAACCACTACCTTGGCCAAAGCTCTCTATACTTCCCTTACAGGGATCAGTCCCTGTATTGCCGAGGAAATCTGCTTCCGTGCTTCTTTAGACGGCAGCCAGCCGGCCAAGTCTCTGGACGCCCCGGCCAAGGAACATCTTTTCCATACCTTTGCAAGAGTCATGGAAGATGTAAAAGAAGGAAATTTCCAGCCCAATATTGTCTACAATGAAAAGGAAGAGCCTGTAGAATATGCCGCCCTTCCTCTGACGAAATACGGAGACGCTCCTGTGAAGAACTTCTCTTCCATGTCTCAGGCGCTGGAACAGTATTACGCTCAGAAGGATCAGATCACCCGGATCCGTCAGAAGTCCTCGGATCTGCGCCGGATCGTCCAGACCGCCTTAGAAAGGAATCGTAAAAAGCTGGATCTTCAGTCCAAACAGATGAAAGATACTCAAAAAATGGACAAATACAAAGTCTACGGCGAACTGATCAATACCTACGGCTATAATCTGGAAGAAGGCTGCAAATCCTTTAAGGCCCTGAACTATTATACCAACGAGGAAATCACTATCCCTCTGGATCCTACCATGAGTCCCCAGGAAAACGCCAAGAAATACTTTGATCGGTATAATAAGCTGAAACGTACTGCCCAGGCTCTGGAGGAACAGTTAAAGGATACTCAGGAAGAAATCCAGCACCTGGAATCTATCAGCACAGCTCTGGATATCGCCCTGCAGGAAAATGATCTGTCCCAGATTAAAGACGAGCTGATTGAATACGGTTACATCAAAAAACACTCTTCCGGAAATAAGAAAAAGGCCATGGCAAAATCCAAGCCTCTGCACTATATTTCCAGCGACGGCTACCATATCTATGTGGGAAAAAACAATTATCAGAATGATGAGCTGACCTTTAAATTTGCCACAGGAAATGACTGGTGGTTCCACGCCAAGAAAATGGCCGGATCCCATGTGGTCGTAAAAAGCAACAACGAAGAACTCCCTGACCGGACCTTTGAAGAAGCCGGACGGCTGGCCGCCTATTATTCCAGCGGCAGGACCGCGCCCAAGGTAGAGATCGATTATATCCAGAAAAAACATGTAAAAAAACCCAACGGCGCCAAGCCGGGATTTGTAGTCTACTACACCAACTACTCCCTGATGATCGAACCGGATATTTCAGGGATTGAGCAGGTGGAGTAATCTCCAAACTGCGGAGGGAGGAATATAAGTGATTGGAAACAGAGATATTTTTTTAGACAGGATCAATCTAAACAATTTGTCTTTTCACTTGAATCACTGTGGAATGCAGGAATGTGAGGCAGGATATGAATATGGCTTTTCCATGAAACCATATCATCTGATTCACTTTATATTAGAAGGAGAAGGTTATCTGGAGCAGGATAAAAAAATAAGCCATATTAAAGCTGGACAGGCCTTCTACATTCCTGCAGGAAGTCCTGCTAAATATCATGCTTCTTCAGTCAATCCCTGGAAGTATGGCTGGATTGGATTTTACGCAAATTCCCAAAATCCTTTTCTAAGATATTTATTTAAGGACAGCACTATCCTGGATTTATCTCTCCCTCTTCCGGAGATTGAAAAATATCTGCTTATCATCATGTCAGTTACGGATCAACGCCTATCCCAAATCAAAAAGTACCAGGAGTCCGATTTTACAGGAGAACAATTCGTATCCATCCATAAATTATCTGAATCTCTTGCAGCTAACAGCAGAATGCTAGACTTTTTCTCCGTACTGATTCAGACTCAATCTGATGAAAATTCAATAAATGAAGAAAAAATTTCTCCTGCTCTCCTGGCAAAAACATTTATGGATGAAAATTATCAAATGCCTGTAAAAATACGAGAAATTGCAGAGTCTCTGCATCTCCATCCTAATTACCTATCCGCTGTTTTTAAAAAGGAATACAGGCAGACCCCAAAGGAATATCTGTGTTCTCTGCGTATGTCTCAGGCATCTATGCTTCTGTCATTAACAGAACATCCTGTATCTGTGATCAGCGAATCAGTAGGATATCCCAACCCTCTCCAATTTTCAGCTAAATTCAAATCTTATTATGGCTTATCCCCCAGGGAGTATCGAAAGGCTTATCGCTCTGGAGGAAAAGGCAGCTTATGAGTTTAGCGACTCCAGGCTGCCCCGACTGGGAGAGTTTCATTAATAACTGGTGCTTTCATATCTTCTTAGACCAAGCTTCAAAACCAGATAAGCTGCAGCCACCATACAGAGACAAACCAAAGGTGTGCAAGCTGCTCCGGCTGTCATCCCTTCCTTTTCCAGAATATATCCTACCGGATAATAACTGACAAAGGCATAGGGTATCAAATATCCGAAAATTCCCTGAAAAATCGGCGGATAAATAGCAAGAGGATATTTTGCCATTTCTCCCAGAGAAATCACAAAATAATTCAGGCTATTGCTTTTGCTTTTCATCCAGAAGGACATACAGCTTGCGATCCAGATCATACACAGCCGTATCACACAAGCTTCAGCAAGAAATGCCAAAAAGAAAATTCCTTTAAAAACCGTCCAGTGAATTTCACATTTACTGATTCCAATTCCTAGCAGTGCAGCTGCAATCACCATTTTATTCAAACCATCAAAATCAATTCTTGCTGTCAGAAGTTGAAGTCCCACAGATATTGGCCTTGTTAAAAAGCGATCCAAATCTGACATATAGATCATATTGGTAATTTTCCAAGCACCTTGAAAGAAAAAATTTATAAACCCTTCTGAAAAAAGAAGAAATCCATAAAGCAGATAAATCTCCCACATTGTCCATCCTCCCACCTGAGGAATATTACTGTAAATTATATAAATCAGTCCCAGACTGCATCCCTGAGAAAAAAGAGTGAAAACTACCATCATCAGGAAGTCTCCCCGATACTGCAATAAAGTTTTC
>DWYL01000111.1 GCA_019118685.1 Candidatus Blautia merdipullorum
ACGTATCTCTGAAACAAAGTCCCCATGGATGTAATATCTTCCATGGTGTTTCTGGAGAAGGGCCGTTCTTTCAGCTGGGTGTTTTCTACATAATCCCGCAGCTGGTCAAAACCTGGAATATCCAGGTCTTCTTCCCGGATGATATCCACTCTTGCCGGAAGGCGGTTCATATATTCTGAATAGGCAATACTTCCTTCCCGGCTGGCGGCGTATTCCAGGAAACGGAACGCCGCTTCTTTGTGGACAGAAGCTTTGTTCAGCACATACTGCCAGGTAGCTATGTTTGTAGTGTTCTCCGCAAATTCCGGGAGAGGCGCCACCTGAATAAAATCCTCTCTGTAGGCCCCGGCTCTTACAAAGGTATTCATAGTCCCGCTGTAATCAAAAATGCTGGCATAGGCGCTGTCCCAGGCACTCCCGTATCCATATTTCCCTTCTCCAAAGTCTGTATTCAGCAGCCGGAGAAAATCCTCTTCTGTCCGGATTTCCTGGTCCCCTGTCATACTTTTATTCACCCAAAACACCATAATATCCATATAGTAGGGCACTGAATAGATCTCCCCGTCCAGCATAGCAATATTTTTAATATAGCTTTCCGGATAGCATGAAATAATGTCTTCTGTCATAACCCGGTCATTTAAAGGTTCCAGATAGCCTTTATACTTAAATTCACTTACCATCTCATCATTCACAGAAAATATATCCACAGAGGTTTCCCCTGCCGAAAGTATGGTGGAGATCTTGGCCTGCCGGTTGTCTGCGTTTTCCGGGCAGGCTGTTACATGGATCTCCATATCCAGAGCTTCTTCTGCTTCTTCTATAAACTTCTGAAACTCCGGATATTCTGCATCCACATGCATGATCGTAATTTCGTCCTTTTCTTCCTCTGTGATCTCTTCTGTTTCTGTCTCTTCTGTCTCTCCACTGCAGCCTATGGCCAGGAAAGAAATACAGATCATAATCCCCAAAATACATTTTTTCAAATTTTGCTCCTTATCTGGGCCACCGCTCCTCTTTTTTCATAAGAGGAGGAAATGGATGATGAGGCTCGGCCTGATACCAGTAAGCCACACTGGCCACATCATCCTGTCTTTCAAACATCCCTCTATAGCCTACCCCTATCTGCTGTATGGTCACCTTCAGATCCTGATCAAAACATATCGGATCCTGGATATGCCAGCGGTAAAAACCACGCATAGGCATACAGTCGTCATTATGATAAGGATTGTGTATCCTTTCATCATGGCTGGAATAAAAAGGATATCCCATATAAGGGGTGCAGTAGTTCTGTTCCACTGTTTTCCCGTCTATCTGTTTTGCAAAGCTCCAGGAGCCTCCGAAATAATCTTCCGTTCCTGTGCCGCAGATGGTGGGATACTCCTCGTCTCCGTCTATATAAAATTTGATTTCTCCCTCTCCCCACCAATAACGTTCCAGGGTGGTAAGCGCCATATAAGTTCCTACATAATGGCCTTTCCCTTTTACCTGATCCAGGATCACATAATCCCTGCCAAGCTCCGTGATCCGCTGCCTCCTCCACTGGGCATGGAAATAGGCAATGTCTTCCGGGAAGGGTTCCTCATACAGGCCGTAATCGATCTGGTAAAAGAAAGCCGGGATCTCATTGGCATGCTGGTTTTCCAGGGTGATCTTTGCCTTTTTCCGGAACGGCATCTGGAAATAACAGTTCAGCCCCCGGCTTGGCACTGCCGCAATCGGAATGGAATTTACAATACACTCCTGGCCGAATCCGCAGCAGAAAAAATCTCCCAGAGGAGTTTCCACAGAAGGCTCCTCCTCATCGTCCCAGTACATCCGCAGCACCAGGTCTCTGAGGACAAAACAGTCTGCCTCTGTGGTCTTGTCCGTCACTGTGATCCAGATATGATGGATCATCCCCGGTCCCTGGATCTCCGCCAGAGTCACCGTCTCTCCGCTCTTTATATCCCTAAGACAGGGGCTTCCCTTTCTGGAGGGTCCCAGATGGCTGGCTGCCATTCCTCCCCTTCCCTTCTCTCCTGTGGGATTTTCTGCGTTTATGGCTCTGCTTTTTTCGTGTCTTGCCATAAAAAGTGTGTTTAAACTTCCTCCGAATATTTGATTCATCCTCATATCCTCCATTTTCTCATGCTTTTACTCCTCCTGCCATTATACCATCCATGATCTGTTTTTCAAAGACAGCAACAAAAATGATAATAGGCAGCAGAATGATCCATCCCATTGAACTTACCAGATCCCAGGGCACTCCGTACATATTGTCCCGGAGAGGAAGCTGAACGATGGCTACAGACAGAACCTGAATGTCATTGGAATAATACAAAGGGGTAAAAAAGTTGTTCAGGCAGGTGATAAAATTGATAATGCAGACTGTGGCAATGGCCGGCCTCATAAGGGGAAGGACGATCTTAAACAGTCTCTGGATAAAATTCGCCCCGTCAATAGCCGCCGCTTCTTCAAGAGAAACCGGGATCTCTGAAGCAAAGTTCTTTAATATCAAGACCGTAAAAGGGATCACCCCACTGATATACAGGATGATCAGTCCCAGATAAGTATCATACAATCCCACTGTCCTCATAAACTCATATAAAGGTCTGGCAGTTACCACTTCCGGGATCAACATAGTTGCGATCACAAACGCAAAGGCAATCGAAATTCCTTTGGATTTAAACCGTGCAAATCCATAAGCTGCCATAGAGCACAGGATCGTTCCCACGATCAAAGTTACGCCTACGATCAAAATCGTATTCCCGATCTTTTCCAGCAGCCCTACATTTTCAATAAGAAAGGCATAGCTCTCCAGGGTAGGATGATCCGGAAGGTAATCGATAGGCGTCTTAAACAGCTCTCCGGAGGGGGTTATAGATGAAATAAAGATCCAGTATACCGGAAACAGGATCAAAAAAGCCACGATCCCGAAAAGCGCCCATCTTCCTGCCGCGATCAGCCCCCGGTATACTTTGTATTTGTTAGTTTCCTTCATTTTCTTCCTCCTAATCTGAGATTTTACTGATAAATCGCATATTGATAAAGCTAAACAGGGCCATGACCAAAAACAGCATGACTGCCAGGGTTGCCGCATAGCCGATATTCAGGTTGGTAAAGGCTTCTGTAGTGATCCGGTATGCAATAAGGGCCGTGTCCTCTCCGGGACCGCCGGAGGTCATGGCGTACACCAGGTCAAAGCTGGTAAGCCGCCACAGAGTAAAGGGGATACAGAGGGTGATCACATTTTTGGCGATAAGGGGAAGAGTGATCCGGAAAAAGGACTGAATCCCGTTGGCTCCGTCAACCTTTGCTGCTTCATAAATATCCTCGGAGATAAACTGCAGGCCCGATAGGACCAAAATAGCAAAAAAGGGAAGGTCCTTCCACAGATCCACTGCGATCACCGCTGCCCGGGCAGAGCCTGTATTGATCAGCCAGCTGAACTGAAAATCCGAAAAAAACCTTCGGATAAAATCGTTGATCAGTCCATAATCATTGTTAAAGGCCCACTTTGCCGCCATGCCAGCCACTACTGTGGGCATAGCCCAGGGGATCAGGACAATGGTCCTCAAAAAACGCCGTCCCCTGAATTTCATATTCAGAATCATAGCCAGAGCCACTCCCAGAAGGATATGGAAAAACATAGATACCACTACGAAAATGGCCGTAAAAACCACAGAAGTCTGCACCTTGGGGTCCTTAAACACATTGACATAATTGGCCAGCCCCACAAATTCATCTACCCCTGCCAGGATCTTGATATCATAGAAGCTGTTCTTTATTGTTACCAGAATAGGATACAATGTTGTAAATCCCCGGATAATCACTACTGGAAGTATCAGGATCCAGGGAATCCATTTCATTGATTTTTTACTCACGGTCATAGATTTCCTCCTCACTTTCCCTTTTGCGGGGAAACAGCATGGGCTGCCCCATTAAACCCGTACCAGTCTAATGCGGCAGTCCCTTGATTTCTTATTCGCTGTACTTATCCACCAGCTCCTGGGCGCTGATACAGAACTCATCCACAGAAATATTTCCCTGCATACAAGACTGGAAGATCGTTCCCATATCCGTAATAAACTCCATTGTCTGAGGAAGCATAGGACGTCCGGAAACGGTACATTCTGTAGCATATCTGCTGTACATTTCTTTTGCTGGATCTGTATCCGGCACAATTTTCTCCGCCACATCTGTTCTGGCCGGATAACGGTCAAAGTACTGATAAGAGGCTTCCATTCCCCCTTCATCTGCCATATACTGAAGGAACTTAACAGCCGCTTCCTTGTTTTCTGAAGCAGAATTCAGCACGTAATTCCAGGAGTCCGTGAAGATATATCTCTCCCCGTTTCCGCTGAAATCCGGAACCATGGCCATATGGATCTTGTCCTCTCCCAGCATGTCTGCAGTCTCATACTCCGGTCCAAGTCCCCAGTAAAACCAGCATCCATACTTTCCGTCAATGGCCTTCGGATTCATCTGCTCGTACTTGTCTGCGATCTGGTCAATAGGAGTCTGTCCATTCTGAACCATATCATAGAGGAACTGGATCGCTTCTTTATTCTCCTCCAGAGTCCAGTCAAAATAATCCCCGCCGAACATATTCACAAACTGGGCGATCTCATTAAACACATAGGTCTTTTCCCAGGAACCGCCGTATCCGTATCTTCCGTCCCCGGAAACTGCCTCCATGTATTTCATAAAGTCTTCTTTTGTGTCAATAGAGGTGATCCCCGCCTCATCCATGATTTCCTGATTTACCCAGAATGCCAGATAGCCGGTATAGCCCGGGACGCCGATGATATTTCCTTCATTATCTGTTATCATGTTTTCCACATATCCCTTGGCAAAATAGTCAACGATATCCTCTGTCGTGACTGTATCGTTCAGCCCTTCCAGCCATCCGGAATTTTTAAAGGCTGAGCTCATCTCGTCATTGATCTCAATAATATCCACCGATGAATCACCTGTAGACAAAATGGTGGTGATCTTCTGCTGACGGGTATCCGAATCTGTAGGCGCGGCGATCACATTGATATTTAATCCCGTAGCCTCTTCCACATTGGCAAGCCAGTCGTCAAACTCCGGGTCTGTGGTGTTAATACTATACAAAGTGAGATCATAGTCCCCGTCAGAGCTTGTGCTCTCTCCTTCAGATCCGGAACTGCTGCCCCCGCCAGAGCTGCAGCCTGCAAGCATTCCTGCTGTAAGGGCTCCTGCCACTAATAAACTGACAAACTTCTTTCTCATTCTTATCCTCCTTGCCGGGCATCTCCTCCTGTGCCCTTATTTTTTGATGAGACAAGAATAACAAAATTCATTTTTTTACAAAATACAATATTTTTCAATTCGTTTATATTATTTTTATTCCTGTTGAATCCGAATTTTCTCTCTTTTATAATGAAAATTGCGAAGATATGCAAACAT
>DWYL01000112.1 GCA_019118685.1 Candidatus Blautia merdipullorum
TTAAACGGCATTTCCACAGAATGTATCGCCAAGGCAGGCTGCCATGGGGTAAACCTCAATGGATTCGGGGAAGAGAACCAGTGGGATTCTCTTTTTAAAGAGGCAGGAAAAGCCTGTGTTCCAGGCTTTGGCATGACTCCCGGAACCACCCAGATGATGGCGATGCATCTGGCCAACCAGCTGGATACTGTAGAGGAAGTTTATGTGTCTCACGGCGCCTTCCGCCCCTTTGCTTTTTCAAAGTCCATTACAGAGACTACTACTTATGAATATGATCCGAACCTGAAAAGCCGTGTGGTATTTGAAGACGGAAAATTTATCCAGGTGCCTCCTTTTGCCCGTCCAAGAGAGATCGACCTGCCCCAGCCTTACGGAAAGACCACTCAGTATATTATTCCCCATTCCGAGACCGTTACTCTGGCTCAGGCTTTAAAGGACAAAGGGGTCCGTCTCATCGAGGTAAGAGGTACCTGGCCCAAGCAGAACATGACTCTGGTAAGAGGCCTTTATGACTACGGTATCCTGAAAAATCCGGTGGTAAAAGTAGGGGATACTGAGAAGGGACTGATGAGTATTATCGGCGATTATCTGGTGAACAGTGAGGAAGGAAAGACCACAGAATTATACGGATATGCCCTTCATGTAGAAGTGGTGGGTTACAAAGACGGGGTGAAAAAACAGGGAATTATTTACCACACCCATCCGGCCGCTGACGGCAGCGTAGAAGGCTGGGAAGGCCTCCGGGCATATACCAGAAATGTGGGAATTCCTTTTGCTATAGCAGCAGAGCAGCTTGCAAAAGGCAATGTAAAAGGAACCGGCATCCTGATCCCGGAAGACGCTTTTGAGCCGGAGCTGATCTTCAAAGAGCTGGAGAGAAGAGGAATCTATATGCATGAAAGCTGGAACAATCTGTAAAAACAAAAGAGAATAACAGCTTCCTGAAAGTGCGGTTACGAGTGGGCTTTCCGCTGATGTAACCGTACTTTTTTATGCTATAGTACAATTATGCAAAGAAATTTTTTATAAACTCTGTCATGGCCCGGGCCCCGTCGCCCTGATGGCGGAGGCGGTGATAAGTAAGATAGAGATACCGGCCGTCTGTAAGCCAGGAGGGACGAAGGATACGGATATTTTCATAAGAAGCCAGGGACTCTGTCTCCGCCACAATAGAGATTCCCAGTTCCTGAGAGACAAGCTGGGCGATAGAGTCCTCGCTGTAGGCAAAATGGGTGATCTGAGGAGTCAGGCCATGTTTTTGGAACAGTGAGGAGACCTGGCGGTACATAGGATAATCGGTGAGATAGGAAACAAAGGGAAGCTCCTGTATATCTTTTGGAGAGGAAAAGTCCAGGTCCGCATAGGGGGCAGAGGACGGAAGGATCAGAACAAAAGGCTGATAGATGATAGGAATCTGGACAATATCCGGATCCGGTTCTATCCGGGAACAGATACCCAGATCAAAGCGGCCTTCTTTGATACCTGCGGCGATTTTATCACTGGGCATTTCATCGGAGTAGATCAGATATTTTTCCCGTGAGGCGGCCATAAAATTGCGGAAAAGCCTGGGAACACAAAGATAAGCGATAGAGGCGGTGTAAGCGAAATGGATTTCCATGTTCAGCTTATCTGCCTTTTTCTTCAGGTGGTCTTTGGCTGCCTGGGTCTGCTGGAGGATACTCCGGGCATAAGGAAGCAGCTCCTTTCCATAGGAGGTAAGAGCGATCCCCCTGCCCTCTGGCTGGAAAAGGGGCACTTCCAGCTCAGCCTCCAGCTTCTTTATGGAGATACTCAGGCTGGGCTGAGAAATATTTAACAGTTGGGCTGCTCTTCCTATATGGAGGGTCTGAGCAGCAGCTTCAAAATACTTAAGCTGGTCAAGAGTCATGGCTTTTCCTTTCTCGATATTATGGGAATGAAATATTTTTGCTACAGCATAGTAAAAAACATAGTTTTAAACTATAAATTAATTAAAATGATATATTTTACTGCAGAAAAAGTCAATGCTATAATTCTTTCAGAATAAGGAAAAGGAAGAATGATGTTATGGAAACCAAACAAAAGACTATGGACCTGACTGCAGGCCATCCGTTAAAACAGATTTTAATATTTTCAATACCTTTGGTATTTGGTACCATCTTTCAGCAGCTTTACAGCTTTGCAGATACAGTGATCGTGGGAAGATGTCTGGGAACCGATGCCCTGGCCGCAGTAGGAGCTACTTCTTCCCTTCACTTTCTCATACTGGGATTTGTCCAGGGATCCTGTGTAGGCTTCGGCATACCGGTGGCCCAGAGCTTCGGGGCTAAGAATCAGGAAGAGATGTGCCGGTTTCTGTGGAACGGAACATGGATCTGTGTGATCATCAGCCTGCTTTTATCGCTTGGCTCTGTGCTTCTGACGGATACGCTCCTGGTGATCATGAACACTCCGGAAGAGATTTTTTCCATGGCCAGGGCTTACATTGTAATTCTGTTTGCAGGAATACCTGCAAGTGTTCTTTACAATTATTCCGCCAGTGTGATGAGAACAATGGGCGATTCCAGACATCCCTTTTACTTTCTCCTGTTTTCCAGTGTGGTGAATGTGATCCTGGACTATGTCCTTATTACGTTTTTTCATATGGGCGTAGGGGGAGCGGCCGCAGCTACAGTGTTCAGCCAGTTTGTCAGCGGCGCCTTGAATGTATGGTGGATGTTCCGGCGTATGGATATGATACAGGGAAAAAGGACACAGATGAAGTTTTCTTTACCCCATGTGAAACGTCTCTGTGCAGTAGGGCTGCCTATGGGATTTGAGTATTCGGTTTCTGCCGTAGGGGCGGTGATCCTGCAGAATTCTATTAACACTCTGGGAAGCGGAGCGGTGGCGGCCCAGACTGCGGGAGAGAAGATCCGGCAGATGTTTACCCTGCCTATGGAGAGTGTGGGGATGGCCATTGCCACCTATGCCGGCCAGAATTTCGGAGCAGGAAAACTGAAAAGGATACGGCAGGGGATCAGGCAGGGCATGCTGATACAGCTGGTCTACTGTGTTGTGATCTGGGCAGTGCTGCTGGGACTGAACGGACTGCTGGTACAGATTGTTCTTGGAGAAGCCCAGCCGGAAATCAGTGCAGACGCCGGCCGATATTTATTCATTGTGAGCTGCCTGTTCATATTCCACGGCTCTTTGATGGTCTTTCGAAATACTCTCCAGGGAATGGGCTACAGCTTTCACGCCATCATATCGGGAGTCTGGGAACTGGCGGGCAGGAGTCTGGGAGGATGGCTGGCTGTTCATGGCGCCGGTTTTACGGCGGTCTGCCTGGCAAACCCTCTGGCCTGGATATTTGCTCTGTGCTACTGCATCTGTCTGGTGAGACACTTCCTGAGAAAAAACGAAAGAAAACAAGACTTGACTTAGAAAGGGGATAAGTGCAATATTAAAGGGTAAATGCAGAAAACACCGGGTCAGGAGGAAATATGAAAATCATCTATCAGATCTGCGGAAAGATCAGTCTGATCTGTTACATCTTTATTTTGTATCAGATATGGCATCTGTGTCAGTTTGGAGGGATCAGGCCCCATCTTATGATCATTCTGCCGGCAACAGCTGTATTTTTGGCAAGCTTTGTACTGTGGCTGATCTCCAGAAAATACAGAGCGAAAGAGAACCAGAAAAATCCTGTAAAGACAAAGATCCTATGGGCAGAGGGGATTGTTGTATCTATTGCTACTGCTTATCTCATCGGCAGGATCATCTATGCGGGGATTCCCTATCATGGAATGCTTTCCTGGAAAATAGATCAGTGGATGAATCAGAAGGAAGTGACACTGGAACACGACAATTTTTTTGAGGACGGCGTGGAGGGCGTTCTTACAGATCTGGATAATGCTTTGGACATGCCGGAGGAGCTTTACCTTGTCAATCAATATCAGATGACCTTTGACAAGAATGGAAAGATCAAGACTATTTATACATTTTTATATGGTCAGGACAAGAACGGAGAAACCCAGACTTATCTGGTGGACTATGACGAGAGCAGAGGCCGGAATATGACAGTCCGGGTCAATGGTAATGCCACGACAGATTATACAGAAGATAAGCGTCTGGAACCCATGCTTACGATTCTCCGGGAAGCCTCCTGTGAGGAGAGAGTCCAGGCCTGGGCCGAAGCCGATATGGGAGAAGAATTTGAAATTCTCTATATGGGAAGGCGTTCCTTCAGCTCGGCAGCGGGGCTGGAATATCTCCCTGGAGATGTGGACGGCGACGGCACAGATGCAGGAACCAGCCGTTTTGACCTGCTGAATGGAGGAGGAGAAATCCTGGGATTTGAGGTGTCTCTTCATATCCCTGACGCAGAGGATGTGATTCCTGTCCGGTATATTATGGAGCCGGAGTATATAAGCCAGGAAATCCTGGATGAGGAGCAGGAGGAGCAGCAGACAGAGACTGCCAAAGAAGCCAAGACCTGGAGCGTGGATAATACAGACGGAACTATGTATTTCTTCTTGAATGATGATCAGGGCTGGCGTTTGGTGGTGGCCGACGCTGCGGCCGGCAGCAGATTTTACCAGATAGAAAAGACAGAAGACGGCGGGACTGCCTGGACAATGTCCAATGAAGATCCTTTCGGAGGACAGATCGGGGTGACAGAGGGGTTGATATTTTTCGATGAAAACTTGGGTTTTGCCGGTCTTACAGGAGCCTCCCAGTCCTATTCCAGTCTGTATATGACCAGAGACGGAGGAGAGACTTTTACCCAGGTGCAGCTTCCTATGGACTCCGTTTCCCAGATCCCGGAGAGTGGAACGGAATATGGATTTACGGTGGAGGATTACGACTATATAGGCATGCCCCAGGAACAGGATGGAACGCTTACAGTCCTGGTGACAACAGGGGCAGGAGAACAGGACGGGATCCTGTTTCAATCCTCAGACCGGGGAGCAACCTGGTCTTATGCGGGGGTAAAAGAGGCTGAATCGTGACACATGAAATATAAATAATAAGAAAAAACGATCCCTTAGATGGAATGTTTATTCTCAGACATTCCGATCTAAGGGATTTTTTTGCGAATGCGGCCTGGAAAGGGAAAATCCGGAAGTGGGAGGTAGTTCCGATTAAAAACAAAAATCGACATAACCTTTCGGTATATACATAAAAACTTATTGGCTATTCTGTATGGAATTGAATTATTCTACAATAAATCCAGAAAGAAAAGCATAGCAAAAGGAAGGAGAGCGTCGGGATGAATATATGGCATGATATCAGTGAAGACAGGATATTTCCCACAGACTTTATTTCTGTTGTGGAGATTTCTAAGGGGAGCAAAAAGAAATATGAGCTGGATAAGGAAACGGGGCTGATTATTCTGGACAGGGTGCTTTATACATCCACCCATTATCCCATGAATTACGGATTTATTCCCCGTACTTTAGGAGATGACGGGGATCCCCTGGATGTGCTGGTCTTATGTACGGAAGCACTTGAACCCCTTACACTGGTGAGGTGTTACCCCATCGGTGTGATGTATATGACAGACGGAGGAGCCGGAGACGAGAAGATCATAGCTATTCCATGGGCGGATCCTACTTATCAGTCTTATGCGGAGATCTCGAATCTGCCAAAGCATATTTTTGACGAGATACGTCATTTCTTTACAGTTTATAAGGACCTGGAAGGAAAGAAAACAGCGGTAAAGGAATTCGGCGGCGCTGCGGAAGCTATAGAAGTGATCCAGGAATGTATTGACCGATATAAAGAAAAATACGGCGAAGCCCTGCGAGACACTATTTAAAATAGGTTATCCCCTGGCGGAAGACCATCCGCTTATATATATTATATGTCAAGATTCCGTATATTATGCTTCAATCCCCTTTTGTCAATGTGCAAGTCACCAGTGGTTCTATGACCGCTGGTTCTTCCCCGGGGGATAATTTTTCAAAAAGGGGATATGTCAGAGCTGCAAAAGGGCAAAAGAGGAAAAAGAAAACTATTCTATAATATCTTCAGTAGGTAATTGCGAAACAAGTTCGCAATCCCGATTAAAACTGCGGTAAAAATCCTGCATTGCAGGATTTTTAAGATGAAAAAGTGGC
>DWYL01000113.1 GCA_019118685.1 Candidatus Blautia merdipullorum
GCCTCCATTTCTTTTCTGTTCTGAAACTGAAACATCTTCTAATCTCCAAAAGTATAGCCCAGGCCGAATACATTCCGGATATACACAGGATTTTCCGGGTCCGGCTCAATTTTCTTTTTCAGACGGTTTAAGGTTACATTCACGGTATTTTCCTCAACAAAGGCTCCCTGATTGTCCCAGATCTGTTCCAGGATCATGGTCTTGGTCAGTACTCTTCCCCGGTTCCTTGCCAGCAGATCCAAAAGGGCATATTCCCTTGGAGTGAGACGGATCTCTTCCCCCTCTCTTGCCACCTGTTTTCTCTCCGGATCTATGGTAAGCCCCCGGTAGAGAAAAACTTCCTTCTCCCCCTGTGTCCTGCGGAGGACCGCTTCCACATGTTTCAGCAGCACTGCCATAGAAAAAGGCTTTACCAGATAATCATCAGCTCCCAGATCAAAAGCCCGGAGCATATCTTCCTCTTCGTCTCTGGCTGTGAGAAACAGTACCGGAATCCTGCTGTATTCTCTGGCTGCCTGACAGATCCTGGTCCCCTCACCGTCGGGAAGGTTAATATCCAGAATGATCAGTTCCGGCTTCTGCCGGATAAGCTTCATCCCCTCTTCCAAAGTATAGGCCCGGAGAGGATGATATCCCTTCTTTTCCAGCATTCTGGCCAGGGCTTCATTCAAAAGTCTGTCATCTTCCACAATTCCGATGGTCGTCATCTTCATATCTCCATTTATGTAAGTTAAAATCAAATTCTTGTTTCAGTTACAGGGTATCCTAAGGGAAAATCGTTGTCAATACCATCCATAAATGATATTATTTTGGAAACAAATCTGAAACAGAAAGAGGGGGTAACATGAAAGCAATCAAGACTTCCGGGCTGACAAAATTTTACGGAAAAAATCCGGGAATACAGGACCTGAACCTGGAAGTGGAAGAAGGAGAATTCTATGGATTTATCGGCCCTAACGGAGCAGGAAAAAGCACCACCATCCGCACCCTCCTGGGACTTATCCGCAAAAGCAGGGGAACAGCTTCTATCCTGGAAATGGACATTGTAAAGGATCAAAAAGAAATCCTCTCCCAGATCGGTTATCTGCCTGCTGAGGCAGTCTTCTATTCAGGAATGCGGGTAAAGGAACTTCTCCGTCTATCTGCAGACCTTCATAAAAAAGACTGCCGGCAGGCCGGAAGACTTTTATGCGAAAGACTTCAGTTAGATACTTCCAGAAAAATAGAGGAACTTTCCTTTGGAAACCGTAAAAAAGCAGCTATTGTCTGCGCCCTTCAGCATGAGCCCCGGCTGTGTATCCTGGATGAACCCACCAGCGGCCTGGATCCGCTCATGCAGCGTGAATTTTTCTCTATTCTCCGGGAGAAAAACCAGAAGGGCATGACCGTATTTCTTTCCTCACATATCCTGTCCGAGATCCAGCGCTACTGCAGCCGGGCTGCCATTATCCGAAAGGGACAGATCATAGCTTCAGGCAGCGTAGAAGAACTGTCCCGGACCAGTGCAAAACGGGTAACGGTTCATGGAAAATTTACTCCGGAAGGCCTTGACGGTATCCGGGACCTGCAAAGTACAGAGGAGGAAAGCAGCTTTCTTTACAGCGGTGATATCAATCTGCTGCTCCAGGTTCTTTCTTCCCAGCCCATAAAGGATCTGAATATCTCTGAACCAGATTTGGAAGAGATCTTTCTTCATTACTATACGGAAGGAGGCAATATTCAATGACAATCCTGAAACACGAAATGCGTCAGAGCAGAAATACCTTACTCATCTGGACGGCAGCTATTGGATTTCTCCTGGCAGTTTGTATCTTTCTTTTTCCTGAAATGGAAAGTGAGATGGAGGAAGTCAGTGATGCCTTTTCCTCAATGGGAAGCTTCAGCCAGGCTTTCGGCATGGATCAGGTCAGTTTTGGCACCCTTCTGGGCTTTTATTCCATAGAATGCGGGAATATCCTTGGACTGGGAGGAGCTCTGTTTGCAGCTCTTTGTGCTGTTTCCATGCTTTCCAAAGAGGAAAAAGACCATACCGGCGAATTTCTTCTTACTCACCCGGTAACCCGCCGCCGCATTGTTACAGAGAAACTGCTGGCTGTAGTTTTTCAGCTCTTCCTGTTGAACATAATTGTCTTATTTCTATCCCTGGCTTCTGTTGTCTGGATCGGGGAAGAGATTCCATGGAAAGAACTGCTGCTTCTCCATCTGGCCTATTTTCTCCTTCAGCTTGAGATTGGCGGCATCTGCTTTGGCATCTCTGCTTTTCTGCGCAGGGGAAGCCTTGGAATCGGACTGGGCATTGCAGTTATCCTGTATTTTTTTAATATCATTGCCAATATCTCCGAGGCCGCCGGATTTTTAAAATATATCACTCCCTTTGGATATGCGGAAGGGACAGATATTATCACCAATGTAAGTCTGGATATACATCTGGTTATTCTGGGTATGATTTATGGGATCATCGGAATACTTTTTGCTTATTGGAAATACAGTCGAAAAGATATTTTGTAGGAAGTAAATAGCTAGTTGCAGGACAATTGGTTTCACTACCTTCCGATTTTTCCAAAGTTATTCGCAAAAACTTTTTTGAGCCTCTTGACTCTGACGCTACGTCATAGTTTATGATATATTTACATGGGAGGGATAATTATGCGAACAGTAAATGAAGTCAGCAAACTCACAGGAGTAAGTGTGCGCACACTGCACCATTATGATGCTATCGGCCTTTTAAAACCTACAAAAGTAACCGAGGCAGGCTATTGAGATTTACTGTTCCAAGGAGTAAATACAATAGATACAACAGAAAGCGGATATATCGCATCTCACGATATATCCGCTTTCTGTTATTACAGCCAATTATCAGCCGTTGAACAATTTCCTTATCCCTCTTTATTTTATTTAAAATCCTCTGCTATTTCTGCTGGCTGTTAATGTAGTTTACCAATCCTTCAGCCTTAATGATCTTCTGCATAAATTCCGGGAAAGCCTGGCCCTT
>DWYL01000114.1 GCA_019118685.1 Candidatus Blautia merdipullorum
TCAAATCTAGAGGAGATCATAAATAATTATCAGGAGATCGGGGTTTTTGTGATCACCTCTCAGGGGGAAGAAGAGATTTATTCTCTGGATGTGGAAAAAATCAAAAAAGAATATGCAGATACGATCTTTTATAACATTGACGAGATTCAAATCCAAAAAGAAGAAATAAGCATTCGGGGCTGGGTTCTGGATGCGGAGAGAGGAGAGCAGATCTGGACAGAGAGGGAGAATCATGAGAAGCAGCCCTGCAATATCCAGAGAATGGTCCGTCCTGACGTAAACCAGAAGTTCCGGCTTCAGAACCAGGACTATGAGACCGGTTTCCTGATTAAAATAAGCCGGAATAAGGTCCAGGGGAAATATATTTTTATCTGCATTGATAATGGATATGTGAAGAAAAAAATATCTGTGGATCTGAAAAGGGCAGAGTTTGAAAACTCAAAACAGGGAAGTCTGTTAAAAGCTGTAGGAAGAGAGAACTTCCGGCAGAATAAGGAATATGTTCAAAAGTATGGATGGAAAGCTTTTTATCATTATCTGGAAGTTCAGATGAATCCCCAGTATGGAGATTATAATCTTTGGTTTAAACAGCACAGTGCTACAGGTCCTGTGCTGAAACGTCAGAAAAAATACAGATTTTCTTATGCCCCAAAGATCAGTGTAGTGATCCCTTTGTACAACACGCCTTTAAAATATCTGAAAGAGATCATAGATTCTCTGCTGGGCCAGTCTTACGGGAATCTGGAAATCTGTCTTGCTGACGGCAGTTCAGAGGAAGGGCCTGGAAAACTTATAAAAAAGAGATATGGAAAGGATCCCAGGGTCCGCTACCAGAAGCTGAAAAAAAATATGGGGATTTCTGAGAACACCAATGCCGCTATTGATATGGCATCGGGAGAATATATTATGTTGTCTGATCATGACGATGTAGTGACCAGGGACGCACTTTTTGAGATTGTAAAAGCCATCAACAAAAACAGGGACGCAGATATTATTTATACAGATGAAGATAAAGTCACCATGGACGGAAAAGACTATTTTGATCCCAGCTTTAAGCCGGATTACAATATCGACTTTTTGAGAAGCAGCAATTACATCTGTCATATTTTTACCGTAAAGCGTTCTCTTCTGGAAGAGGCAGGTAAATTCCGACATGAGTATGACGGCGCCCAGGACTTTGATCTGATCCTGAGATGCTGTGAGAAAGCCAAAAAGATCATTCATATACCCAAGATCTTATATCACTGGCGTTCCCACCCTAATTCCACAGCTGGGAAACCAGAAAGCAAAATGTATGCTTTTGAGGCGGGAAAGAAGGCTCTGGAAGCTCATTATGCCAGACTTGACATAAAGGCCAAGGTGGAACTTACGCCTTTGTTCGGCAGATACAGGACGATCTACGAAGTGACGGGACATCCAAAGGTATCCATTATTATTCCTAATAAGGATCATGTGGAAGATTTGGATAAATGTCTGAAATCCATCTGGGAAAGGACTTCTTATGATAATTATGAAATCCTTGTGGTAGAAAATAACAGTGAGGAAAAAGACACCTTTGCTTATTATGAGATGATCCAGAACCTGAAGGAGAATATCCGGGTCATTACCTGGAAAAGAGAGTTCAATTATGCGGCAATCAATAATTTCGCAGTATCCTATGCACAGGGAGAGTACCTTCTGTTTTTGAATAATGATGTAGAAATCATAACGGAAGGCTGGATAGAAGAAATGCTGGGCCACTGTCAGCGGGAGGACGTGGGGATCGCAGGAGCCAAGCTGTATTATCCTGACGATACGGTCCAGCATGCAGGGGTCATCATCGGTCTGGGAGGGGTTGCAGGACATATTTTCTGCGGCTCAGAAAGAGGAGAATATGGATATTGCGCCAGACTGGTCAGCGTTCAGGATTACAGTGCAGTGACGGCTGCCTGCATGATGACAAAAAAAGAACTTTTCCAGAAGGTAAAAGGATTTGACGAGGGATTTCAGGTGGCCTTTAATGATATTGACTACTGTATGAAAGTGAGAAAAGAAGGAAAACTGGTGGTATTTACTCCTTATGCAGAACTATATCATTATGAATCGAAATCCAGAGGAAAAGAGGAAACAGCTGCTCAGCTGAAGCGGTTCGCCGGGGAAGTCCACAGATTTGAGAAGAAGTGGCCGGAAATCCTGAAAAAAGGAGATCCTTATTATAATAAAAACTTGACTTTGAAAAAAGGAGACTGTTCTTTACGGACAGCAGATGAATAAAGAGGAGATTTTAATGGCACAGGAAATAATAGAAGCGGTCAGGGACAGGTTCAGCCTGGCAGATAAAAATAAGTATATCATTCAGGGAAATCTTCCGAGAGACTGTGAAGTAGAAGTATACTTAGATCAGGAAAAGCAGGAGAACTTTACTGTGAAGAGAGATGTGGAACAGTCTGCAGTTGAGATCCAGCTGCCGGAAGATCTCTCAGGCTATAAAAAGTTATCGGTTTTTGTCCTTCAGGGCGGCAGAAAGCTGCGGTGGTTTTCCGGAAAGACAGGAAATATCCAGCGGAGAAGAAACATGCCCCAGTATTTTGTAGATTACCTGGATGTAGACTTTCAGCGAAAAAAGTGTACAGTCAGCGGCTGGGCAGTGTATCAGTCGCCTCTTGATATTTATGTTACAGACAACAGCGGCAATAAGCTCAGTTGCCGGATCGAGAGGGTGAACCGCGCTGATGTACAGGAACAGTTCCAGGAATGGGATGTGGGAAAGTATGCAGGATTTTTGGCGGAAATTCCTTTTGACCAGGAGAAAAGTCTCCGCCTGGTTTTCCAGGGAGAAAAATGCCGCACCATCCGTCGGATAAATCTCCAGAAGTCCAAGATCATGGGAGAAAAAGCCGGAAAGTATTGTCAAAAGGGAATGCGGTATCTGCGTGCCTATGGCATGTCTGGATTTACCAAGAAGATTCTTAAAAAAGCAGAGGACTATAAGAACCGGCCTTATCCTTATGTGAAGTGGATTAGTCAGAATCTGCCAGGAGAAGGGGAGCTGGAAGCTCAGAGAAAAACGGCGTTTTCCTATACACCTCTGATCAGTATTGTGATACCTTTATACAATACGCCCATACAGTACCTGGATGAACTGCTGAAATCCGTTACAGACCAGACCTATGGAAATTTCCAGCTCTGTCTGGCTGACGGAAGCGACAATGACAGAGCAGAGGAATTTATCAAAAAATCCTATGGGGAAGACTCCAGGATTTTATATAAAAGGCTGGAAAGCAATGACGGGATTTCTGAAAACACGAACCGGGCCATTGAGATGGCTTCCGGAGACTATATTATGTTCTCCGACCATGATGATACTCTGGCTCCCAATGCTCTATATGAAATCGTAAAAGAAAT
>DWYL01000015.1 GCA_019118685.1 Candidatus Blautia merdipullorum
CTGGCATGGCGGCGCTATGGGGAAAATGCCCTGTTAGGCTGGGACATGGGACGTTGCGCATATATCACGCAATGTTGCTATCTGGCCGGTTATATCAGTATGCAGGAAATGCTGGATCTGTGTGTGGATGCCGGGATGAAGGCACAGTCCTTTTTTCAGAATTGGGAAGAAATGATGGAGAGCTATCTGCTGGGCGGCCAGTTCTGGCAGCATGAGGATAAGAATGACCCAAAATCCATGACGGCAGAACGATGGAAGCTATATGAACAGCTCTGGCAGGGAAAAAAGCCGTTCCAGGGTTCTCCATACCTCGCTGTCCCATTCGACCAGCCTCTTTCCAAAGAGGTCATCACCAACGAATACGGCATTCTGCCGGAATACCAAAAATACTACAATCAATAATTATTACGCATCATATCGGGCCATCTCTGATTACGATTTAAATATAATTATCCTTAATTGTGCATATAGGTGTTTTTCGAAAAAGCACAAATAGCGTGTGAGTGGGCGGAGCCTAAATGCTGAACAATTAAAGTTCCATTGAAATCATTTGAAAATCAAGCAGCCTTCGGTATCACATGATAAGACAGTGCTTTTCTGTGACAAAGCACTGTCTTATTATATTTCCAGCTGTTAAAGAAAGGTGAAATGAAAATGATAGAATTACATGGCTGGATAACGGTTACAGAAATGCAAAAGCAAGAAGCTGAGGCGATGTCGCACCATTGAAGAGCGGATTCAGGATCGTATTAACGCAGGAATTACGCTTAAAGTGAGTATTTCCACGCCTGAACAAGATAACAGAAGCAAGCACGCACAGAAAAAAGCAAGGCGAAAAGCCCAACATCAGTAGCCGCCCCACCTCTGGACACTTTGTCCAGCCAGCAGAAGGTAAAAAGGAGGAAGAATTTATATGGGGATTTTTGATAAGCTAAAAGGCGGAAAGAAGAATACAGTGTTTGAAGATGAATTGATGGATACGCAGTCTGAACTGATTGCGCTTACGTTAAATATGGTCGGTAAAGCAGAGGATAAGATATTTGCATATTGCTCCATAGAAGCCAAGAGCCAGATGTTCAATGTGTTCTTTGAATTAGACGGAAAAATCAAAACATTAAATGAAATGGGGATCGCCCCTTTTCGTGCTATGGAACTTTTAAGAACAGGGACACACGGACTGGACAAGATTAAAGAAGTATGTGCGAAATACAACTATCCCACCCCCACAGAGATTAAAATGATTTATGATGTGAAAACAAAAAAACTTAATGTTGCTTATCAATATAAAGAGATTTGTTCAGCAAAAACTAATATTGGTGCAGGAGAAGTTTTTATGAATTGGGTTACAGACAAAAAGAATGAGAGTACATGAAAAAACAAAGGCGCGGCAGACAGGCCGCGTCTCCGCTGGGACAAAGTGTCCCAAAGCCGGGTGGTGGAGAAAATATAATTACGAGGTGAGGTAATATGAAAAAAATTATAAATGGCTTTCTAAAGAAAGAAGTTCAAAGGTTCGGTTTGTATGTGGCGGGACTTATTTTGTGCTTGATTGCCGTTTACTTTATTCCAGAGGTACGCCCCTTGTTACCAGTCTTTGCCGTTGCCTTTTCTGTCATCATCATTTTTGCTTTGGGCGTTGCAGTCACACGCTTTTTACAAAGCAAAACAGATACACATAGCCTCTCTGACAACGAAACTATAATGTTGGAACAGCAATATACTACAAAGCATCCCGTCTATAAAGTTGCGTATGGAGAAATTCACTTGCTCCATGATTTTATTATAAGCAGAAACAAAAGCCGACTTGTTGTTATTCCGTTGAGCAGGATCGAAAAGGTAGATGAACGCTTTAGGCGCGTGGGAGTCCACAGGGTTCCTTATATAACTTTTATGCTGGACACTGGCAAACATATTTCCGTTGATTTTTCATCAAGGCATTATAAGGACGGAGAGCCAGTTATAAATTGGTTGATTGAACGGATTGGAATGGAAAAGGTTGAACGCGGAACAGAAAAATCAAGTCTATTACGATAATGAAAAAGGTCTCGTCCCCGCTGGGGCAAAGTGCCCCAAAGTCAGGAGGGCATAACCGCCCGTCCTAATTTCTGGACACTTTGTCTGGCCAGCAGGAGGTAAACAGGGGGAAAAATTTACTTATGCTAATTTCTCATTTCTCCAACAATCACGCAGCCATGCGAATCAGTGACTTAGAAACGAGATTTTCAACGAAGCTTCCCCAAGACTACCGGAAGTTTCTTATAAAATACAATGGTGGCGACACCCCAAACACAAAATATAAAGCGGCAAAGATTTCTTTCGATTTGCGCGGCTTTTTTGGCTTTGGAAATGTAAGGTACAGTTTTGACTGTCTTTCCGACCTGCCAGATTGGATTGCCCAAAAGCAATTTCCAATCGCCTGTGATTTATTTGGAAACTATATTTTGATTTCTTTGGATAATGGTGCTATCTCCTTTGCAGACCATGAGCGCGGCTTCCAAAAGAGTTTTATTTGCGACAGTTTTACCGCCTTTGTTACAAAATGTAAAAGTACCTTAATCAATAAAGATGCGCTCCGCTCTATTGAAGAACGAGAAGCAGACCTGATTGCAAAAGGTAGAGGGAACATTATTACAGATGGTTTGCGGAGGTTATGGCAAAAGGAAATCGACAAATATAC
>DWYL01000115.1 GCA_019118685.1 Candidatus Blautia merdipullorum
GCCGCAGCAAGGGACTTTGACTGATTTTTCTTGTGCTATATTGAATGGTGCCGTAAAATAAAGAAAAAGCCGGGAGATAAAGCCCAGGGAAAGGACTTAGATAAAATGATCACAAAACAGCAGATAAAACAAATGACAAGCAGCCGTTTTTATGAAAGAGGAAAACAGATATACAGCACCGGATGGATGATAGAAAAGTTTTCCGTAGGACGGGAGGATAATCTGGATCTGCTGGAGGCCGCAGTGGAGGGGAGCTACGGCAACAGCTATTTTGTGTCCGGCGTCTATGATACAGAAACCGAAGAAATCGTAGAAATCCAGTGTGAGTGTCCCGCTTACTGGGAGTATGATGGAATCTGCAAGCACTGTGTAGCGGTTCTTCTGGAATATGAGGACTACTGTAGGAGGCAGAAACTTCTCAGCGAATATGTGTTGAATACGGGAAAAAAAGCTTCGCCTATGCTGGCGCCGGGACGCTATGGAGCACGGAAAACCGCAGCGGCCAGGCAGAGGACCACGGACCGGGAGGCCAGAGAGCTGCTGGACTCCCTGAGCCGGCAGAAGCAGGGGCATATCAGAGAGAAAGACATGGAAGGAACTGTGGAACTGGAGTCCCATCTGAAGCTGGAACGGGATCATGCAGAGGTATCCTTCCGGATAGGCCGGAACCAGAAATATGTGGTAAAGGATATTTTTGAACTGGCAGGAGATATCAAAGATCACAGAGAGCATTCTTATGGGAAAAAGCTGGACTTTATCCATAACCTGGAGACGTTTACAGAAAAATCCCGGCCCTTGGCTGAGTATATCCTGGACTGGGCGGAAGAAAACCGGAAATATTATATGCAGAAGGTTTATTACAGGAATTTCGGCAGAGGCAGCTATATGGAAAAATGCAAAGAGATTTCCATGGACGGCTATGAACTGGAGCGGTTCTTCCAGGTTTATCCAGAAGATCGGATCATTGTTCAGGAGAAGGGCACAGAGGAAAACTGGCAGATTATCAGGCAGGAACCGGGGATGAAACTGAACCTTACCGGAAAAGACGGAGGACTGGAGATAAAACTGGAAATCGGACAATGTTTTACGGGAAAGAACCAGAGAATTAGCTTTCAAAATGGAAAGATCTTTCTCATTCCGAGGGAGAGGGATACGCCATTAGAAGGTCTTCTGGAGTGTCTGGAGGAAAAAAGACAGAACACCTTATTCATACAGGAAAAAGACCTGCCGGTTTTTTGCAGCGCCTTTCTGCCGGAAGTTTCCAGTTATGCAAAGATTCGGCGAAAGAATTTCCGGGAGGAGGAGTATATCCTCCCAGAGGCAGCTTTCCGGTTTTATCTGGACATGCCCCGGCAGGATCAGATCAGCTGCCGGCCGGTGGCTGTGTATGGAGAAACCAATTACAATCTGCTCAGGGAAGACCAGGAGCCCTCAAAGAGAGATCTGTTTCACGAGGCGGAGATACAGGAGCTCCTGACTCCCTGGTTTAACGCTTTTGACCCGAAAGAAGAGCAGCTGGTACTGACCGGAGATGAGGAAAAACTCCTTCAATTTGTCACAGAAGGGATTGAAAAGCTGAAAGAACTGGGAGAAGTGTTTGTTTCGGAAAATCTGCGGAAACTGAAACTTCACAGGACCAACAGTGTAACTGCAGGAATATCTCTGTCCGGGAATCTTCTGGAACTTCAGGTGTCTGCAGATAACTTTTCCAGGAAAGAACTGGCGGAGATATTCTCTGCCTACCGTCAGAAAAAGAAATATTACCGGCTGCAGGATGGTGAGGTGCTGGATCTGCGGGATCCCAAACTTCAGGAACTGTATGAATTGCTGAATGATCTTGGGATCCGTGAGAAGGATCTGGAGAAGCCGCACATCCAGCTGCCGGGCTGCCGGGCGCTTTATGTGGAGGAACAGATAGAATGCCGTACTCATCTGGAGGTCCGAGAAAATCAGGAACTGAAAGAAAAAGTCCGGGCTATGGATGAGGATCTGGAGGAGGAAAGGATTCCCGGGGACCTGGACAGAATTCTGAGAGAATATCAAAAGACAGGGGTAAAATGGCTGTGCAGGCTGAAAAAATGCGGATTCGGCGGTATCCTGGCCGATGATATGGGACTTGGAAAGACTCTTCAGGTCATTGCTTTTCTTGTGATCCAGTACCGGAAAACCGGGGAAGAGGAGAACTGCCGCACGCTGATTGTTACGCCGGCTTCTCTGGTCTATAACTGGCTGAGTGAGTTGGAACGGTTTGCGCCGGAGCTTCCTGTGCGGGCGGTAGCCGGAAATGCCCGGGAACGGGAGACATGGATAAAGAATGCAGGGAAAAGAGAGGTTCTGGTAACTTCTTATGATCTGCTGAAAAGGGATATCAGTTTTTACCGGGATCTGGACTTTTCCTGCCAGATCCTGGACGAGGCCCAGTATATTAAGAATCACAGTACCCAGGCGGCCAGGGCGGTGCGAAGGATCCGTTCACAGTTCCGGGCGGCGCTGACAGGAACGCCTGTGGAAAACCGCCTTAGTGAGCTGTGGAGTATTTTTTATTATCTGATGCCCGGATTTTTCGGACTTTATCCTTCTTTCAGGAGAGACTTTGAACAGCCTATTATCCGCCAGGATACCCAGACAGCCCGGAAACTGCAGAAGATGGTGAGGCCCTTTATTCTGCGGAGGCTGAAAAAAGATGTGCTGAAGGATCTGCCGGACAAGCTGGAAAAAAATACTTATGTAAAGCTGGAGCCGGAACAGCAAAGAATTTATGACGCCCATGTGCAGAGGCTGAAAATGTTTATGGAAAAACAAAATGAAGAAGAATTCAAAAATGCAAAGCTCCAGATCCTGGCGGAACTCACAAAACTGCGGCAGATCTGCTGCTGCCCGGGACTTCTTTATGAGAATTACCTGCCGATTTCTGCCAAGGAAAGCCTTTGCCTGGAGCTGATCAATAATGCGGCGGCAGGAGGCCACAAGGTACTGCTGTTTTCCCAGTTCACTACTATGCTGGACCAGCTCTGCAAAAGACTGGACCAGGGAAAGATTCCTTATTACCTTCTGACCGGATCTGTGTCTAAAGAAAAGCGCCAGGAGATGGTAAAGGTCTTCCAGGAGGATGACACACCGGTATTCTGTATTTCTCTGAAGGCAGGGGGAACAGGTCTGAACCTGACGGCAGCGGATATTGTGATCCATTATGATCCATGGTGGAATACGGCGGTCCAGGATCAGGCCACGGACAGAGCCCACCGGATCGGCCAGGAAAATGTAGTCAATGTATATCGTCTGGTGGCTAAGGGAACTATTGAAGAAAATATTATCCGCCTTCAGGATCAGAAGCGTCAGCTGGCAGACAGTATCTTAAGCGGAGATGGAATGAGCAGCGGAACCTTTGATAAAGAGGAACTGCTGGAACTGCTGGGGTAATTCGGCAGACAGACTTACATGAGGCCCATTGTTAAGAAAAATAAGAAAACAAAATAAGAGCTGTCTATTCCTGCAGGCAGTGAGCCAAATGAACAGGTTTGCATATCCATTTGGCGACTGCTGCGAGGATTTTTGACTTAATTATGTTTTCTTTTCCTTAAGCATGTGAATACTGCGGCCAGGGATAAGGAGAATAGAAGAACAGAAGAGATAAAATTGTTTTATCTCCTGTAGTAACAGAATCTTTATCTGCAGATGTACTATTTTCCCCATTGGGAGTATTTTCCGCTTTCTTGCCGGATATAGCTTTGGATGATTCTTCATCGGAGGTTTGAGGCTCTTTCGATGAAGTTCCGGATTGGTTAGTATCTGGATTTTTCGTAGAAGTTCCAGGCTCTGCGTCCGGCTGGTTTGTATCGGGATTATCAGGTTCCGTACCCGGCTGGTCCGTATCGGGATTATCAGGTTCTGTACCTGGCTGCTGTTATTGATATCGCCGTTGCACCAGGGATTTTCCTGGATCGTACAGAGCTTCTGCGGCAGCCCGTCTACGGTTTCGCTGATGGTGAAATAAACATTTCCAGGCAATACTTCAGAGGCGGTATTTTTAACCGTTACCTGTATCTGAAAAGCAGATCCGGCCTCCAGTTTTTCGGGATCCACTTCCTGTCCGTCAAATACAAATTCCACATCTTTTACAAGGGTTTCAGAATCTGTCTGAATATAAAGCCTTCCCTGCAGACGTTTTTGGGAATCGCAGCTGTATCTTACGGTAAGGGTACTGTCTGTAAAACTGCTGTATCCCTCATAATCTGCGGCGATCATTCGGACATAATCCCCCCTGTGCTGTAGACGGAGTTTACAAAGTCCGTCTTGGCGCTTTCAGCGGTGCTGACAGCGGACAAGCCGTTTTCTTTCAGACCGAAAATATCCAGCTGTATTCCCCGGATCTGTTCAATTCCTTTTGCCAGTTCTCCAAGGGAGATATTCTGAACAAGCTGGCTTTCATCTGTTTTCAGAGCAGTATTGTTCAGACGCAGGGCTTTCATAGCATAATCCACGTCTCCTCTTGTCAGAAAGTTTAACAGATACTCTGCGTCTTTCTGATCCACGGCATCATCTCCCGTAAAGTTTCCAGCCGTTTTATCAAGGGAGGACAGGGAGTCTGAAGCATGATCTACGATTTTGTAGCTGTCAAATAAGCTTACTTCTGCGTCCTTATTGGTATCGCCGGGAACAAGAACCTGTAAGGAAACGGAAAAAGAATGTTTTCCTATAGTTGTAACGGTTTCTGGAATGGTAATTTCTGCTACATTACTGTCAGCGAAAAGGGCCGGAGGGATTTCCGCAAGATCTTCTGAAAAATATACGGTCCTTAGAGCAGCACAGCCATAGAATGGAGAAGAATAGCTGGCATTTCCGTTTTCATCCTCTATATAGCCGCCCGCATCTGTCAGATGCGCAGGTATATATATTTCTGCCAGATTTTCGCATTCTGCGAAGGCTCTTCCGCCTAATGCCGTCAAACCTTCAGGAAGTTTTATGTTTGTTAATCCGCTGCACTTGCGAAATGCTTCTGTACCAATTTCTGTTATAGAGTCAGGAAGATTAATTTCCTTTAAGGCAGCTATCTCTGAAAATGCATAATCCCCGATTTTCTTTACCGATTCCGGCAAAACAACTTCTTCTACTGCACAGCCGTAAAAAAAGTTTTGACTTACATTGATTTCCTGGGTCCCTTCTGCAAAAATTACTTTTTTTAGCTTGGGAGATTGGTCAAATACGAAGGAATCGTCACATGTTCCTCTGAACCACGATATTCAAGAAGTACCCCGTTTTCAATCAGAAAATCTTCCTGGACAGGATCTTCTTCTCCTCCCTCAGCAATAGGCTCTGGTTCAGAAATGTTGTTTTCCTCAGCACTTGTAACCTGAACGGATGAAAAAGCCAGGTGCTAATCAGCAAAATATTACAAATAAAGGATACTTTTTGTTAGCTTGACAAAAGAAGAATCATAATAAAAAAGAAATTTTTATTATGAAAAATATTGAAAAAAATTTCCGACCATGTTACCCTAGCATCAGAACACAACGGCAGGAGGTGAGAACATGGAGCAGAACCATTTTATGCAGAACATTGAGGAAACCTATCATTCTCTTACAAAGGTGGAGAAAAAGGTGGCGGACTATGTTCTTCAGAATCCACGGCAGGTACTGTTTATGTCGATTACCGATCTGGCAGATGCCTGTCAGGTAGGAGAGACCAGTGTGTACCGGTTCTGCAGGACCATGAACCTTCAGGGATATCAGGAGTTTAAGATGCTGCTTTCTCTGGGAATGAGTGAACAGGACGAGGAATGGGCGCCCAGGGAAGACAATCAGAGCCTGGAAAAAACTCTGAAGGAATCTGCGGAAAGGCTTCTTCAGAAGCACACAGAGGCTCTGGAAGAAACTTACCGGCTTTTAAACCAGGAAAGTTTTGAGGGATTTCTGGAGAGAATGGAGAAAGCCCGGCGGATTTTTTTCTTTGGTATCAGCGACAGCCAGCTGATCGCTCAGGAAGCAGGAAATAAGTTCATGAGTATATCAGGAAAAGCATACAGTATAGCAGACCCCCATATGCAGGCGGTTACAGCAGCCTCTATGACAGAGGAAGACTTTCTGGTGTTTCTTTCCTACTCCGGGGCCACCAAAGATAATATTTATACTGCAAAGATCGCCCGGCAGGCAGGAGCAGGGATCGGCTGTATCACCCGGTTCCGGAAATCTCCCCTCAGCGCTTACTGCGATGTGGTCCTTCAATCCGGGGCCAATGAAGGACCAATGGAGGGAGGGTCTGTATCTGCAAAGATCGGACAGATGTACCTCATAGACCTCCTTTACCAGGAATATCGGAGGAGAAACTATGAGACCAGCAGAAAATACAGAGAAAACGCCTCAAAAGCTGTTATGGATAAATTATTTTAAAAAGGAGATAAAGAAAAATGAGAATTATCAAAGCCAGAGATTACGATGAGGTAAGCAGAAAAGCAGCAAACATTATTTTTTCTGTTATGACAGAGAAGCCTGACTGTGTGCTGGGACTTGCTACAGGCTCCAGTCCGGTAGGAATCTACAAAGAGCTGGTCCGCCACTATGAGGAAGGAGATCTGGATTTTTCCAAGGTTACTACGGTCAACCTGGACGAATACAAAGGACTGGATAGAGAAGATACCCAGAGCTATGCCTACTACATGAGAGAAAACCTTTTCTCCCATGTAAATATCCGTCCCGAAAAAACCTTTCTTCCTGACGGCAGAGAGGCAGACAGCCAGAAGGCCTGTGAAGTGTATAATCAGATCCTCCGTCAGGCAGGGCAGCAGGATCTTCAGCTTCTGGGCATCGGACATGACGGACATATCGGCTTTAATGAACCTGCAGATCATTTCCCAAAAGAGACTCACTGCGTAGACCTGGCAGAATCCACCATTGAGGCAAATGCCAGATTTTTCGACAGCAAAGGCCAGGTTCCAACCCAGGCTTATACAATGGGAATCCAGAGCATTATGTCTGCAAAAAGGATTTTGATGGTAGTAAGCGGAAAAGAAAAAGCCCAGATCCTGAAACAGGCCTTCCAGGGTCCTGTTACTCCCCAGGTTCCTGCATCTATTCTTCAGCTCCATCCACAGGTTATCCTGGTAGCAGACGAAGAGGCGCTTTCGGAGATGGAAAGCTAAGGTATTAAGAATAAATTTTAGACTTTTTCTATCACTTATTTACACACTTCTTTGAATTTTTTGTTCTGGAGCTGCTGCATTAATCAAAATCGAGAATATTCCTGACATATGATTAATGCAACAGCTTCAATTTCTAGAATTTCCTATTTTATCCCATATTTATGAAATCAAGCCTTTAGAATTGTTAAGGTTTCGTTCAGGATCTATTTAGAATTTCCTGTCACAATAAGTTCCATCAAAGAAAATATCTTTGAAATACACGAGAAAAGGAGCTAAAAGAAATGGCAGCTAGAAAAACAGGAAAAGGAATTCTGAAACAAGGTATGATATTTTGCGTGGCTGGAGTCATGGCATTGGGAATGATCGCCTGCACAGGCGGAAAGAGCAAAGGAGCGGAGGACGCCCAGCCAAAGAGCAAAGTAGAATCTTCCCAGTCAAAAGACGAGAAAGAGCAGAAGAAACAGAATCTGCAGGAGGATAAGGCAAAGGAGGCTAAAGAAGCAGAAAAAGAAGCGGAAAACAAACAGAATCAGGAGCAGCAGAATACAAAAGAGAACACAAAAGAGAACACAAAAGAAAAAACAGAAGAGAAAACTGAGAAAAAGACAGAGGATAACAAAACCGGAAAGAAAGCATCCGGAACGAAGAAAAGCAAAAATACTGCTAAATCAAATAAAAACACAAAAAAGAAAGGAAGCAGCAAAAAAACACAGAAATCCAGTAAGAGCAAAGTACAGAACAACACAGCAGGGAAGAGCTCCAAGAAAAACACTTCCATGTAAGAAATAAGAAAACAGGTATTTAACAGAAGCAGGAGGCTGGAGTAGTTCAAAAGTAGGAAAAGAAGAACTGCACGGCCTCTTTTCTGAGAGGAAAGGATATACAAAGAGATGAAAAATATACTGGAGTACTTAGAGCTGACTGCAGAAAAATACCCCTGGCGGACAGCCGTGGAAGACCCAAAGGGCTCTCTTACCTGGGGAGAACTGGAAGATCTGTCTAAGAGGATCGGGACTGCTGCAGGGAAAAGGATCGTCTTGGGAGATCCGGTAATGATCCTGGCACCGAAAAGCCCTCTTGGGCTGGCTGCTATGTTCGGGGCTGTTTATGGAGGAGGATTCTATGTCAATGCAGATCCGGGACTTCCCGCTGAACGTCTTCGGGAAATCTTCCGGGTGCTTCAGCCGAAGCTGGTTCTGATCCATCCGGAGGAAATTCCTTTGATCAGACAGGCCGGATATGAAGGAGATTATTGTCTGCTCCATGAAGCGGCCAGGGAAGAACGAGATGAAGGGCTTCTTGAGCAGCGGCGGAAAGCCGGAAGCAGTACAGATATTCTTTATGGGATTTTTACATCCGGTTCTACAGGAACTCCGAAAGGAATTGTGGTCAGCCATAAGGCGGTGATCGACTTTATCACCCATTTTACGGAGATTTTTGGAATCAATGAAGAGGACCGGATTGGGAATCAGGCGCCTTTTGACTTTGACGTATCTGTGAAGGATATTTATTCTGCTGTAATGACAGGAGCAGCCCTGGTGCTGATACCAAGGCAGATGTTTTCCGTTCCGGCAGCTCTTTTAGATTATTTATGTGAAAAAAAGACCACTGTGCTGATCTGGGCGGTATCTGCGCTGACGATGATCTCTGCCCTGGGCGGATTGAAATACCGGATCCCATCTGATGTGAGAAAGGTTATGTTCAGCGGCGAAGTCATGCCGGGAGGACAGCTGGCTCTTTGGCAGCAGGCGCTGCCGGGTGCAGAGTTTGTAAATCTCTACGGCCCTACGGAGATTACCTGCAACTGCACATATTTTTCAGTGAAGAAAATTTGCGGGGAGGAAGAGAAACTTCCTATAGGTAAAGCATTCCCGGGAAGAAAGGTCTTCCTGCTGACAGAAGAAGGCCGGGAGATCCGGGAGCCGGAGCAGACCGGTGAGATCTGTGTGGCGGGAGAGTCTCTTTCCCTTGGATATTACCGTAATCCGGAAGAGACAGGAAAGAGCTTCCGGGAAAGGATTTCTCCTGAAGGAAAAACAGAGCGGTACTATAGGACCGGTGATCTGGGCTTTCTGGGAAAGGACGGGGAACTTTACTTCTCAGGGAGAAAGGATTTTCAGATTAAATTTAACGGACACAGGATCGAACTGGAGGAAATCGAAAGAATTCTGGACCAGATACCGGGAATTGAAAAAAGCTGCTGCGTAACAAATCAGAAGAAAACCTGCCTGGCTGCTTACTATATGGGAAAAACAACACCTAAAGAAGCCAGGATAGAGTTGAAAAAGCGGCTTCCTGTTTACATGGTGCCCCGGAAGATATTTCAGACAGAAACTATGCCTCTTACAAAAAACGGAAAAACAGACCGGAAAGAATTACAGAGAAGACTGGAGGAAAAAAGATGACAAAAAAAGAGCTGTTTGTCCAGGGAGCAGAAAAATACGGCACACCCCTGTACATATTTGACACAGACCAGGCGGCAGAGCAGGTACGGTCTTTCCGCAGGATCCTGGGCAAAGAGATCGGACTGTGCTACGCCATGAAGGCCAACCCTTTTCTGGTAAAGCAGATGGCCGAACTTACAGACCGGATTGAGGTCTGCTCTATGGGCGAGTTTTATATCTGCCGTGAAAAAGATATACCTGCGGAAAAGCTTTTTATCTCCGGCGTACTGAAGAAAAAGGAAGAAATATGGCAGATCCTGGATCACAGCCGGGGACAATGCTGCTGCAATGTGGAATCACCCGGACAGTTTTTTGCTATGGCAGAGTGGGGAGAAAAGAACAAAAAACCGGTTTCTCTTTACCTGAGGCTTGCCAGCGGCAGCCAGTTTGGAATGGATGAAAAGAAAATACGCAGCATTATCCGTACCAGAGATGCCTGGCCGTATGTAAAGATACGGGGGATCCATTATTTTTCCGGGACATTGAAAAAGGCATGGAAGATGGAGAAAGAACTGAAATTTTTGGATGGTTTCCTTCATGAGATGGAGGAAGATCTGGGGTTCCATACAAAAGAGCTGGAATATGGACCGGGACTTTCTGTGCCTTATTTTCAGGGCCAGGAAGACCAGACCTGGGAGGACCTGGAAGCCCTCTCCAAGGCTATAAAAAATATGAGCTGGAAAGGCAGAGTAACGCTGGAAATGGGAAGAGCCTTCGCAGCTTCCTGCGGAACTTACCTTACCCGTGTAGAAGATGTTAAGAAAAACCATGAGAAAAATATCTGTATCGTTGACGGCGGGATCCATCAGCTCCACTATGACGGACAGATCAGAGGGATGTATCAGCCCAGGATCCAGGTGCTGGAGAAAGCAGGAGGAAGAGAAAAAGAATGGAATGTATACGGCTCTTTGTGTACGGTCCATGATCTTCTGATACAGAACATACCGCTGAGAGGCTTGAAAAAAGGCAGCGTTCTTGCTTTTGAAAATGCAGGCGCCTATTCCCATATGGAAGGTATGGCCCTGTTCCTGAGCCATGAACTGCCGGGAGCGGTATTCTACAGCAGGGAAAAAGGCTGGAAGCAGATACGCAGGGAACAGCAGACTTATATATGGAATATGGAAAGTGAGGATAACAATGGAGAAAATAATTGAGATTTTAAGGGACATAGATGACAGCATTGAATGGGAAAAGGAGCAGGGACTGATTGACCGCCGGCTGTTGGACTCTTTCGGGGTGATCTCTCTGGTTTCTGAGTTGGAAGACAGCTTTATGGTTGAAATCGAGGCGGGAGAAATGGTTCCGGAAAACTTTAATTCCGTAGAGGCGATTTACGAAATGATCCAGAGACTGCAGGAGAAATAAAAATGTCATATCATAATTCCGTATATCTGTTTTTATTTCTGCCGGCTGTACTGCTGGCTTATCAGCTGACACCCAGGAAAAGGAGATGGATCCTGCTGCTTTTTGCAGGCTATTTCTTTTTCTGGACCATAAGCGGAAAACTGGTGCTGTATCTTATCGGGACAACTTTTTTTACTCATTACATTGGTCTGTGGCTGGACCTCTTAAAAACCGGCTGCAAAGAAAAAGGGGAAAAGGAAAAAAAGCTGGAAAAAGGCAGAGAAAAAGCTGTCAGAACACAATACAGAAAAAAAGAAAGACTGGTGCTGGCACTGGGGGTCTGTACACTTCTCGGCGCATTGGCCTGTCTGAAATATTATAATTTTTTTGCTCAGAACGCAAATCTGATTCTGGAGCATGCAGGGCAGAGAGGCATTTTCCAGGTGAAAACCCTCCTTCTCCCTGTAGGAATCTCTTTTTATACCCTTCAGGCCATCAGTTATATGGCGGACGTTTATTGGGAAAAGATCCGTCCTCAGAGACATCTGGGAAAGCTGGCTCTGTTTCTCGGATTTTTTCCTCAGATCATGGAAGGTCCTATCAGTATGTACGGACAGACAGGAGAGGCCCTGTGGAAGGGCGAAGACCTTCGGGGAGAAAATCTGTCCGCAGGGTGCGCGCGTATTCTGTGGGGGCTTTTCAAAAAGATGATCATTGCCGACCGGCTTTATGTGCTGGTAACGGCGGTTTTTGAACATTATCAGGACTATAACGGGAGTATCGTGGCCTTTGCGGCTATTGCATATACCCTTCAGTTATATATGGAATTTTCCGGCTGTATGGATATCGTTATAGGAAGCGGACGGCTTTTCGGAGTAACGCTTCCGGAAAATTTCTGCCGTCCCTTTGCATCAGAAAATGCGGCGCAATTCTGGCGCCGGTGGCATATCACCCTGGGCACATGGCTGAAAACCTATGTGTTTTATCCTTTGTCGGTATCCCGAATGGTTAAAAAATGGAACCGGTTTGGGAAAAAACATCTGGGAAAATATTTTACCCGTCTTGGCGCCACAGCGCTGTGCCTGTTCCCTGTGTGGCTCTGCAATGGTCTGTGGCATGGGGCAAGCTGGAACTATATTTTTTATGGCATGTATTATTTTGTCATACTGCTGGCAGGCAGCGCTCTGGAACCGGCCCGTGACCAGATGATACGGGTTTTTGGCATCAACCAGAATGCATTGTACTGGAAGATCCCCCGGATCCTGAAGACATGGGTGATCATTTTTGTGGGAGAGCTTTTTTTCCGTGCCAACGGACTGAAGGCAGGGATGACCATGTTTTTCAGCATTTTCAAAGACTTCCGTCTGAACACCCTGTGGGACGGAACCTTTCTCGGTTTCGGACTGGATAAAGGGGACTACATGGTGATCTTTGGGGGGATCCTCCTTGTGTCAGCTGCAGGTATCATAAAAGAAAGGAATCTGCTGAATGGAAAAGGACTTCAGGATATGAAAACTCCTTTTCGATGGGCGGTATATTACGGACTGATCCTGGCCGTTCTTATCTTCGGAGCCTATGGGATCGGCTATCAGCAGGTGGATTTAATCTATGCAGGATTTTAAAAACAATTTAAGAAAAAGGGGGAGAGTGTTTCTCTTCTTTCTGATCCTTGCTTTGCTTTTAGGCGGAGTTTCCTGGAAAGTGGGCCAGACAGCGGCTGACCATGAGGAGTGGGTGCATTACCGGAATAAAAGCGCCCTTCTGCTCAGGAAAGAACCGAAAGACACCATAGATGTGCTGATTCTTGGAGACAGCCTCAGCTACACGGCTTTTTCACCTATGCAGATGTGGAATAAACATGGCATTGCCGCTTTCGTAGGAGGGCAGTCCGGACAGAATATCCAGGAAAGCTATTATATGCTGAAAACAGCTTTTGAGAATCAGAAACCCCGGCTGGTTCTTTTAGAAACCAATGTGATCTTTCGGCCTCAGAGGGGAAACAGCGGACTGACTATGACCCTGGCCGCTATGGGAAGCTATTACTTCCCTATATTTACCCATCATGACATCTGGAAATCCGTGCTTACAGATAAACAATATCCTGAGGAGAACTATAAAGGATTCCAGTTCCGGGAAGTAACGGACCCTTACCGGGGCGGGGCATATATGAAAGAGACCAGTCAGAAAGAAAAAATCAGCAGTACTGTAGAGGATTATCTGGAAAAGATCCGGATGCTCTGTGTGAAAAACCAGGCAGAGCTGGTACTGATCAGCACACCTTCTCCGGCCAATTATAATTATAAAAAGCATAATACCCTGGAAGAATATGCCCGGCAGAAGGGGCTGAAGTACGAAGACCTGAACCTGAAAGAGGAAGAGTTGAGAATCGACTGGGAAAGGGACAGCCTGGACAAAGGGGATCACCTGAACCTGTCCGGCGCCTGGAAAGTAACAGATTTTATCGGAACTTATCTTCATGAGAACTTCGATCTCCCTGACAGAAGAGAGGATGAGGCCTATGCTTCCTGGAATGAGCTGGGGAAAAAATACGAAGAAAGAGCGAAAGAAAAATTGGAAGCAATGAAAAAAGATGATAAGATAACAGGGGAAGAAGTAGACAACAGAAGGGAAAGGAGTTTACCGGTGTATGAGTAAAGAAAAAGTACTGATCATTGAAGATGATAAGGACATCAGGGAGGGGGTCCGGATTCTTCTGGAAAGTGAGAACTACAGGGTGCAGGAAGCAGAAAACGGCAGGCAGGGACTGGAGCTGCTGGATCAGGAGACAGATCTGGTAATCCTGGACATTATGATGCCGGGGATTTCCGGTCTGCGTACCTGCGAAGAGATCCGGAAGGTCTCCAATGTGCCGGTGCTGTTTCTTACAGCAAAGGCCCAGGAGTCAGATAAGCTCATCGGCCTGATGGCCGGAGGAGACGACTATCTGCCCAAACCATTTTCTTATGCGGAACTTTTGGGAAGAGTAAAGGCCCTTCTCCGCCGCTACAACATTTATATGGGACGGGTAAAACCGGAGGACGAAAAAAAGGATTCCTGGCTGGAGAGCCGGGGACTGAAAGTCCATCGGAAGTTTAACCAGGTTTTTGTCCGGGGAAAAGAGACAGATCTGTCAGAACTGGAATACCGGATCCTGCTGCTGATGATGGAATATCCCGGGAAGATTTTTTCTGCCCAGAACCTGTATGAAAGTGTGTGGGAAGAACCTTATTTTTACTCCTGCAACAGCACCATTATGGTACATATCCGAAAGCTGCGGGTGAAGATAGAGGAGGATCCGAAAGAACCAAAATACATAAAAACTGTATGGGGAAAGGGTTATAAGTTTGATACAGATTATGAGTAAAAAGAATTCTATCTATTTTCAGCTTCTGCGCCAGCTAATCCTTTCGGCTGTTATATCTGTGGCAGTCTTTGCAGGAATGGACTATGCGGTAAGCTACCTGATCAACAGCTATTTTGAAAATTCTCAGTATGTGGAGGGACAGAACAGAAAGTATGCCCAAAAGTTGCAGAAATATGTGGATATGCAGGGACTGAGCTTGAAAGACGGAGAAGCCCTGAGCCAGTGGGTGAAAAAGCAGAACATTCTGTATGTCCAGATCTACAAAGATAACATTCTGGTCTTTGACTCTGCATACCCTGATGAAGAGATATGGGAGGAAGAAATCGCAGCCCGGGATTATGAGCTGGACTATCATTCTTCCGTGAATTTTTCTGATGGCACAGGAGAGGTCTATATGATCGGAGGCTATGCTTACCAGTACTATAATTATGCGCTGGCAGGGGAACTGCTGCTGTGCTTCGGCCTGTTCCTTGTGCTGGTCCTCTATGGGATCCGGAGAAAAATGGCCTATATCCTTCAGCTTCGGGATGAGATTGAAATCCTGGAAGGGGGAAGCCTGGATTATCCGATCACCATAAAAGGAAAAGACGAACTGGCCGCTCTGGCCAGCGGCCTGGACAATATGCGGAAATCTTTTGCAGGACTTATTGAGCAGGAGGGAAAAATGGTCCAGGAAAATCAGCGGATCATCACTGAAATGTCCCATGACCTGCGGACGCCGGTTACTTCCATCATCTTATACACGGAGATCTTGAAAAAGGGGACCTATAAAGACCTGAAACAGCAGAGAGAATATATTGAAAGAATTGATCAGAAGGCCCGGCGCATGAAACAGCTGACAGATCATCTTTTTGAATATTCCCTGATCACAGGAGAAAAGAAAACCGTAATGGAAGAGCCGGAACTATATGAAGTGCTGTTTTATGATTTGTTTTCTGAAACCTGCAGTTATCTGAACCAAAAGGGATTCCAGGTACGGTTTCAGGTGGAATGGATGGAGGCAAAAATCCGGATTTCTACAGAATATCTCCTTCGGATCATGGATAACATTACTTCCAATCTGGTGAAGTATGCAGACCCTGCTCTGCCTGTAGTGATTTCTTCCGTCAGAGAAGGTCATATGGCTGGTTTTTCTTTTGAGAATCATGTCCGGTCTCCCAAGGAAGAAGTGGAGAGCAGAGGCATCGGCATGCAGAGCATGAAGAATATGACTCACGCAATGGGCGGCAGATGCGTGGAAGAAGGTCTGGGAGATCTTTACCGGCTGACGATACTATTTCCAATAATTAAAGAACAGAAAACATAAGACAGAGGCTGGTTTTCGCCCAGGTAAAGGTGTAATTTTTGCATAATACTTTTTAGAGGAAGTGCAGACTGTAAGCTATAAATTATGGTCTGTACTTCCTTTTTGCATGAAATATAGAAAAAGATTTAGTGAAAATGCAGTAAAGAATCTTAAAAATTTCAATGTACACAGAAAAATATTCTATGTTTTCTTTCTGGGATTTTCCTTATACTGGCAATATAAACAAAGGGCACACATAAAGTGTGAAACGGAAGGGAGAAAACGCATATGAAAAAAAGAATCGTTGTACTGACAATGGCAGTTCTGTTCGGACTTTCAGCAGTAGCCTGCGGCTCTGAGGGAGGATCTTCATCAGGGGGAACAGACACATCTGCAGAATCCAGCAGCTCCGGTTCCTCAGATTCCGGAACTGTAGCAAACAAAGATAAACCGCTGGTATGGTTTAACCGTCAGCCATCTAACAGCTCCACAGGAGAACTGGACATGGCTGCGCTGAGCTTCAATGATGATACATATTATGTAGGATTTGATGCGAACCAGGGTGCTGAACTTCAGGGAACCATGGTTAAAGATTATATTGAAGCAAATATTGATACCATTGACCGCAATGGTGACGGTGTGATCGGATACGTTCTGGCTATCGGCGATATCGGACATAATGACTCAATCGCCCGTACAAGAGGCGTTCGTAAAGCTCTGGGAACAGGAGTTGAAAAAGACGGAAGTATCGACAGTGAACCTATCGGAACAAATACAGACGGCTCAGCTTCTGCTGTACAGGACGGCAGCATTGAAGTAAACGGAAAGACTTATACAGTCCGTGAGCTGGCTTCTCAGGAAATGAAGAACTCTGCAGGAGCTACATGGGATGCTGCTACAGCAGGTAATGCTATCGGAACCTGGTCCTCTTCTTTCGGTGATCAGATTGACGTAGTAGTATCTAACAATGATGGTATGGGAATGTCCATGTTCAATGCATGGTCAAAAGACAATGAAGTACCCACCTTCGGTTACGATGCAAACAACGATGCAGTGGCAGCCATCGCTGAAGGCTATGGCGGAACAATCAGCCAGCATGCAGACGTACAGGCTTACCTGACACTTCGTGTTCTGAGAAATGCTCTTGACGGCGTAGATGTAGACACAGGTATCGGAACAGCAGACGAGGCTGGAAATGTACTTTCTGACGATGTATATGTATATAACGAAGAAGAACGTTCCTACTATGCATTAAACGTTGCAGTTATAGCTGAAAACTATCAGGACTTTACAGATTCTACAAAGGTTTATGAGCCTGTATCCAATGAGTTAGATGAAAGCTCACATCCAACTAAGAAGGTATGGCTGGACATCTACAACGCATCTGATAACTTCCTGAGCTCCACTTATCAGCCTCTGCTTCAGAATTATGATGATCTGATGAATCTGGATATTGACTATATCGGTGGCGACGGACAGACAGAATCCAATATCACAAACCGTCTGGGAAATCCAGGCCAGTATGATGCATTTGCTATCAACATGGTTAAGACAGATAACGCAGCTTCTTATACAGCTTTACTGAGTCAGTAAAGATCAGGGACCCGGCCGGGGCTGCCGCAGCCTGCGGCAGCTTCGGCTTCTTTCTTTAGAGATAAGGACTCTTAAGAATATAAAAAAGAAACAGGAGTGAAAAGAATGGCAGATAAGAAAGATGATATTGTCTTATCGATACGGGGAATGAGTAAATCCTTTGGCAGGAACCGGGTTCTGGACCACATTAACCTGAATGTGCGCCGGGGGACGGTTATGGGCCTTATGGGTGAAAACGGCGCCGGAAAATCTACCATGATGAAGTGCCTTTTTGGTACGTATCAGAAGGATGAAGGCAATATTTTCCTCGATGGTAAGGAAGTAAGCTTTTCCGGACCGAAGGATGCTCTTGAGAATGGCATTGCCATGGTTCATCAGGAGCTGAA
>DWYL01000016.1 GCA_019118685.1 Candidatus Blautia merdipullorum
TCTTTTTGCTTATCTATACTCTTTTAGAAGAGATTTCTCAGATTCTGAAATATTCCAAGAAAAATTTATTTATCAGCCAGGGACTGGAAAAAGATTCTTCAACCTTCCGAAATGCATTGCGGACGGAAAAGAGGTTTTATGTTAAAAAAAGGTATTTTGTTTCAGGGACTGCCGAGAACGGAAGGCGGCGATTATCAGGACATTACTTATCTCTTTCTGTATGGCATTTCCAGAAATGTGCTTTGCAGAGCCAAAATCCGGGACATGAAAAAGGAATGGAGGGAATATCTTCTGGAAAAAGCAGATAAAAGCACCTACCAGACCCCGGCTTTCTGGAAAATGCTGAAGAAGGAAGAAAAAAAGTGCGCCGGAATCGTTCTTGGCCTTTTGGAAGATCTGCGGAATTGTGAAGACGTAAAGGCAGAAAAGGCATGGGTATGTCTCCGCTATCTGATCCGTTCCGGATACCGTACAGAAGAAGAATATTTGAGAGAGGAAAAGGAGATTTCTTTTTCCGGCCTTTGGGAATTAGCTGGTAAAGAAAAAGAGGATCTCCTTTTAAGGAGCAGCAGGGTATGTATGTGCCTGCTTATGGCAGAGGAAAATCACAGAGAGATAAGAAGAGATAGAGAGATCTTTCTCTTTGAAGCCAGCATAAAAAAGTCTGAAGATTTATGGGAAAATGAAGAGAAACCGGACTGTGGCAACTCTTCCAGAGAGAGGAAGAAAGAATTTCTGCATATATTTATACCTTTCTATTCCGGAATGAATAAGGTGCCGGCAGGGGCCGCAAGATTTGGGAAAAAAGAAACAAAAGTCTTGACATAAGAAAAAAATGTGTTATAATTCTACCAAATTAGAACTTTAAACCGATGAACAAGAGTAGTAGGTAAAAATATTTGTTTACAGAGAGTTCCGGGGGGTGAGATCGGAACAGCAAGAGTTTTTATTGAATGGACTTGTGAGGGCAGCTCGAAATTTCGGAAGAAAGAGTAGACGCTGACGGGTGTACCGATCCGTTATCAGCAGGGAGTGTATGTCAGTACATGTAAAGAGTGGTCAGAAGTCTTTTTATTAATTGATAGAATAAAAGAATAACTGGCAATTTGGGTGGTACCGCAGGAGATGATTCCCCTGTCCCAATGAAAGTGTAAAAACTTTTGTTGGGACAGGGGTTTTTTATTTCTGAGAGCAACGAGCCAAGGAAAATCTTTTACCGACATACGAAGATATCATTTAAGGAGGAATGTAAATGCTGAAACTTGATTATGCAACAGCCGAGAAACTGGCAAAGAACTATTCTGTGATCCCTGTATGCCGGGAAATCTTGGGAGACAGTACCACCCCTATTGCAGTACTGAAAAGACTGGCGGCAAAAAGCAGCCGGTATTTCCTTCTGGAAAGTGTAGAAGGAGGAGAAAAGCGGGGAAGATATTCTTTTCTGGGCTGTGATCCAAAACTGAGGATCTTCTGCCAGAAAGGAAAGGTAAAGATCCAGAGAGAAGAAGGAGCATACGAAACAACTGAGAAACCTCTGGAAGCAGTGAGAAAACTGATGAAAAAATATAAGGCGCCGGTACTACCGGATTATCCCCCTTTTACCGGAGGACTGGTGGGATATTTTTCCTACTCTGTCATTGGTCTGGCGGAACCGGTCCTCCATATAAAAAATGAGAAATTCCCGGATTTCGACCTTTTTCTTTTTGATAAAGTTATCGCTTATGATCATCTGAAACAGCGGCTCCTTTTTATGGTCAATATAAAAACCGATGATCTGGAAAAAAATTACCGGAAGGCAGAGGAGGAAATCGACAAGCTTCAGAAGCTTTTAGAAGAAACTGAAGAAAAGCAGGAAGATTTAAGAGAGAAGATGGACTTCCAGTGCACCACAGGAAGAGAAGAATATTATGAAATGGTGGAGAAGACCAGAGAACATATCCGGAGAGGGGATATTTTCCAGGCAGTGATCTCCAGACAGTTTCAGAGTCCAATGAAAGGAAGTCTCCTAAATGCCTACAGGCTTCTTCGGACTTCCAATCCTTCTCCCTATATGGTGTATTTCCATACAGAAGATCTGGAGCTGATGAGCACCTCACCGGAGACTCTGGTAAAGCTTCACAATGGCAAGGTAACTACTTTTCCTGTGGCAGGAAGCAGACCCAGAGGTAAGAATGAGGAAGAAGACAAGGAACTGGAACAAGAACTCCTCGGGGACGAAAAAGAACTGTCCGAGCATAACATGCTGGTAGATCTTGGGAGAAACGACCTGGGAAAGATCTGCAGATTCGGAAGCGTGAAAGTGACGGAGTATATGGCGGTTCATAAATATTCGAAGATCATGCATATCTGTTCCCAGGTAGAAGGAATCATCCGGGAGGACAGAGATGCTCTGGATGCTATTGAGGCGGTACTCCCTGCGGGAACCTTGTCAGGAGCTCCTAAGATCCGGGCCTGCCAGATCATAGAGGAGCTGGAAAAAGAGGAACGGGGCATTTACGGAGGCGCCTTGGGATATCTGGATTTTACAGGAAATATGGATACCTGCATTGCCATCCGCATGGGGGTGAAAAAAGATCAAAAGGTTTATGTCCAGGCAGGAGGCGGTATCGTGGCAGACAGTATTCCGGAAAAAGAATACGAAGAATCCGCCAATAAAGCGGCGGCTGTGATCCAGGCCATCATTCAGGCAGAGGAGGAAGGAATATGATCTTAGTGATTGATAATTACGACAGTTTTACTTACAACCTGGTCCAGTATCTGGGTACTATCCGGCCGGATATCCAGGTGGTCAGAAATGACCAGGTGACTCTGGAAGAAATCGAAAAATGGGATCCTTCCCATATTCTTCTTTCTCCGGGACCGGGTTACCCGGAGGAAGCCGGGATATGTATAAATGTGGTGAAAAAATTTCAGGGAAAGATCCCTATACTGGGAATCTGTCTGGGACATCAGGCTATCTGCCAGGCTTATGGGGCGGTGATCGCCCCGGCAAAAGAACTGATGCACGGAAAGAAAAGCCTGGTAACCCTAAAATCGGACTGTTCCCTGTTTGCAGGATTGGGCGTGACTATAGAAGCAGCCAGGTATCATTCTCTGGCAGTAAAAAGAGATACCCTTCCGGATTGTCTGAAGATCACGGCTCAGACAGAAGACGGCGAGGTCATGGCGGTAGAGCATAAAGAATATCCTGTATATGGGCTTCAGTTTCATCCGGAATCGGTGCTGACAACAAAGGGAATGAAGATACTGGAAAATTTTGTAAAGATTGAGAGAAAGGAAAGAAAAGTTATGATAAAAGAAGCAATCCACACATTAATGGATGGAAAAGATCTGTCTTATGAGATGGCGAAAGGCGTTATGGAGGAGATGATGGACGGAACCGCTACTCAGGCCCAGATGGGAGCCTTTCTGGCGGCTCTGCGGATGCAGGGAGAGACCATTGATGAAATCACGGCTTTTGCCCAGGTTATGAGGGATAAAGGGATCAAGATCCAGCCCCAGAGAGAAGTTATCGATATTGTGGGTACAGGAGGCGATGAAGCTGGAACCTTTAACATCTCTACCACCTCTGCCTTTGTAGTGGCAGCAGGGGGAATTCCTGTGGCAAAGCATGGAAACCGGAGTGTTTCCAGCAAGAGCGGAGCAGCAGACGTGCTGGAAAAGCTGGGAGCCAATGTTTCCCTGGATCCGGAACAGAATGAAACTATTTTAAACCGTACAGGTATGTGCTTCCTTTTTGCTCCGGTATATCATTCTTCCATGAAATATGCAGCCCCGGTAAGACAGCAGATGGGTGTGCGGACAGTCTTTAACATTCTGGGGCCTCTTTCCAATCCGGCGGCAGCTACCATGCAGCTGTTAGGTGTCTATGACAAAAAGCTGGTAGAGCCTCTGGCAAAGGTCCTGGGAAACCTGGGTGTGACCAGAGGGGTGGCTGTATGCGGAGCAGACGGTCTGGATGAGATTACTCTTACCGGAGAGACTCTGGTGTGTGAGATCCGGTTTGGAAAAGTAAAAAGCTATACCATTTCCCCGGAACAGTTTGACATGGAGCGGTGTGATCTTTCCTGTCTGGTAGGAGGGGATCCTCAGGAAAACGCCAGGATCACCAGAGATATCCTGGAAGGAAGAGAGCGGGGGCCCAAGCGGAACGTAGTACTTTTAAACGCCGGCATGAGCCTGTATCTGGGCATTGACGGTATTACTCTGGAGGAAGGGATAAAGATGGCGGGAGAGCTTATTGACAGTGGAAAAGCTGCTGAGAAACTGGAAGAGTTTATCAAAGCCACAAAGGAATACGAGGTATAGAAAATGATATTAGAAAAAATTGCAGCTTCCACCAGAAAACGGGTGGAAGAAAGAAAAAAAGAAGTTCCTCTGGAAAAGATGAAAGCTCAGGCGGAAGCTATGGAGAAAAATACCGGCTATCCCTTTTACCGGGCTTTGGCTCAGAAAGATATGTCCTTTATCTGTGAGGTAAAGAAAGCTTCTCCCTCCAAGGGAATTATTGCAGAAAAATTTCCTTATCTGGAAATTGCCAGAGAATATGAAAGGGCAGGAGCTTCTGCAATATCCTGTCTTACAGAGCCGGAGTTTTTCCTGGGAAAGGACCAGTATCTGAAAGAGATTGCCGGGGAAGTTTCTATTCCGGTCCTGAGAAAGGATTTTGTGATAGATTCCTATCAGATTTATGAGGCCAAGACTCTGGGAGCTTCCGCAGTGCTGCTGATCTGTTCTCTGTTAGGGGAAGAGTCCTTGAAAGAATATCTGAAGATTACCAGATCTCTGGGGATGACAGCCCTGGCAGAAACCCATGATGAAGAAGAAATCCGCCAGGCTCTCAGGGCAGGAGCAGATGTGATCGGGGTAAACAACCGCAACTTAAAAAATTTTACAGTAGATGTGGAAAACAGCCTGCGGCTTCGAAGATACATACCGGAAGGAATTCTTTTTGTGGCAGAAAGCGGCATTCACAGCCCTGAGGATATTTCCAGAATGAGAGAAGCCGG
>DWYL01000116.1 GCA_019118685.1 Candidatus Blautia merdipullorum
GGAGCTCTGGGAATACAGGAATTGAAAGAGAAAATCCCTGATACCATATATCTCCGCTATGGAGAAGAGAAAGGTCTGGAGGAGTCTTTGGATATTCCCCTGGTAACTTATCCTGATTCCATTGATGTTTCAGAACGAGGAAGTTACCGGATTCCCTGCTCCCTGTTGGGAATGATCCCCTTAAAAGCTGTTCAGGCAGAGATTGTGGAGGACCAGTGGGTATATGTTTCCGGGACTCCCGTAGGACTGTATATGGAGACTCAAGGGATTCTGATCGTTGATACGGGGGAGATCACAAATGAAAAAGGAATTATAGAAGAGCCTGCTGCCAATATTGTCCAGCCGGGAGATTATATCCTGGAAATCAATGGGAAAGGAATTTCTAGGAAAAAGGAGCTGATCTCAGAAATAGAAAAATGCGGAGGTGAGGAAGTGGAACTGCTGGTTAACCGCAAAGGAGAAGAGATCCCCATATCGCTTGAACCTGTTTTTACACAGGATGAGGAATACAAGCTGGGCATCTGGGTAAGAGATAATACCCAGGGTATCGGGACGCTGACCTATATCGATCAGGAGGGAAAATTCGGCGCCCTTGGACATGGAATCAGCGATACGGATACAGGAGAGCTTCTGGACGTATCAGGAGGCGAACTGTATCAGGCCCAGATCATATCGATTATCCGGGGGAAGCAGGGAACGCCGGGGGAGCTTTCAGGTTATATTGAATATGAGGAAGATAAAAAAATAGGGACTATAGAAAAAAATACAGATATTGGCATTTTCGGTAAACTTTTCTCAGGGATGGAGCCTTTAGGTGAAAAAGTAAAAATAGGATACAAGCAGGAAGTGAAAGAGGGAAAAGCCCAGATTCTTATGGAACTGGAAGGTGAGCCAGAATACTATGATATAGAGATTACAGAAATCTACGGCAGTCAGCAGGACCCGAACAAATCTTTTCAGATACTGGTGACGGATCCGGCGCTTCTGGCTAAGACAGGAGGTATCGTTCAGGGAATGAGCGGCAGCCCCATTCTTCAAGATGGAAAACTCATAGGTGCGGTTACTCATGTTTTTGTCCAGGACGCGGCAAAAGGATATGGCATATTTATAGAAAATATGCTGGGATAAAAACTTTTTCCCTGGAAAGGAAACCTGAAATATGTCGAAAAAACAGATAAGTTATCAGAATATATCGCTAATTGTAGGATGATTTAGCTTGATTCTGAAAACCACAGATAATATAATACTAATAGTCTTTAGAAATGGCGATTCTACAGGGCGCCCGTCATTTTCTGAAGAATATGGCAACAAATATATGGAGGATAAGTAATGGAGAAGTTAAATGTCGCTATAGCAGATGATAATGAAAAAATGTTAGATTTACTTGGAAACCTGATAAATGAAGACCAGGAGCTGGAACTTGTGGGACATGCCAGCAACGGCGCCGAAATATACGATATTATCAAGGAAAAAGAGCCCGATGTAGTACTCCTTGACATTATTATGCCTAAGGTGGACGGACTGACTGTTATGGAGCGGGTTGGCAGAGATGCAGATCTAAAAAAACATCCGGCTTTTATCGTAGTATCTGCAGTAGGACAGGAACAAATCACAGAGGATGCTTTCCAGCTGGGAGCTAATTATTATATCCTCAAGCCCTTTGATAATGACATGCTTCTGTCAAGGATCAAACATATCCGCCAGGAGAGGGAAGGAAAGAAAAAAGATCTGCGGAAGGTTAACGCTTATGAAAACAGTACCAGCTATTATGAGAGAAACCTGGAGGCAGATGTGACGAATATCATACATGAGATAGGCGTTCCCGCTCATATCAAGGGTTATCAGTATCTGAGAGATGCCATTATTTTGTCGGTCAATGATATGGAAATGCTGAATTCCATAACGAAGATCCTGTATCCGACCATCGCCAAAAAGCATCAGACAACTCCAAGCAGGGTAGAGAGGGCTATCCGCCATGCCATTGAAGTAGCCTGGAGCAGGGGAAAGATGGATACTATTGATGAACTTTTCGGGTATACAGTAAGTACAGGAAAGGGAAAGCCTACGAATTCGGAATTTATTGCTCTGATCGCAGATAAAATCAGACTGGAATATAAAAAATAATTTTACGATTCCGGATTCCTGAAAAAATAACTTTTCTTTGCATAAAAAATGGGGTATAATACTGTTAGATTTAGTCCGGATAGGGACAAACAATCAGAATGTCTGGCAAGGAGGGTATTTTAAGGTGAAAAAGATATTATTTGTAGCCTCAGAGGCAGTGCCTTTTATAAAAACCGGGGGATTAGCAGATGTAGTAGGTGCGCTGCCTAAATGCTTTGACAAAAAGTATTTTGATGTCAGGGTTATTATTCCAAAATATTTATGCATGAAAGAAGAGTATAAGAACCAGCTTCAGTATGTCACCCATTTTTATATGGATATCGGCTACAGAAGAGAATATGTGGGGATCATGCAGCTGGAATATGATGGCATAAAATTTTATTTCATTGATAATGAGTATTATTTTTCAGGATATCAGCCATATGGGGATATTCGCTTTGATATTGAAAAATTTGCGTTTTTCTCCAAAGCGGCTCTGTCCATTCTGCCGACCATTGATTTTAGACCGGATCTGATCCATTGCCATGATTGGCAGACAGGTCTGATTCCTGTGTATTTAAAGGCAGGATTCCAGGACAGTCCGTTCTATCAGGGAATTAAGACGGTTATGACCATACATAACTTGAAATTCCAGGGAACCTGGGATATTAAGACAATCCGCGAGATTACAGGTCTGCCGGCTTATTTCTTTACACCGGATAAATTAGAGGCGTACAAGGACGCCAATCTTTTAAAAGGCGGTTTGGTTTATGCAGACGCTATTACTACAGTGAGCAATACTTATGCAGAAGAGATTAAGACAGAATTTTATGGAGAACATCTGGACGGTCTGATGAGGGCCCGCAGCAACGACCTTCGAGGCATCGTCAACGGACTGGATTACGATGAATGGAATCCGGAGACGGACCCGATGATCGCCAAGAACTACAATGCTAAGACTTTCCGTAAGGAAAAAGTGAAAAACAAAACAGCACTGCAGAGAGAACTTGGATTAAATGAGGATCCCAAGGCTATGCTGATCGGTGTTGTATCCAGATTGACAGATCAGAAGGGCTTTGACTTGGTTGCCTATGTGATGGACGAATTATGCCAGGACAATGTTCAGATTGTAGTCCTGGGAACTGGCGAGGAACGCTATGAAAACATGTTCCGTCACTTTGCATGGAAATATCAGGGCAAAATATCCGCAAATATTTTTTATGACAATGCTCTGTCTCACAGGATCTATGCATCCTGCGATGCATTTCTTATGCCCTCTCTTTTTGAGCCCTGCGGCCTTAGTCAGCTCATGAGTCTGCGCTATGGTACCCTTCCTATCGTAAGAGAGACCGGCGGCCTGAAAGATACAGTAGAGCCCTACAATGAATATGAGAGCACCGGTACTGGATTCAGCTTTAAGAATTACAACGCTCATGAGATGCTGGGGACCATTCGGTATGCAGAAAGCATATATTACGATAAGAAGAGAGAATGGAACAAGATGATCGACCGGGCTATGGCAAAAGACTTCTCCTGGAATAATTCTGCTAAGCAGTATGAGGAGATGTACAACTGGCTGATCGGATATTAATTTATAGAGAGAATAAAGAGGCTGTCGCGTTAATTGTCAGGAATATTTATACATTTTTATGCGAATTTGTCGAGCAAGCTTTGAGACCATAGGCTCAAAGCTGCACAGACTGAGCAGTAAAATGTATAAATATTCTCGATTTTGATTAATGCGACAGCCTCTTTTTAAAGGAGAATATAGATGAAGCTGCTGATCGTAGAAGACGATGATAAGTTAAGAACAGAGCTGGCAAGATTTTTTTCCGGCCATGGCTATGAGACGGAAGAGATCACAGACTATGAGAATCTGGAAGAGGCGGTCTGGAAAGCAGGAGGAGATCTGCTTCTTTTAGATATCGGTCTTCCTTTAACAGATGGGATGTTTCTTTGCCGCAGTCTGAGAAAAAAGTCATCACTTCCTATTGTGATCATTACCAGCCAGAATACGGAAATGAACGAACTGCTGTGTATGAATTACGGAGCAGATGACTTTATAGCGAAACCTTTTAATCCCCAGATCCTGCTGGCTCATGTGGAAGCTGTTTTGAAGCGGACGAACAGTCATGGACAGAAAGAAGAGCGGATCGACTGCGGCGGATTTTGGCTGGACCTTTCCAGAGGAACTGTGAAAGACGGAGTGAGGGAGATCGAGCTTACAAAAAATGAAACTAGGATTCTCTGCACATTAGCCAGAAACCGGGGAAAAATAGTTTCCAGAGATCAGATCATCAATGACCTGTGGGATAGTGAGTTTTTTGTTGATGACAATACCCTTACAGTAAACATGACCAGATTAAGATCAAAGCTGGATCTTATGGGAAGAGTCCAGGCTGTGAAAACAAAGAGAGGACAGGGATATCTGCTGGAATGAAATATAAAGATTATTTAAGGGATCATGGCTTACCTGTCTGCTTTGGAATTGTCTTCCTGCTGCTCCTTCTGGGT
>DWYL01000117.1 GCA_019118685.1 Candidatus Blautia merdipullorum
CTTCTCTGCTCTCTGCCAGTTTCATAGCATGTACAGATCCTTCCAGAAAATCCGGCGTTCTTCTTACTTCAAATTTCAGAGGAAGGATTCCCTGCTGATCCTTCTGATACTCTTTTACCTCATAATAGAAATATGTCGGGCATACCGGGCCTCCGATTTTCTGAGCCTTTTTATTTGCCTGATCAAGAATTCTATCATACGCACTTAAAATCCGTATCTGCTCTTCCGGTTTCAGTACTTTCTTTTCGCCGGATACCGCCTTTCCTGTCTGTTCCCAGAATGTCTCTTTTGCCTCATTTATCTTTGTCCAGAAATCATACATCTCTCCGTCAGGATTCTCATTGCCCGCAAGTTCACAAGCTTCTGTCAGTTTCTGTGTAAGTTCATAAACTTCCACGGGGATTTCCGTTTCCTTCTGAAGTTTTTCTGCAGTTTTCAGCATAAATTTTATCATTCTTCCTGTTTCATAAGATTCAGCCATGGAAGATCCCAGCAGCCCCGGTATACCATTTAAAGCATCATACCATCCTGGTTTTCCACCTTCCATTTCAATTCCCATTCCATAAGGATCCAGCGCAGATACCTTATTTGCCGCAAGAGTAAACAGTTTCGCCATAAGGCTGACTTTGACAGTTTCTCCTTTGCCGTCTTTTAAATACCGGTTTTCTTCAAGAGAAGTATCTGTATTATCCTTCAGGAAATGATACTGTCTGATTCCCTTTTCTGTCTCTGCATATCTTTCTCTTCTTGGAAGAATCCGCTTTTCTGCCTGGGTAAACAGATAGGTCTTATCCTTATAAAGAAGTTCCTCTTCTTCCTCAGGATAAACTCCAAGATAGGCCTCCAGAAGATCCAGATTATATGTCCAATGGTCACTCCAGTAACCTTCTCCGAATTTCGTTCTGTCCATTCGGGCAGTACCGTCCATGATCCGGGCAAACAGAGCTTCTATCTCTTCTACTTTCATTCCTGTTTCCGCAAGGTTTTTATACAGCTCCCCAGGAGTAAATTCTTTCTTTAAAAGTTCTTCTGTATCTTTTGATACACTTCCCTTTAAATTTTCCAGTTCTTCCTCTTCCATCTGATAAGTCATTTTTTCTACTCCCAGAGGATTATAGCCATTGATCTGAAGAGCATTGTAGAATGTTTTGATTCCGCTTCTTCCTACAAATGGCGAAAAGAGTACATCGCTTCTTCTGTTCTGGTTTACATCACGGAAGTTTCCGTTTCCCTGAGAGTAAAATTCCGGAAGCATGGAAAAGAAGTTATAATCTCTTTCCATATCTCCATGTTTTCTGGAATAAAGATAAAAAATCTGCTTTTCTCCCAGTTTCACCGGATATCCGCCTCTTAAAAGATTATCCAGATAACACTGTCTGCTGTAACCGTCAAAGAGGCTGTCTGCTGTTTTTGCTCCGATTCTCTCTGTAATCTCATCTGCCAGCGCTTTTGCTCTCTTTTGTTTTTCTTCGAACCAGCCTTTTTCCAGCATTTTATTTTCTAAATTTTCATAAGCTTCCAGACTTTCGCTCATTCCGTAGATTTCCTGGATTTCTTCAGATTCTCCCGGTTTCAGCATCTGCTCTGTGAGGAAGAAACAGCAGGGTGCATCGTTACAGGTTACCTGTTCTTCTTCCAAAAGTCTGCCTATACTCTGTTTTGCAAAATTTACAGCATTTTGCAGTGAGCTGTCGTATGCAAAAAGCACTTCTTTATCTACCACCACTGGAAGGAATTCCCCTTCTTTTTTGGTACCCAGAGCAAAATTCATGCCTTTTACTTCTGTAACCTCTGCAGAATCTTCCATACTTGCGCGTACTTTAAACTTAGGACAATTTTTCTCTGCATCCAAAACCTGGAACCAGGCTTTGGATGTCTGGCCCATTTCCTTCATACCGGAAGCAGATACCCCGTAAGGGAGGAGTTCTGCAGCGCCGTCTGCAATTTCCAGATGCATATCTTTTTCTGTTTTATTCTCGATTTTTACCGATCTCATCATTCCTGCCAAAGCTTCTTCCGGCAATGTTTCATATTCTACTGTAAGTTTATATTCTTCCGTCTCTTCTATCAGTTTCAGGCTATTCATGCCCACATACATGGTCTGTATATTCTCCGGATCTGAAAATGCTTCCCGGCAGATTCCGTTAATTTTTAAAAAGGTACGGAAGCCCATGAGAGATGTTCTTTCATACGCCTGATGTGCAGGATAAAATTCCATGATAGAATGATCCTTATCCTGAACTCCAAAGCAGGACACTGCCTGTCCCCTGTTGGTATAATAGCACCACATAGGAATTCCTTTTTCTCCGCTGATACCGGGCAGAAAACTGGCAAATAAAGATTTTTTCTGATAATCTTTCATTTCATAGGTTGTTCTTGTTTCTGACATTTTATAATTTTCTCCTCTTTTTCCTTAATGATCACTCTAAAATAATCCGGATACTATTTTCTCTATATTCCGGCAGATTTTCCAGATAAGATCTTTCAATAACCGGATTTTCATGCTGAAATGGATATATTTTTCCGTTTATATAGATGCTTTCCACTTCATAGTCGCCGATTTCTTTATGCTGTTTGTTGATGTAGCTGATATTCAGTTTTCTTCCGGCAAACCTGCAGTTTACCTCTGCAATCCCTTCTTCTCCGAACTGTTCTGCCAGAAGTTTCGGACTGATTTTCAGATTTCCTTTTTCCCCTGTTATACCGAACATCTGTGTAAGAACTGTAAGGATCAGCCAGCTTGCCGCACCGGTAAGATAAGGATACATCCCTCTTCCTCTGGGGCTGAAATATTCAGGGATCCCCGGATACAGAAAGCTGGTGTCAAAATCCAGACTTTGGTCTGCCAGCGCCTTAATGGCCTGATATCCTTCTTTAATAAAATTTCTGCTGTACAGGGCATATGCATACATCACTGTCATATGACTGAATACTGCCCCGTTTTCTTTATGTCCATAGGCAAATCCAAACATTCTGCCCAAATTCATATCGTTTTCTTTAAAATCTGTATTCAGTCTGTATCCTCCTGCTTTTGGACAGAACAAATATTCCTGGGCCGCCTTGGCAACTTTCTCCACCTGTTCATCTGTGGCAGTTCCAGACAGTATAGTAAATACCTGGCTTGTAAGCATCATCCTTACAATATTATTTTTCATTCCCTCTGCCTGCCTTCCCAGATTGTCATAATATCCGTTAAACCAGATATTTCCTTTCTGATCTCCTGTTAATTCCGTTCTCCTGATATGTCCGCTGATCCATTCTCCCATAGCTCTGAATATTTCAGCCAGTTCCTTCACCGCTATATCTTCAGTTTCTCCCGTTATCCTGGGCTGGCATATCTGACAGTATTTCTTCAGGATTTCTCTTTTTTTCTCCTGGTCTTCATAAACAGCTGTGTCTTTTGTCAGGAGCATTTTTAATTCCCTGAAAACTTTCACACTGTGGATGCCTCTTGCCTCCAGAGTTTCAAAAAGATCTGCCATTTCTTTGAAGTTTCCGCTGTAAGCTGCAGTAAACGCTACAGTTTCTCCTCTCTGAGAAGCCATATCCAATGCATCGTTCCAGTCTGCTCCTCTCAAGCGCATATGGTTGTGTTCTCCTACCTCATAGAATTGAGCCAGATTCTGGAGCATCAGATGTTCCAGCACAGTTCCCATGTATTCCTTACTTTCTTTTGTCAGAAGGACATTTTTGTCTTCTACTGGATTTTCTTCCAGTTTTTCTCCTCTGTATAAAATACGGTCTTTAAAGTATGGTTTTTCTTCTAAAAGAAAAGCATAGTCCCCTGTCTGTTCCAGATAAAGGGAAACTGTACGGAAACACCAGTAAGCATGGTCTGACCAAACTCTGACAATAGAATTTCTGTCTGCAATAAATTCTCCCGGCCTGCTGCCGATGATCGTCGCATTCGTTCCATCAATACGGACCCCGGCAAAAAAATTTCCCAGATCTTCTCTCACTGAGCCGGGATCCATCAGAATAAGAGCCAGACAGTCCTGCCACAGATCTCTCCATCCTCTCCCTCCTCTTCCATAATCATGGTAGGGGAGGAAAGAACATCCGAAAATCCTCCTTAAATGGGGCTGAAGGCTGATCCAGCTGATCCAGCTGTCAAAAGCTTTGTTTGAGGACTGACATGTGATCAGTTTTTGTTGTTCCCAATAGTCCTTCATATTTCTGAAAGCTTCCATAGTTTTTTCCATTTCCAGATAGCAAAGCCCTTCTTCTCCATAACTGAGTACCACCACATAGCTATGCTTTTCTCCTGGAAGAAGAGAGATCTTCTTAAACCACAGAGCTCCCATTGCTTCATAGCCCTCACAGACATAGCCCGGTTGCTGCAAATCTTTCTCCTGATTCAGAAGGCTTTTCGGCGCCAGCAGATTTCCTCCTTCTCCGATAAAATCCTCTACAAAAGGAACTGCGCCTTCTGGTTTCTCCCCATACTCATCTCTTGCAAATACCCCATAGGAAAGGTCATTTTTATGATGTCCTCTTTCGTCAAAGGCCATAGATGGCCTTACCAGGATTCCATCTTCTTTTATTTGTATCCTGTTCAAAAGAGAAGTCACATGCCGGTGGTCTCTTAAATGATCTGCCCCTCTTCCATAAATAGGCACTGCCGTTACCGGGGTCAGTTCCAAAACCTCATCGCCCTTGTTTTCCAGCGTCACCAGCATAATTTCTGCCGCTTCTTTTCCTGCCGGACAAAAAGAAAGTACAGATGCCGTAAGTCCTGTCTCTTCTTCTTTTCTCTCTGTTCTTTGCCAGTAAGCCCCCATATGTACGCAGCTTTTTTCCGAATCCTTTCCCAGCTGCTGCGCAGAATATCCAAAAACTGACCAAACTCTGTCCTTCTCCATAACACACCAGAAGTTTCTGGAGCTCATACTGCTGTGAAGATTCTCCACACTCACCGGCTCCAGCAGGAAATGGTTCTGAGAAATCTTGCTGTCTCCATGTCCGTCGGGGGTAATACAGCTCATGATTTTTTCATTTACCAGAGGCATATAGAGATAGCTGATATCCCCTGCATCCTTTAGATAAAATTCCGTATCAGAAAGTCTGTAATCCATAATATTCCTCCTGCCTACATAGTCTATAGCTTTTATTATAAAGTCCGTCTGCCCCCGTCCACAGTAAGCGTTTTTTATTCAGGTGTCGATTTTTTATCATGAGAATTCTTCAGAAATAAAAAAAGAACCTTTTTATCGGTTCTCTTCAATCAGTGCTATTTTTTCTTTTCTTGTCATTTTCTTAATTTCCCATTCCCTCTGCATGGCTTCTTTCTTTGTCTGAAAAGTCTCAAAGTATGCCAGTTCCACAGGAAGCCTGGCTTTTGTATATTTTGCCCCTTTTCCAGCATTATGACAGTTAAGCCTTTTCTCCAGATTGTTTGTCCATCCTGTATAAAGACTTCCATCCCTGCACCGGAGTATATAGGTATAATTCATCTCTTTGCTCCCGATCTATGTAATGGACGCCTCATCTGCATTCAGAGCCAGATAGGACGCCCTATATATTAAGCTGCCGATAAAAATAGTAATTCACCAAAAAAGAAAAGACTGTAAAAATATATCGGCTGCGGATTTTTCCGCACACTTTATTATACTCTTACAGTCTGAAATTGTGAATCCCTTTCCCTCTACGGAAGATACTGAAGGGGATCCAGGGACGTGTCATCTTTGCGGAGAGCAAAATAGAGATTTGGACCTTCCTGAGTATAATATTTAGTAGGATCACTTACATATCCCAGGACGCTTCCTGCTGTAACATACTCTTCTGCCTGGAAGGGAACATCTTTTAACTGCCCATAGACAGCCTGATAACCATTCCCCATATCTACCGTAACAGTTATCCCTGTTTCTTCATTTTCATTGATCGAGGTGATCTGTCCGTTGGCAACTGCTGCCACAGGAGTTCCCACCTCTGCGGAAATAACAATTCCAGGATTCGTCTTGTATACGTTCAATGTAGGAAAATACACCGTATTATCCATACTATAATCAATAATCACCTGTCCGTTCACCGGCCACTCCATAAGGGAGCTCTCTGTAAAATTCAGGTTGGGAGCCAGAGCTGCTTCCACCTGTTCTGTAACCTGAGCAGATGCCGCCTCCGAATCCGGAACGGTTTCATCCTGAGTCTCTTCCGTCTGCTCTGCTGTTTCCTCCTGGTTTTCTTCTCCCTGTTCCTCCTCATCCCTGGTTCCTTCTACATTGGAAGTATTCACATCTGCAGTTTCCTCTTCCGGTTCTGCCCTTTCTTCTGTTTTTATTGCCTGGTCAACAGAATCCTCTTCGTTCTCCATAACAAGCTCTTTCTCATTTGGTGTGCTCTTACTCCCAGACTGGTATACAACTCCACATGTAACAACCAGCGCCAAAGTCAGAATACCGCCTAGCAGCACACGAATTTTCCTCTTTTTATTCATAATTTTCACCTCTGCCTATCCCGGAGCAATCCGCCCCTTTTTGTTTTCAAATATAGGATTGACAGAAAATGAAAACTTATACACAATCTTCTATATTATTTACAAGCTCTATCCACATTTTCTTCATTTTCCAGATACTATATGTGATTTACTGTTCTTCAATCACCATCTCCGGGAAAAAGTATTGAAGGATTTCTTCATACTTTTTTCCTTCCAAAGCCATTTGCTCGGCTGTATACTGGCTGATCCCCATTCCGTGCCCTATTCCTCTGCATAAAAATCGTATTTCTCCCTCCAATCTCTGTATGGTAAAACAGGAAGATGGAAGGTTTAAAAGCTCTTTCAGCTGCTCTCCCTGAAATTCCATATTTCCTATTTCTATTTCCATTACATATCCCACAGAATCCGTATTTTTTATTTCCGCTTTTTTTTCCTCTCCAAAAATAAATCCAGGATATTCTTTTTTTATCTGTTTTTCCAGATCACTCTCCGAAAAATAACAGCCCTCCACATACAGAGGACTGTCTATATCCTTTGAGGTATCCACCGAAGCAATATATCCATAGTCTTCTCCCAGAATTTCTTTTCCGCCCCTGGTCTTTCCTGCACTGAGGGCATGATAAGGAATTTCCCTCATCTGGTCCTGATATTTCAGCACCTGGCCTTCTGTTTCCCTGGCTGCCTCCTGAAAAACCCGGTATTTTTCCAGCATAATACTGTCCATTTCCAGCTTTCTTATATTTTCCGCCGCTTGCAGGATCGTGCTGTTTTCTTCCTTTTCTCCATGGCGGACATACAGATTTGTTCTTGCCGCAATGGTCTGTGCTTTTATAGTCTCTTTACTGTAATCCCAGGAGATCTGGGAAGCCGTAACAGCCGGAACATATTCTTCCGTTGGAAATTCCCGACTCACCGGACAGGCTTCTCTTCCCAGGATCAAGACAGTCAGCAGATAAGGAAGAAGGACAAAAAGAAACAGGGTGCATATCAAAGATTCCTTTTCTTTATACATAAAAATAAGGACCTGCGCTCTGACTTATTCTATGTATATGTCAGAAACCGCAAGTCCCATACATTCTTTACTTCTTCACAACAAATACCGGCATTGGCGGATCATTTTTTCTGTTATAAAAACAGTTCAGGATCACCAGATATTCTTTTTCATCCAGTTTCTTCAGATGCTTCAGGATCATATCTTTTTCCTCAAATCCAGTGTCGCCTCCGCTGTAAATACACAGCGCCATCACACCCTTTTTCTTCAAAAGAGAAAGCCCCGCGTCAATAGCCTTCACACTGGTATCACCTCTGGTAGCCAAACGATGATCTCCTCCCGGCAGATAGCCAAAATTAAAATAGATCCCGTCTGCAGATTCCGGAGGCATATACCGGTCCATATGAACGTGGCTGTCCAGATACAGCTCTGCCCTGTCCCGCACTCCCTGTTCTTTCAAAAGCCTGTCCGTAGCACAAAGAGCGGCTTCCTGAATATCAAAAGCCAGGACCCTTCCTGTCTCCTTGGCCATTTCACAGAGAAACAGAGTATCCCTGCCTTTTCCCATAGTGGCGTCTATGTAAGTGCCCCCTTCCTGTACCTGAAGACGGAACAACTCATGACTCCACTGGGTGATCTGATATAAATTCATAGTCTCTATTTCTCGCTTGCCGCCAAAGCCTGTTCCAGATCTCCGATAATATCATCCACATGCTCAATGCCGACGGAAAGACGGATCATTCCCGGAGAAACTCCTGCCGCCACCAGCTGTTCGTCATTTAACTGTCTGTGGGTATGGCTGGCCGGATGAAGGACACTGGTCTTGGCATCCGCCACATGAGTGACAATAGAAGCTAGTTTCAGGCTGTCCATAAATTTCACAGCTGCCTCTCTTCCTGCCTTCAGCTCAAAGGAAATCACGCCGCAGGTGCCCTTCGGCATATATTTCTGAGCCAGATCATAGTACTTATCTCCGGGAAGCCCAGGATAATTTACCTTCCCTACAAGAGGATGAGCCTCCAGATATTCAGCTACCTTCTGAGCATTGTAGCAGTGTCGCTCTACCCGCAGCACTAAAGACTCCAATCCCAGGTTCAGGATAAAGCTGTTCATAGGAGAAGGAATAGATCCTAAATCCCTCATAAGCTGAGCATTGATCTTGGTAATATAAGCAGCCTTGCCAAATTGCTTTGTATAAACCACGCCATGATAAGATTCGTCCGGCTGGGTCAGACCGGGAAATTTATCAGCATGAGATTCCCAGTCAAAGTTTCCGCTGTCTACAATAGCTCCGCCTACCTGAGCCGCATGCCCGTCCATATATTTTGTAGTAGAATGGGTTACGATATCCGCTCCCCATTCAAAAGGACGGCAGTTCACCGGTGTGGCAAAAGTATTGTCCACGATCAGGGGAACTCCATGGCTGTGAGCCAGATCTGCCATCTTTTCAATATCCAGGACTACCAGAGCCGGATTTGCAATAGTCTCTGCAATCACAGCTTTGGTATTTGGACGGAAAGCCTTGTCCAGCTCTTCTTTTGGAGCATCCACATCTATAAAGGTACATTCAATTCCCATCTTTTTGGCAGTAACCCCCAATACATTTAAGGTTCCGCCATAAATAGCAGAAGCACAGATTACATGGTCTCCTGCTTCGCAGATATTAAATACTGCGTAAAAATTTGCCGCCTGTCCGGAAGAGGTAAGAACAGCCGCTACTCCGCCTTCCAGATCTGCTATTTTCGAAGCAACCAGATCATTGGTAGGATTCTGGCACCTTGTATAAAAATATCCGTTGTCCTTCAGATCAAACAGACGCCCCATTTCTTCCGTGGTATCATATTTAAAGGTAGTACTCTGATAGATGGGCATCATTCTGGGCTCGCCTTTTTTGGGCTTCCAACCGGACTGGATACATTTGGTTTCAATATGGTATTCCTTGCTCATTTCTTTCCTCTCCATTCTGTATATATTCTGAAAAACATTTTACCACTTTTTCCTCTCCAGGGATACCTGAAATTTATCTACCTTCTGAAATATTTCTGTCCCACAAGTATCACCGACACGAAAAGAACGATTCCTATGCTAAGAATAATCAAGGCCGTCTCTTCACTTACAGGATGTACGGTCTCCAGAATACCCAAAATCAGAAGATCCACGCCAAGAACAGCAATCCCGCCTCCCGTACACATCATAAACTTTCTTTCATTTTTTGGAGAGACCCCGCTGGCAAATCTTTCTCTGATCATGGATGTTTTTCCCTTCCATCCCAAAAAGAATCCTGCCAGGATAATGATCAATGCCAGAAGGATCAGTGTTTCATATCTTGCCATAATTTTTCCTTTCTTTTGCCTTTTTCTATGTATAGTTTTATCTTATCAAACCCTTCTTTTCTTGTAAATACTACTTTCTTTCTCCAGATATTTATGATACTCTTAAAAAAACAGGAATCGAGGAAACCTTATGAAAGAAAAAATATACACCATCCCTTTAATGGATGCCTTTAAAGCAGAGGATGAATGTCCCTTCTGTTTTATTGAAAGAAATCTGGAGCAGCATGCCATGGATTTTGTTCTTGGTTCCGGGGCTTCCTATATGGAAGATGATGTCCGGGCAGAAACAGATGAAATGGGATTTTGCAGAACGCACTACAAAAAAATGTTTGACTACGGCAACCGTCTGGGCTGCGGCCTGATTCTTACCACCCATTTTAAAAAGAAGAATCAGGAATTCAAAGAACAGCTAAAAATGTTTTCTCCCGGAAAAGCTTCCATGCTGGGACATTTCAAAAAGGCTAAAATAGATACAGATAACCCCAAAACCACCATTGGAGCCTGGGTCAAAGAACAGGAAAAATCCTGCTATATCTGCGACTACTATAAAAATACCTATAACCGTTATCTGGATACTTTCTTTGAACTTTACAGAAAAAATCCGGAATTTAAAGACCTTTTTAAAAACAG
>DWYL01000118.1 GCA_019118685.1 Candidatus Blautia merdipullorum
TATTGTATTCGAAGAGAAAAGAAAATATGTAAAGATTCCGCCCGGAGTAATCCGGGTTTTTCTATATTCATTTTTCAGGAGGTGGCGACACATGGCAAGCCGGATCAAGGGCATTACAGTGGAAATCGACAGCGATACCAGCGGACTGGAAAAATCGCTTGCCGCAGTAAACAATTCCATAAAGAAGACCTAGAGCCAGCTTCGGGATGTAAATAATCTTCTGAAACTGGATCCGTCCAACACCATCCTTCTGGCGCAAAAGCAGGAACTTCTGCAGTAGGCCATCGGGGATACGGAAAAGGAAAACAGTGTGTATAACCTAAATTTGATCTTGGCCAATGATCCAGATTTTGCAGGCTTGAGGAAAATGTGTCAACTAATCTTGACAATATCAATTCCAGAAAATCTTCTTTGGGAAGGAGATAGTGGAAAGCGATCACATTGGCAAACAAATCCTGTCTGCCCGATTCCTTTTTCTTTCCTGACACGGCGGATATTCCCGCCAATATCAATACCAATCTGTTTCATTTTCTGTTCCATGCGATAAAGCCCCTTGTGTGGACTGAAATGAGTCCGATTTTTTTATTTTACCGGCATGGAATGTTACAATGGGACTAGAATGGGTCCACTTTTAAAGATAATGACAGAAAATGCTGAATGGATAGGATTGCTTCAATTCGCTGTGTTTATGTTCATGCTGTGGGATTGCCTGACGGATCACACTGCTCATGGAGTGTCCGTCAAACTCTGCAAGGCTTTTCAGTTTTTTATGGGTTTCTGAGTCAATGCGTAAACCGATATGTTTATCTTTTTCCATAATGCCTTCTGTCTGGTACATTAAGTACAAAATAAGTTCGTTAAAGTAAGTACATTTTCGGTATCAGTAAAACAGAGCATAACCGGGTATTTGCGGTATGAAGGCAGAGCCATATTATAGATCCACATGTTCAAAACGTTTCACGGAAATTTTGTATGCTAAACTGACGAAGCCGCCATAACACAGGATAGCAATGAGAAGAACAGGAATCTGCCTCATAAGATCCGGCAGCGTATAGCTGTCCAGCCATGCAAGCTGGGGAATGCGGACGGCGCCTTCCACAATGACCATCATCAGCAGCATTGGGATGGCTGCAATTATGAAAGTCCTGCCGGCCTTATATCTATTCCTGTAGTACGCTGGAAAGAATATAAGGTCAAAGATGCCATAGACCATCAGCCCGAATCCAAACCAGGCAATGGTGGCATCAATGCCCACCGGATTGTTTTCTACCTCAAGGATTTTCTTAAAAAGACAGATGGAACAGCGATCAATAACTGAAATAGCTGGATAGAGACAATCAGCAGACATTTACCCCGGACACTTTCTTTCTTAGTTACCGGAAGAAGGGCAGTATACTACAGGGCATTGGTTTCTCTGGCTTATTGAAATGTAAGATAAGGGGCCAGGCAGCCAAGACATGCAAAGACAATGGATGTGGGATGGGCCGCCAGAGCCAGTTCTTTATAAAGCAGTTTCATCAAGATCACTCCCTTCTGTACGCAGCATGATTTCTTCTAAAGAAAGCAGGCCTGTATCCTCGTTGGTCCTCAAATACTCAAAGGAACGAACGGAGGAAGGTCTCTTTGTCTGTGCTTTTTAATACCATGCCGTTTTGAATATAGGTAATATCATCGGCACACCGGTCTAAATCCGAAGTAATATGGGTAGAAAACAAAACAGAGCGCTTCCCGTCTTTGACAATACGGGTAAAAATATGCAGAATTTCATCCCTTGATACCGGGTTAAGACCGGAAGTGGGTTCATCGAGAATATAGAGGGTGGCGTGGTGGAACAGGGCCAGTGCCAGCAGATATTTCACTTTCATGCCGTTGGAAAGGGAGCGGAACTGTTTGCTTTCATCTAAAGAAAACTGTCGGAGATAATCCTTATATAGCTGCTGATCCCATTTTCTGTAAAAACGCCGGGTCACATCGGTGATGGCGTAGAGTTTTTTGAGCGTTCATGGTGGATCAGGGCATCCACAGAAACATCATAAAGATCCGCAAGGGCGTCACAGTTTATGATGTCCGGAACCGTTTCACCGGCTTCCCATTTGGCGACAGCCTGTCTTGTTACGCCCACTTTTTCCGCCACTTCTTCCTGAGAATATTTATGATACTGGCGCAGAGCAGATAAGTTCTGAGAAATCAGATTTGTTTGTTTTTTCATGTATTTCCAACCTCCTTGCCCTTATTATATCGTGTCTGTGTCATATTTCTACCAACTGGAATAAACAGAAAATGTGTGTTTTGGTTGCCTTTTACGAGAAATAGTATTTGTTGAAATCCTATTTATATCTTGACAAAACAGAAAGAATAGGATATTGTATATATCATAAGTAGTAAGTAATAAGTGATAAGTAGAGAGTGTATGTATAGGGAGGTACAGTATGAAAAATTTATCGACGACTCAGCAGTATTTTTTATGTATCCTGAAGAAAAATGGAAAAATCTCAAGTCTTGAAATGGAGAAAACGACCTGTCTGGCAGCTTCCGCAGTGGTGGAGCTTTTGATGGATGATATTTTGACTTTTAACGGGAAAAAGTTATCCATTCAGGCTGCCTTGCCGGAGAATAAAAGTTATCTGCACCAAGTTTATGACGTTGTTATGAAAAAGCAGCCGGTTAAATTTGAAAATGTAGTGGAATGTTTTTCTTTCAATTTTACAGATAAATATATAAACGCACTGGTGGAAGATCTTGGAGAATCTCTTGCAAACATGGGCTGCGTCCAGAAAGCAAAAGGCGGCTTTATGAACGGAAAAAACGTCTACATCCCAAATGAGGATGATGTGGATCATATTGTACAGAACATCCGCGCAGAACTTTTGGAGGATGGGGAGATTTCTGAAGATATTGTGATTCTAACAGCACTGTTAAATAAAAGCAGAGATCTTCAGAGATACTTTTCTTCTTATGAAAAGCAGGCTTTGAAAAAAAGGTTGGACGAGATCAAAGAGAATCCCAAGAACGAGCTGATTCACAAGGCAACAGAGTATATTGATACACTGTTTCTTTTATTTATTGCGGCTATTACCTGATGAAGGAAGGTGTGCATGATGTCAAGACAGAGGAGCATGGAGACTATTCTGGTTTCGGAGTATGTCACCATTGGAGAGTTGGTGCGGTTGACTGAAACCCGGTACAGTACACTGAAGTTTTATACGGAGGAGGGTTTTCTCCCTTTCCTTCAGGAAGGTTCAAATCTGACACGCCGGTATCCAAGAGAAAAAACGGTGGAGCGCATTGCCTATATTAAAGGGCTGCGGGAACAGAAGAAAACCATTCCTCAGATTAAAGAGATTTTGCAGGAACAGGATAAGCGTGTCGAAGATAGTTTGTGACTCTGGCTAAGCGGCTGCTGTTTAAATGTAAAGTTCCCGATATCAATCCCAGATACTGTCTGAATGAAGTGGCGCATTATCTTGACCTGACCCAGATGAAGAAACTTAAAATACCCGATGGATACCAGCAGGTTCTTTACAGAGAGGACAAGACCTTTCTTTTGCAGCAGGGAGAAACCTATACGGTCTATGATGCCGGAACAGGGGAAACCGGGGGTGTATTCACGCTGGACAGTCAGCACCAGGGTATCATTGTTTTATCTCCTGATACCTATGTGGTCCAGGAGTTTGGTAACAGCAGGATCTTTATTCATGACCGGGAAGTGTCATCTGAGGACTCCATTGAATATGCGCCTGTTTATCCCAGTCCCTATCCGGTTATTTTGTCAGGGAAAGTCCTGGGCCCTTATGATGAATCCTATGTTATAGATCCTGAGGGCAATCTGGCCATGCAGGCAGATCACGAGATTTTGTATGCGGATAAGTCCTGCTATATGTATTATGAAAATGAGCAGTTTGTTATCCGGCCACTGACAGAAAATGCAACAAGGCGGTGAAGAAAGTGAAGCACATATTTTTTGTAGAAGATGATCTGAGTCTGATAAGCGGACTGTCTTTTGCCCTGAAAAAACAGGGATATGAACTTACTGTTGCCAGAACCGGCAGGGAGGCGGAGCAGCTTTGGGAGAAGGGAAAATACGATCTGGTTATTTTAGATGTTACTCTTCCTGATGGGTCCGGGTTTGACCTGTGCAGAAAATTCCGGGAAACATCTAAGATCCCCATTATGTTTCTTACTGCGGCAGATGAGGAGACGGACATTATCATGGGCCTGGATATAGGCGGGGATGATTATATGACCAAGCCCTTTAAACTGGCTATTTTTCTTTCAAGAGTAAATGCTCTCCTCCGGAGAAGTGAAAATTTTGATCAGGCTGATACTGAACTAAACTCCAACGGGATCAAAGTCCGGCTTCTGAAAGGCGAGGTTTACAAAAATGGGGAGCTTCTGGATCTGACGGCCAGTGAATATAAGCTTCTCTGTATGTTTATGGAAAATCCGGACATTGTCCTTTCACCGGAGCAGATTTTAGGCAGACTGTGGGATTGTGATGAAAACTATATTGACAGCAGTACCCTGACTGTCTATATCCGCAGACTGCGCACAAAGATCGAGGACGCCCCTGCCCGGCCGGAAAAGATTGTGACAGTCCGCCGCATGGGCTATAAGTGGAATACAGGGGAGTGAGGTACGCTATGAAAATACTGGCAAATAGAAAGATTAAAAGACTATTTCTATGTGTGGCATCTGCCGATGGAGGATTTATAGTGCTTACCCTTCTCTGTATGAACTTACAGGTGAAAAATGCTCTGGTTTATGTGATGATCGCTGCCATCTGTATGATGGCGGCTGTATTTGTTTTTTTATATCTGTATTTTCGGGAGCAGAATAAAATTATGGAAGATGCCATCAGCCGGATCCGGGACTATATCTCCGGGGACCGGGACGTGCGCCTTGAATGCAATGAGGAGGGAGAACTTTACCGGCTGTTTCATGAGATCAATTCCCTGGCTTCCATTTTAAATGCTCATGGGGAAAATGAGGAGCGGGCCAAAAAATTCATGAAAGATACCATATCTGATATCTCCCATCAGTTAAAGACGCCTCTTGCAGCCCTGAATATTTACAATGGGCTGATGCAGCAGGAAGCAGAGGATGTGTCGGAGATTAAAGAATTTACTGCATTGTCTGAAAAGGAACTGGATCGGATCGAGAACCTGGTCCAGAATCTCCTGAAGATCACAAAACTGGATTCCGGAACGATTATTTTTGAAAAAAAGATGGAAAATATTTCCGAAATGATGGATTACATAGAAAGACATTTTGCCTGCCAGGCACAGCAGGAGGGAAAGAAACTTTCCTTTTCCGGGGATGAGAAAGCCATGTTCTTCTGTGATCAGAACTGGATGACGGAAGCCATCAGCAATCTTGTGAAAAACGCCCTGGACCATACAGAAGAGGGAGACAGTATTCAGGTGGAATGGAGGGAATCTGCCTCCATACTCCAGATTCTTATCCGTGACAATGGCAGGGGAATCCATCCGGAAGACATGCCCCATATTTTTAAACGTTTTTACCGCAGCCGCTTTTCAAAAGACAAACAGGGTGTGGGACTTGGGCTGCCTCTGGCAAAGGCCATTATTGAGGCACACAGCGGCACCATTGAGGTGGACAGCCAGCTGGGAAGGGGCACGGTCTTTACTGTTAATTTCCTGATTCCTACAAAATTGTAGGCTGGATGTTATCCTGCAGTAGGATTGGCATGTTACTCTTTCTATAGAAAACAGAAAGAGGTGAAAGAAATGGATCTATTAGAAGTGAAAAATATTTCCAAAACCTATGGGAATGGAGAAGCAGCAGTCCATGCTTTGAAGGACGTGAGCTTTTCCGTGCCCAAAGGGGAGTTTGTGGCGGTGGTAGGTGAATCCGGTTCCGGAAAAAGTACCTTGCTGAACATGATCGGAGCCCTGGATACTCCTACCTCCGGGAAAGTATATATTGACGGTCAGGATATTTTCTCTATGAAAGAGCGGAGCCTGACAGTTTTCCGCCGCCGGAATATCGGTTTTATATTCCAGAGTTTTAATCTGATCTCGGAACTGACCGTGGAGCAGAACATTATTTTCCCGGTGCTGCTGGATTACCAGAAGCCCAACAGAAAATATCTGGAAGAGCTGCTGGAGGTGCTGGGACTGAAAAAACGCCGGAACCATCTGCCCAGCCAGCTGTCCGGAGGGCAGCAGCAGAGGGTGGCCATCGGGAGAGCCCTGATCACCCGCCCGGCCCTGATTTTGGCGGACGAACCCACCGGAAACCTGGACACTCAGAATACCAGCGAGGTGATCGCACTGCTGAAAGAAGCTTCCAGAAAGTATGAGCAGACCATTGTTATGATCACCCACAGCAGGGGGATCTCCCAGACTGCA
>DWYL01000119.1 GCA_019118685.1 Candidatus Blautia merdipullorum
ACCATAATGTTTTCCTCCCCGTCTTATATTCCCAGCGCAGCCTTGGCGAGGCGGTCAACTGCCTCGTTCAGTTCCACGCCGCTGTGACCTTTTACTTTATGAAAAATTACTTTCACATTTTTTAAACTGTCGTAAAAATTTTTGTAACGGATGGTCCCAGGCTTATTTCTTTTCCATTCTCCAGTAGCCCAGGATTCAATCCCCTGATAATCATAATACAGATGAAGGATCCTGATGTTCCGCTTTTCACAGAAATCCATGGCCGCCATGGCGCCTTCCAGCTCTCCTGCCACATTTCTCATAGAAATGTCCTCTCCTCCCTGGAAAGCCCGGCTCATTTCTGTCCTCTCTCCTTGATATAGAAGGATGCATCCATAGGAATAAGCCTTCTTTTCCTGGTCAAAGCTGCCGTCCACATATGCCGTACAGCATTCTTCTTCTGAAGCTTCTGAATACAGAGACGTTTCTCCTTTCAGATAGACCTCAGCTTCCTCCGGTGTGGAAAAGCTTTTATACTGTGCGCCGGAATATCCGTTCACACTGGCCTTGCAGGCTTCCCATGTGGTAAATATTCCTGTTTCCCTGCCCTTCTTTACTGCGTAAAATTTTTTTGCCATAGGTTTCCCTTCCCCAGTGCAGCCTTGTCTTTGGAACTACAGTTCCATACACTGGTCTGTCGAATTTATAAAGCTGTAAAAATGTATGGTCTCCATGTCGTAGGGGATTTCTGCCCCGTGGCTTCCCATAAACATAAATTTTCTGTGGCACCCATGGTCTGGTGCAAAGGCCAAAACAGTGGGATGCTTCTTCCAATTTTCTTTTATCTTATCATAAATTTTCAAAAACATCTCAATGTTTTGATCAAGAGCTTCCAAAGCATGGTTCCCTTCAGGTCCAAAACGGTGCATCATATAGTCATAATTTCCATTGTAAAGCACCATAAGATCATACTTGTCTTTCTCTATCAGATCCAGAGTCTTATCGTTGCACTCCTCTACTGTAGGATAAATAAAATAATCGATATCTCTTCCCAGAAATATTCTGGAAATACTGTCCCCCTCTGTAGAAATGATCGCTGTTTTTTTCCCTTCTCTTACAAGATAGTCAAATACTGTATCCACCTGAAGGACCGGTTTTCTATATTTCATAATGCCATGTTTCTCAGGCGCAAGACCTGTATACATAGTTCCAAAGCAAACGGGAGTCACGGGAGGATATACTGTATGTATTTTCATACGGAGCTGTATCCGTTTCTCCAACTCTGAAAATCTCTCCTGGTATTTTCGGTAAAGCCACATTCCTATTGCATCAGGATTGTAAAAAAAAGCCCGTCTGCTGCCTTTTCCCGTCAGCTCCTGCCTGGCCATGTCCAGCACTTTTTTATGGGGTCCCTCCATCTCTCTGCCCGGCGTTATATCCAAAAGCTTCAGGATCGTAGCAGCCGTCTGCCCGATTCCATGCTCACGATTCATTTGTGCTTATTCCCCCTCTGTATTACAGTATAGCTGGCCGTATTTAATCTCCAGGGCCTGAAGCTGGTCTGAAGCCCTCAAAAATAAAGCCGTCAAAATATTTTTTCACTTTTCTCAGCTGGCTCTTGTTCTTTACCGTCCAGCCATATGCCGGACAGCCGTACAGATGTCTGCAGATCTGAAGGGACAGTGAATATCCATTTCTGCAGTCATAGGCAATAAAATCCGGCCTGGTAAGGAAATTCAGAAGAAGTCCCCGCATAATCGCATACTGCGGTTTGAACCACCCCTTATTCTTCTGATAATTCATGGAAAGCTGTCCCCGGGCAACCTGGGGTCTGTGCTGTTTATACCAGAGTAAAACCTGGGGATGGAAGGATTCGATCATATAGGTTCCTTTATATAAGTCCAGGAGCTGACTGGCTTTTTCACAGATCCTGCTCCCCTCTTTATACTTCAGTTCCACCAACAGGGGTACTTTTCCATCTATTCTTTTCAGTACATCTTCCAGAAGGGGAATACGCTCTTTTGAATGAAAAACAGGAAACCGCTGCAGCTCTTCATAAGTAAACTGATCTACCTCTCCTTCAATGCCGCAGTTTCGCCGCAGATGAAAGTCATGGGTCACCACTACTTCTTCATCTTTTGTAAGCTGAACGTCCAGTTCAATGCCATAACCTGCTTTCACCGCCCGGTCAAATGCGGCCATGGTGTTTTCCGGAGCGCTTCCGCTGTTATTATACAGCCCTCTATGTGCAAAATATTTCACTGGTAGAGCCTTTCTCCCCATTTTTCTCCCTGGCATTAAAGCTCCCAGATAGCCGGCAGTGATCCACAGCAATAAAATCACTTTCTTTTCCACGCAAAATCCTCCTGTAATCCTGACAACTTCCAGTATTGCATGTTAAAAAAACTACATTTACATATTCATTCTATCACATACCAATTCATTTATCATTCTTTTTTTCATAAACTTTTGAAAAAAAAGCGATCTTTCTTTTCAACAAACAAAACAGAGCTGCTGTATCCGGCAGAATTTACGCCGGATACCGCAGCCCTGTTTTTCTTTAAAACAATATAGAATTCTATTTTCTCATAAAGGAATAAATCCTATGACAACTGCTCCAGAACCCAGTTCACATCATCTGTGGTTTTCAGGGTTTCCAGAAGAGCTTCATCTTCCAGCAACGTGCAAAGTTTGCTTAACAGATCCAGATGTTCATCACCGATCCCTGCGATACCGAATACCAGCTGGGCTTTCTCATCACCGAAATCTACTCCTTCCGGATACTGGATAAATACAATACCGGTTTTCTTTACTGTACTCTTGGCCTGGGTAGTTCCGTGAGGAATGGCAACACCCATACCCATATAAGTGGTTACCAGCTTTTCACGTTCCTGCATGGCTTCCACATAGGAATGATCCACATAGCCCAGTTTTTCCAGCAGTTCTCCCGCAGCCTGGATCGCTTCTTCTTTGCTTACCGGCTTCTGTCCCAGTTTAATACCCTCTGCTACAATAACCTGTTTTTTAATAGGGGTATCCGGAATGACAATATCTGTATTTTCCCCTGCCGGCGCTGCCGGAGCATCTCCTGTGGTAAGCTGTACATACAGTGCATCCAAAGCCGGATCCGCCAGGAAATTGCCGATCGTGATCAGCTGAGCGTTAGGCGCCGCTTTTTTCGCCCGTGCCGCCAGTGTGGTCTGTACTACGGCAATATCACAGTCCTGAGGGATATTGTCTACGGAAGTATTAGAAACAGAAATATCCGGCCGGTCGTTTTTGATACGGTTCCGGAATTTTGTCGCGCCCATTGCAGAAGATCCCATACCTGCGTCACAGGCAAAAATAATCTTGCGGATCTCCGTGGAACGTTCAATAGTTCCCGGCACTACAGTTTCGCCCTTGGAAGCACTCTTCATGCTGGCCACCTCGTTCTGGGCTTCTTCCAGGCTCTTGCCTCCCGCCATCTTTACAATAGGGGAAGCCACGGCAAAGGAGATACCTGTAGCCAGCAGCACGCCTATGATCACCTTGATCAAATCTGATCCCGGAGTCATCATAAGATAAGCAATGATCGAACCTGGAGATGCCGGTCCCACAAGTCCGCAGTCTGTGATGCTGAACCAGAAGATGGAGGCCATGTTCCCCAGGATCGGGGCAACGATCACCAAAGGATTCATCAGGATGTACGGGAAGTAAATCTCATGAATACCGCCCAGCAGGTGGATGATCACAGCTCCCGGAGCAGAATCCTTCGTCACTTTATCTTTGCAGAAGAACATATATGCGAGAAGAACTCCCAGGCCAGGGCCAGGATTAGGCTCCAGCATATACATGATGGATTTCCCCATATCTGCTGCCTGAGCTGTGGCAAGGGGAGTAAAAATACCATGATTAATAGCATTATTTAAAAACAGTACCTTGGCAGGCTCTATAAAGATGGCTACCAGAGGCAGCAGGCTGTTCTGAACCAGGATATTAACACCGGCAGATAAAACAGCCAGGATTCCGCTCATGATGGGACCGATGAGGATGTAGCCAAGCATGGCCAGAATCATTCCGATGATACCAGCTGAAAAGTTATTGATCAGCATTTCAAATCCGGCCGGCATACGACCGTCCATAAACTCATCAAATTTTTTAATGCAGAAGCCGGCCAGAGGCCCCATGACCATTGCCGCCATCAGCATTGTAATACTTGTATTGCTCATAATAGCGCCGATCACAGCGATAGCGCCTACTACACGTCCCCGGTCTCCGCCGATCATACGTCCTCCGGTAGAGGCGATCAGAATAGGGATCAGATAAGTAAGCATCGGGCTTACCATGCTGTTAAATCCCTCATTTGGTATCCACCCGGTATCGATAAAAAGGGCTGCCAGAAAGCCAAAGGCAATCAGGGCGCCGATATTCGGCATAACCATTGCCGATAAAAATTTTCCAAATCGTTGAACATAATTTTTCACAAAAACCCACCTCCATAAACTTTTCCGTCATCAATGGAGTTTCGGTCCAGCTTATTCTCCTTACAGGATCTGCACGCCGTATCTTTTGCACTGGGTCAGGAACTCTTTGGGAAGCTTCCCGTCAGAAACCACAATATCAATATCTGATAACTGCCCGAAGCTGAAGCTGCATTTTACCCCAACTTTTGAAGAGTCCATCAGGACGATCACCTGATCGGCCTTGCGGATAGCCGTCTGCTTCAAAAAGGCCTCATCACTGATCCCGCAGGAAAATCCCACTTCAGGATGAAAACCGGTGACTCCCAGAAAAGCCTGGTTAAAGTTTACCCTCTCCAGTTCCCGGATAGCAGAAAATCCAAACACACTTTGACTGTAACGGTTTAATTTCCCTCCGGGAAGCATTACCGTAGGCTTAGACAGATTTGCCAGCTCTGTGGCACAACTTAGTCCGGTTGTATAAATCAGATAGGACATGTCCGGGATCTGCCCTGCAAATATAGTGGCAGTACTTCCCGAATCCAGAAAAAAAGTAGTGTCCGGCTTCAGCAGGGACAGGGCTTTTCGGGCGATTTCCTTTTTTTCCGAAATATTGTGAAAAGATTTCCGGTTCAGAAAACCATCAGTGCCAATGATCACCTGTACAGATCTGGCGCCTCCATGAACCCTCAGGATCTTTTTTTCCTGATCCAGACACTTTAAATCCGTGCGCAGGGTCATTTCCGATACATCAGGAAATTCTTCTTTAAGCTGTGCAAAAGTAACGGTTTCTTTCTCATTGATCAGCTGAACGATCGCATTTCTGCGCATTTCCATTGAATCCATTTTTCACTCCTCCTATCCGTGTCAGGATAACACAGACAGGATATCCTGACACCAATTAGTCTTCAATAAAGTTTGCCAGCAGATATTCCTCTGCTTCCGGACACCACAGTCCCTTGTGTGCGTCCACGATATCTGCCAGTTCCACCAGACGTTTGTCTCCTTCTTTCTCCCCTTTTTCCCGCAGGTCCGTCAATGCAGTTAAAGGCATGGAAAGGTGGGTATAGATCAGTTTTTTGCCTCCGGGGATCTTTGGCAGGTTTAAAGTTGTTTCTGCAGCGGCATCCAGACCTCCGATATGGGTTACCATAACGGACGGATCAATACGGCCCTCGGCAGTCAGTTCCAGAGACTCGATCATATCATCGGTATTTCCGCCGGTAGTTCCCATTACATGGGTAGAATTATAGTGTACGTCATAAAAATTCATCGTAGCGCTGAAATTCTTATCTGTAGGCCCGGCAAAGAAATTCAGACAGCCGTCTCTGCCCAGAATAGCGCTGGACTGTGTAACTACTGCTGCCACTGGAGCATAACAGAATACATCGTCATAACCCTTGCCGTCGGAAATCCTCAAAAGTTCTGCCACTGGATCTTCAAAATTGCCTGTGTTTACAAAATGCAGTTCAATACCGTCTTTGGCGGCTTCTTCCGGAGGGAATAAAGCAGCAGCTCTGTCCAGACGGTCCTGGTTCAAGTCTGTCACAACGATCATAGAAGGACGGACATCTCTATGAAGAGCATAAGTCAGAGCTCCCAGTCCCATTGGACCTGCACCGGCCATAATAGCCAGTTTTCCACCCTCTTTAATGCCCATCTGATGGGTATAGACTCCCATCTTGGTATGATAAGCAGCGTTAAATGCACCGATGCTGCAAGACATAGGCTCTGCCAGAGAAGCTTCGTAGTAAGCACGTCCCTTGTACTCTAAAAGACATCCTAATTCCATAACTTCTGCCGGAATCACGCAGTATGTAGTATCTCCTCCGAAAAATTCATAAGAATATCCAGGGCTCCACATAGTTCCTTTATAGTTCAGCGCCGGCTGAAGAGTAAATTTCATACCCGGCTTAAAAGTATCCTGATGGTTCTTTCCTACTTTTACAATATCTCCTGCAAATTCATGTCCCATGATCGCAGGGTGATCTGCTACATCCTCGTGCACACGTTTGTGGGCGGTCCCCAGGATCGCACATTTGTAAGTAGACATACAAATACTGTCGGAAACTACCTTGACCAGAATTTCATCATCTGTGATTTCAGGAAGTTCAAATTCCTCCAGACGTAAATCATTTGCTCCGTGAAGCCGTACACCCTTTGCCTTCATAATAAATTTCCTCCTTTATCATAATAATTTTTTTATCATTTTGCAATAACATAACTTTTGAAACAAAAGACTTTCTAAATTTGATGATATACTACCTGAGGGATTAACTCCCGTATGGCTTTATATTCAGCAGCCTGGGTTCCGCTGCACATTACATTGGCCGCTCCTGTTGCTGTAGAAAGGCGGACAGTCTCTTCCAGGCTCATACCGGATTCTTCTGCAACTGCCAGTGCTCCAACAACACTGTCTCCTGCGCCTACCGTACTTCCTACCGGAACTTTCAGTCCCTCTGCATAGAGTGTTTTTTCTTTCGTTACATACAGAGCTCCTGCGCTGCCCATGGATACCACTACTTTTTCAATCCCGTACTCTTTCATCAGATCCTTGGCCACCTGCTCCAGTTCTTCCGGCGTCTCCAGCGTCCTGCCCACCAGCTGAGACAGTTCATGGTCATTAGGCTTGATCAGATAAGGGGAAGCTTTCAGACCTGCTTTTAGCAGTTCCCCGTCTGCGTCAAGGAAAACCTTGGCTCCTTTTTCCCGAAACGCTTTCGTCCAAAGATAATATGTTTCTTTTGGAGAGCCTTTGGGCATGCTTCCCGAAATAACCACAATGTCTCCCTGGGAAACCTTTTTTAACAGTTCTTTCAGCAAAGTGCTGAGGATCTCTTCAGAGACCGTTACCCCCGGCTCATTAATATCTGTGTTCGTGTGATTTACCGGGTCTTTGATTTTCATATTTGTCCGGGTCTCTCCCTCTACAAACTGAAACCATGTGTTCAGTTCCATAGCCTCCAGAGATGCCTGGATCACACGGCCTGTGTCTCCGCCCAGGATCCCTGCGGCTACACTTTTTCCTCCCAGCTTTTGGATCACTTTAGAGACGTTGATTCCCTTTCCTCCCGGGTCCGTCCTCATAGCCGTTATGCGGTTCACCCCATCCACAGTCAGAGACGGGATCTCAACCGTTTTATCCAGAGCCGGATTCAATGTTACTGTGTAGATCATGATAGTTCTCCTTTCGTTTCAACAACTTATTTATGTTGTATCAACAACTTGTTATCTATAGAATACCACTTATTTTTGTTTTGTCAACAGTTTTTACTAATTTTTTTCCCAAAAATATATGCCAATTCTTTTATTTCAACAATTTCTTATTTTCAAAAGGCATGTCAGCCGCATACCTGATTTGTTCCATAAAAAAAGACACTCCATATCTTTTGAATTGATACGGAATGTCTTTCTTTTTAATCTATTCTATTTTCAGGCATTTACCTGATTCACAGTCTTCCCATTCAGGAAGGAACGGATATTTTCCACTGTAATATCCATGATCCTCTGTCTGGAGGCCTGTGCAGCCCAGGAAATGTGCGGTGTGATGATACAGTTTTTCGCTTTCAGAAGTGGATTGTCCCCTTTGATCGGCTCTGTAGAAACTACATCCAGTCCTGCAGCGTAAACTTTACCGCTGTTTAAAGCATCTGCCAGATCCTGCTCTACTACAAGCTGTCCCCGGCTGTTGTTAATAAGGATCACACCATCTTTCATTTTTGCGATATTCTCCTTGTTGATGATTCCTTCTGTCTCCGGGAAAAGAGGACAATGAAGGAAAATAACATCAGAACGCGCAAACAGTTCATCCAATGTCACATATTCTGCCAGTTTCTTTCCTGCATCGCTCTGGAAAGTATCGTACGCCAGCACCTTCATATCCAGCGCGTTCAGCAATTTTGCAGTTGCCTGACCAATCCTGCCAAGACCGATGATACCGGCTGTTTTTCCATACAGTTCGATCATCGGATAATCCCAATAGCACCAGTCTGCATTATTCTCCCATTTTCCGGCTTTAACAGTTTCATCATGATGTCCGTAATGAGAACAGATCTCCAGGAGCAGACCCAGGGCATACTGTCCTACGATCTGTGTTCCATAGGTAGGAACGTTTACTACCGGGATTCCCTTCTCTTTTGCGTATGTGTAATCCACTACATTGTATCCTGTGGCAAGGACAGCGATCAGTCTGATATTTCCGCATTTATCGATGGTCTCTTTGGAAATCGGCGTTTTGTTGATCACAACGATCTCTGCGTCTCCGATTCTTTCTGCGATCAGAGGAGACTCTTCATAGGAAGTCCTGTCATATACTGTTACTTCTCCCAGTTCTCTTAAAGCATCCCAGCTTAAATCTCCCGGGTTTTCTGTATATCCGTCTA
>DWYL01000120.1 GCA_019118685.1 Candidatus Blautia merdipullorum
ACTTCCCGAGTACGTCCCAGCTGGATCTTTGTCACTTCTATTCCTCCTCCCTGCAACTCTGATAATCTCATTATACCTTTACTCTCTGGCCAACGCAATTAGGGATACATCGTCTTTATATACACTTTCCCTGGCAGCAGTAAGAATCTCTTTTGGAAAAAATCGTCCATTTTTCGATATTTTCTCATCCCAGCCGTCAGAAATAAGAATAAATTCCCGAATGTCCTTAATTTCATCTTTATAAACCTGAATATGGTTTCCAATTTTATGAGCTGAAGTTAAAAAAGTTTGGGATCTGTTAGCGCCATTTTCAGGATAAGACATTATCCGCATCTGTTTCCCCTGTCTTATCCCTATCCGCCCGTCACCTAGATGGACTGCGATAAATCTGTTCTGTTCATTATCTATTGCTATCCCTAAGAAAGTAGAATGAAGGCTCTGCAATTTCACATCATATTTCTCACAAATTTCATAAAGCTCCGATTGGATATTTGTTATTACATTAAATTGGGTCAGAGCTTTATCCATTTCATACAGATCACTAAAATGTTTTGCAAGTAGTTCAGCTAAAATTTTGCAAGTATGTTCCGCTCCGATCCTTGCATAATCTGATTCCCCACTTCCATCGGCCAAGGTAATCGCTTGAACAGAATCCTTATTGCAATAATAAACATAATCCTGGCAGCGAAGTCCCTGTTCCTTGTTTTGCTCCCCTGTCTTTGAATATTTTAAAACCTTCCACATACCCCTCTCCTTATTCATAATCTGAAACACACTTCAAAAGTTTTTCTACCAGAGGGTTTTCTGCCTTTACAATTACTACAGCCCTGTTCTTCTGTGCCAGTTCTTCTATCTGATTTCCCTGTTCATCCACGTCATTTATCCTGAGGGGATTTGCTATCTGGCCCAGCCCCACGGAAATCATCTGATCCTCACTGGCTCCTGCTTCCTTCAGTACCTCTTCACAGGCAGCAGCCCTGGCATTGGCAAGTTCGATCCCGGATCCGCCTCCCGTAATCGTTGCCGTCATTCCAAAGATATATATGGTCTCTTCTGGATTTGCCGACAAATATTCTGCTACCGGACGAAGGGCTTCCCTTGCAGTTTCTGTATCCGTAAACTCCGCAAGATCTCCTTTGAAACGGACATCTGATTTTTCGTCCCACTTAATGATATCTGGTAATTCACTATTTTCTGTTAAAACTAAACTATCCTCTACAACCGGCACAGTACTACATTCTGGAAGAGTCTTCTCTGTCTCTTCTGAAAAAACAGGAGATGAATCAAAAGTCACAGAAGCTGCCCCGCCGGCTGTGAGAATACTTTCCCAAATATTCTTAAGATTATATACAAAGCTGGAATTCAATTTCTGCTGGTCACCGCATGTTTCCCCTAATCCAAACCAGATAATCTTTGTATCTTTTAAATCCGGGATCGCGTGGATTTCATCCAGCTGGTGTACAATGTTTTCTGCCGGTTCCTCTATCAGGTTTTGCGAAGCGAAATTAAGAAGAGAAGAAGTAGTACTCAATCCTGAGTCATATATCAGCATTGTCTTCTCGTTTCCCTTATCTGTACTTTGCAGCGCCTTTGCCGAAAGCTGGATTGCCGCCAGCGTATCCACTTCCGGAGTTTCTCCAGCAATATCAGAAAGCTCTGATATAATCTGTTCTGTGTTATCAGCGGCAATCTGCTTCTTCTTCGCTGAATCAACATTCGCTTTTGGCGGGCTGATATGATAATCAGCCGCAACAAAGGGCTCTCCATCCACTACCACAGCTGAAAGATCTCCATATGTAAAACATGCATTATAGATTTCCGAATATATCTCTTCTGTATTCAGAGAAACCGCCGGGAAGTATCGATGGCCCGAAAGGACTAGTGAAACGCTCTGAGGGGTCATCTCTGCTGCAGCAGTTTCACTAGCGCCCATTCCCATAACAGATGAACCGCATCCTGTGAGACTTCCTGTGATTCCAGCCAATACAATACACATGGTTGCTAAAATTATTCTTTTTTTCTTCCGCATAATCATCGTCCTCCTTTTTATGCTGCATGACCCGTAAAATCGGCCACATTATTTTTCTCTTTATCTATCTGATGATTGATATACTCTAAAAGCTCCCGTTCAGGCTCCTGATAAGCAGGATACTTTTCCAAAAGCTCTTGGCCTCCTTTAGCAACTTCCGTAACCTCCTCCGGACTGTTCTGCTTTTCCATGACTAAAATACGCACCAGCTGCTTCAATTCCAGTCCATCCGATTCAAGGCGGCTGAGGAATCCGTGATAGAGATCGTTTTCTCTTGCAATAAGACTATTGCAGTAAACTTCTGAAGTCTCTGCCTGGATCAATGCCTTTTCTGCTTCCAAAATGTTGGACTGGATACCCACACGTTCCTTCTCTAACCTCACAATTTTTGTTCCAAGAGGGTCATATACAAAATAGCTGAAAATATAAGAAGAGATTGAGGTCAGCAAAGGAACAATTCCACTAAATACAGCTGCCACAGTTACAGCTGTATCGTTAGTGCTGTTTTCAGCGGCTGTTGCTTCCATAGTATTAGTCAGCGTAGAGCCTGTACCTATATCAAAGGAAAGATGCCCGGTATACAGTCGGAATACAAAACTGCATACAAACGCAATAGAAAATACGGCAATAGCCAAAATTAAAACTATATTTTTCCCTTTTTTGCTGTTCAAACCCTGATGGTATCGCTTCACTGCAGTTCCTGCGATTGCCAGCGGCACATCCAGTGCAACTGCACAAGCGGCAGCTTCGCTCCAAATAAAAATGGGATTTTCTGTCTGGACAAGATTCCAGATAACTTTCAAGCACAGCAGATCTACAAATACACATCCTAAAACAATCAAACCGCAAAGCCAGGAACTGTCAAACACTGTATCCGGTTTATTTAGAAAACTGATTCTTTCTTTTCTGCTGCGGTAATAATCTTGTTTAAATGCATTATTTTTCTTATACATATCGCCGCTCCTCCTCTATTTATGAATTCCCTGTTTTTTGATACTTCTGTAAAAGTCAAGGTTCTGTTCCAGTTCCGCCTCGTCCTGCTGTAAATTTTTAAGATGACCTTTTGCCAGCGCGATATCTCCATCCAGGATTCCCTTATGATGCTGTATTACTGACATATGATAATCATACTGTTCTTTGGCTGAGTCCTGCATTCTCTGGATAACAGAATCAATATAGGCATCTAGTATATCACCGCTTAGATCATCAGTAGCTGTTCTGCGAACAGCCTTCCGAAATGTAGATTCTGCGTTATTCAAAAAATTCGCATACCAGCTTTCATATTTGTAGTCTACCGGCGTTCGGTTCAGGACTTCAAATTCTTTGCAAAGCGCCGGCATCTCATCTACTCCTTTTCCAACTTTCCTTCTTTTCTTTCTTAACAAGTTCATGCTGCATCCTCCTCTTCTCTATAAAGCTTTACAACAGCTCTTATTCTACTGTCCAGATCCTTGTGCCGATTACTGTAAATCTCCTTTGCACTGTTGTCCTCCTCTTCTTTTTCATACTGATAATCTTTTAGTTTCCCGGCCCTTATACCGGCTGTATACGCATAGGTTTTTTCCTCGACTCCTTTACGCATCTTATGGATTCTTTCATCAAGCACTAAATCCGTATTAATAATCATCTCGTTGATTAATGTCAGCTTCTCTACAATTTTTCGAATTTCTGAAACTGTTGCTGCTCTTCTTGTCGAATTCTTTCTTTCT
>DWYL01000121.1 GCA_019118685.1 Candidatus Blautia merdipullorum
AGCCCTGATCTTTCTGTCCTGGTCCATGATCACCGCATTGGTGGAGGTGGAACCGCTGTCTATTCCCATTACATACATTGTTTTATCTCCCTTCCCTGTTGGTTTTCCCCGGTGTATTTCCGGAGCCAGAGACTCCAGAAAAGCTTCGATCCTGGTCCGTATCTGTCCGCTGCTCTGCCTGGTATAATCTGTTTCCAGCAAGAGCATGGGCCGGTCCAGCCAGCCCTTCAGCCAGGCATATTCATAGGCATAATTGTCACAGAACTGTACCGTATGATAAATGATCCCGTCTACGCTTCCTGCAAAGCGGCGGATCAGTTCATCCCGATTGGCTGCCTGCTCCATCCGCATACAGGGGAACTGGCTTAACAAGCCTCTGGTATATCCGGTCAGGATCTCTTTTTCATCCGTCAGGATCTTCCTTCCCAGTCCTGTACAGGTCAGGTCAAAGGCCACATTGGCTTTATTTTCTGCCAGGATCTCTTTCATGCTGTCATTTGCTCTGGCGCCAAGAATGCCGATGTTCAGAGCCCCCTGCTTCCGGGCATACTGCTGCTCCTGGTCCTTGTCTTTGATATATTCCAGGAACTTTTTCTCATCAAAGGTTTTCCCGGAAAATTTTTCATATTCCCGGATCATAGTACGGATCCTCTGCTCATAAAGGGCGATCCCGGCTTCTTTGGTGATCCTTGGGGTGTCCAGCATATAGATGAATTTCTCAGGGAATCCCTCTTTCAGCACATCGTAAAGACGGCGGATACTGTCACAGCAGGTAGTGAGGATCACTCCCTCATAATCCTTTTTCATGACCTCTTCCAGCACTCCCTTGGCGAAGCTGCAGATATTGGGGTGCATACGGATCTCTGCCTGGTTAAAGTTGGTCACATCCGGCTCGATCCTTTCCATCTGAGTCCCCATGGACTGAAAGACCTCCACAGGAGCATATTTACAAATATATCCTAACATATCTTCTTCTCTTCCTTCTCTGACGTCTCTTGGGTTTCTCCGGTATCCAGCATTTCCAGGAAAGCTTCCAGACGGGTCTTGATCTGTCCGTCATGGCTGTTCCGTCTGTCAATTCCGTCTCCGTCCAGGATCAGCATAGGGATCTCCATCTCCTGCATTTTTTCTTTCAGCAGAATGCTGCCTCCTGAGGACTGCTTGCAGCCCCAGTGGCAGAACTGGATTACCGCATCAGGCTTCAGTGTCTCAGCCAGTTCTCCCACCATTTCCGCCTTGTGGGAATAGGAACCGTTATAAAGATTCCGTATGATCTTCTTAGACAGGGCATGGAATGGCTTTGTCTCATCCATTTCCTCCATAGAATCCATAATAATATCGCTGGCAATGATCTGATACTTCCGGCTGGAATTAAAATAGCTCTGAAGAGTTTCCTGATAAAATGGGAGAAGATGGATCCACAGGATCTTCTTTCCCTCAAATTTCGGATAATTCCTAATATCCTGGATCATAAACCGGATCAGATCCAGGAACTCCTGTCTGCCAATGAGAAGATGCATGCCCATCATCATGTAAAGATAACTGATCAGCTCGCCAGGATAGTATCTCTCACTTTGGAGCTTAAAGAATTCCATCAGCGCCTTTCTGGTCTCGTTCTCGATCCGAATAGCCTCCCGGAGTTTTTCTTCTTTAAATTTCCTGCCGAAACGGTTCTCCAGTTCCTTTGCAAAGTCTTTCAGCTGGTCTGCCAGATAGTCTACAGATTCCGGATCATCTCTGTAAGGAACATCCAGAAAAGTAAAAGGCACTCCCTTTTTCTTCTCCAGATACCGAAAAGTATTCAGATTTCCGTCACAGGAAAGGGAGGTAGTCACCGCATACTCCGGTACCGGAACTGCACCGCTGTCAATGGCCCCTACAAAAGTTTTATGGTAAGAACACAGAGTAGGAGCAATTCCCGTATTCTGGGCATAATCAATGAAAAAATCTTCCAGATGATATCCGCTGAAATAACAGGAAAGACATTCTATAGAAAGAGTCTGAAGTCCAAAACAGCTGATCAATTCAGAAGGTGCGAAAATATTTCCCCATACATAGCTCTCCGGCTTTCCCAGAGAATCTGCCACAAAAGACATCATCATGGCTTCCAGCTTCTGATAGCCTTTGGAAATACCTTTTTTAGGAAGGAGCTTTGTGCGGAGTTTGTTAGCTTTAAATCCCAGGAGCATCTTTTCCCAGCTCTCGCCAGGATGTTCCACTGTCTGTTCTTTTACATAATCAATATATTTATCTGCGATCCACATCCTATATCCTCCAGTCTTCAAATAGTCATACTCCTTGCAGCGGCCAAATGTACAGGCACACATGCCCGCCTGGTCCGCTGTCTGCGGAAATAAATCTTACAGAATAATGATATACCACATTTTCGCCGAAATTTCCAGGGGCATGTTCCGGTTCCCCAAAAACAGAGGCCGGCGTAACTCAATTAAGTCACGCCGGCCTCTGTTTTGGACTGTTTCCTTGGTCCCTGCCATATTAAAATCTTTTGATCTTTCTTGTAGTTGTTTTCTCGAACTCTGTATCTCTGACGATCAGGCTGTAGATCTTCTTCTGGGGCGCCGCCGTCTTATTGTACTGGTCAATGACTTCCTGAAGACTTTCCTTTACGTCTTTGATCCTTTTTTTCTTCACATAATCCTGATCCGGGTAAATCTCCGCCTCGATCACACCGTTATGGTCACGGACAAGAACCTCTCCTACCAGGCGGTTAGTGCTGAGAGCATTTTCCAGCTCCTCAGGAGATACATTTTCCCCGTTCTTTGTAATGATCAGGTTTTTCTTTCTTCCGGTGAGGTAAACAAAACCATCTTCGTCTACATATCCCAGGTCTCCGGTCTTCAGCCAGCCGTCTTCCAGCGTCTCGGCCGTCTCTTCCGGCATTTTATAGTATCCCTGCATGACGCTGCTGCCTTTTACCCACAGTTCTCCGTCTACAGTCTTAGCCTGGCAGTTCGGCACCAGCTGTCCCACGGAATCCTTCCGGATATTCCATTTCTGAGAAATGCTGATCACAGGTGAGCATTCTGTCATTCCATAACCCTGCTGGATGGTAATGTCATACTTTTTGAATAAATCTATGTAGGCGGGATCCAGGTATGCGCCGCCGCTGCAGATGGTATGGAACTGCTTTCCAAACACCTGGTTCTTCACGATCTTGGCCGGAAGAAGGGAAGCTTCCTCCAGTTTCTTGGCCATAGTCTCGATCATCAGAGGAACCATCAGGATCATCTCCGGCTTGAAAAGCTTTATGTTCTTGGCAACACGGAGAAGGGAATCGTTGATACAGATCACCGCTGCCAAAGACACACCTTTCAGGATATCCATACTCAGACAATATGCGTGATGGATAGGAAGAACGGTCATGATCACAATACGTTCCGGAATCTTCATATCCAGACAGGTAGCGTTTTCCGCCACATTTCTGTGCGTCAGCATAACTCCTTTGCTCTTTCCCGTAGTGCCTGAGGTAAACATAATGGTGCACAGCTGATCCGGATCCGGCGTATAGTCAAAGCTTCCTCTGTGCTCCTCAAGGAGTTTCCAGAAGCCACAGGCATGATCATCATGTTCCTGCTGCTGCATGGAGATCAGCGTCTTAAGCTGAGGGCAGCGTTCTTTTGCTATAGCTGCAACATCTTTTCTCACCTCATCATAGACAAGGACCGTAGAATCTGACCGTGCGATAAGGTCGCAGACATCTTCTGCCGGCAGGTTTACATCCAGAGGCACCACCACGCTGCCGCTGTTCACTGTGCCGAAGTAGGCAACCAGCCAGGCATAGGAGGTCGCTCCGATTACCGCGATATGTTTTCCCTGCTCTCCCAGATCCTGAAGGACTCTGGAAAAGCTTTCGCTGTCTTCCCGGAGCTGGGTATAGGTTTTGGACTCGATTTCGTTTTTACTTACTTTATAACGAATAGCATCTTCCGGTCCATATTTTTCCTCCGTATTGACCAGAATCTGGCGAACCGTACTGCAAAGCATATATTTCCCATCCTTTCTCTGCTTCAGAATCAATTC
>DWYL01000122.1 GCA_019118685.1 Candidatus Blautia merdipullorum
GAAGGCAGTTATCTTAGAAAGTATAATTTTCCTTGTTTTACAGATAATACATTTAGCAAAAATAAGACGGATAAATGTCAGAATGTAAAATGGAGGAATTTTTATGAAGGCTACGGGAATTGTACGAAGAATCGACGATCTTGGAAGGGTGGTAATACCCAAAGAAATCAGAAGAACACTGAGGATAAGAGAAAGCGATCCCCTTGAGATTTTTACCGACAGAGAAGGGGAGATCATCCTGAAAAAGTATTCCCCTATCGGAGAACTGGGAATCTTCTCCAGGGAATATGCCGAGGCGCTGGCCCAGGCTGCCGGGTGCCTGGTCTGCATTACGGACAGAGATCAGGTTATCGGAGCGGCAGGAAGCGGTTCCAGGGAATATATGGAGAAGAGGATCAATAGAGATCTGGAGGATATAATTTCTGATCGGAAAAACGTGCGTATCACAGAGGGCAATTATCTGCGGATTCTAGAGAATGATAAGGGCGAATACGGATCTCAGGTAATCTACACCATTACCTGTGCAGGAGATGCCGTAGGAGCCGTAGTGATCCTGGACAAACCGGGAGAACGGAAATTTTCGGAGACAGAAGAAAAGCTGGCTCAGGTTGCCGCCGGGTTTCTGGGAAGACAGATGGAGCAGTAAAAACAGTTCCTACCGGCAGGGAAAATTAAAAAATCAGGTCACATGTCCAGCCAAGAATACGGTTAAAATAGGAAAAATAGGAAATGTAACCGTAGGATCAGATCCGGAAGTACGGTTAAGAATGAAAAAAGAGACCGCCAAACAGAAGATCAGGATAAGAAATCTGAAGTTTCTGTTTGGCGGTCTTTTGAAATTCTTGAAGAGTCAGTCTTAAAGGACCTGAAAAATGAAGCTACTGGATGGAAGCCTGTCCCATCTGCTCCAGAAGATCTGTTTTGATTTTGTAGAGCTTATCGGAAAGATCTACATAAACTTCCTGAGGATTTACCAGACGTCTTGTCTCATCCCAGAGGGTGTTCATTTCTTTCTGGCAGATGTCCCGGATTTCCATGACAGAAGGAGAAGTGTATACACATCTGCCTTTTTGAAAGACCGGAACAAGAAGTTCTCTTAAAGTATAGGTGCCGCCGTAGATCTTAGTTTTCTTCCAGGTTGCCATAGGATCGAAGATAATCATATCCTGACTTGGATCGAAGGTCTCGTCCTCCAGACAGATCAGATCCGCACGGATTTTTCCGGTGGTTTTGTCATAGATACGCTGGATGGTCTTGTTTCCCGGATTAGTTACTTTTTCGATGTTTTCTGAGAGTTTGATCTTAGGAGTAAATTCCTTATCGTTTTTATTTTTAATAGCAGCAAGCTTGTAAACGCCGCCAAAAGCAGGATTTCCATTGGAAGTGATCAGGTTGGTTCCCACTCCCCAGGAATTGATCTTGGCTCCCTGGGTTTTCAGACTGTCGATCAGATATTCATCCAGATCACTGGAAGCAGAGATCACTGCATCTTCAAATCCGGCGGCTGCCAGCATTTTGTAAGCTTTTTTGGACAGATAGGCAAGGTCGCCGCTGTCAATACGGATTCCATAGCCTTTGTGAAGAATTCCTTCTTCCTGCATTTCCTTGAAAACCCTTATGGCATTTGGTACTCCGGAATTCAAAACATCATAAGTGTCTACCAGAAGAATACAGGAATCCGGATAAAGCTGGGAATAGGTCTTAAAGGCTGTATATTCATCAGGAAAACTCATGATCCAGCTGTGGGCATGGGTACCTTTCACCGGAACATCAAACATCTGGCCGGTGAGAACATTGGAGGTTCCGATACAGCCGCCGATCATGGCAGCTCTGGCTCCGTAGATACCGGCATCCGGGCCCTGGGCCCGGCGAAGGCCAAATTCCATAACGCCGTCTCCCTTTGCTGCATATACCACACGGGAGGCCTTGGTAGCGATCAGACTCTGATGATTCAGCATATTGAGAATAGCCGTCTCCACAAGCTGAGCCTCCATTACAGGGGCTATGACCTTCAGCAGAGGTTCTCTGGGGAACACAACAGTCCCTTCCGGAATGGCGTAGATATCACCTGTAAAATGAAATCCTCTTAAATACTCCAGAAAATCATTGTCAAAGATATTCAGGGAACGAAGGTAGTCGATATCATCAGGAGAAAAGTGCAGATCCCGGACATACTCAATGATCTGATCCAGGCCGGCTGCAATGGCATATCCTCCGTCACAGGGATTTTTTCTGTAAAAGGCGTCGAAGACCACGATCTGATCGGTGGGATTTTTGAAGTATCCCTGCATCATGGTCAGTTCATATAAATCTGTTAATAAGGTTAAATTTAAGGCTCTCATAGGTAGCCCTCCTTTATGATTCAAGGGCTTTGCCCCGGGTATTTTCTGCCATTATAGCACTTTCACTCAAAAAAAGAAAGTTTTCTTCTATAAATTGTGATATTCTTCCAAAGTCAGTCCTGTCATAGTGAGATATAGGGCAAGGGGTTCCCCTACATAGCGGATGTGCCAGGGTTCCCAGGGGAATCCGGTGATGTTTTCTTTGGTTTTGGGATAGCGGATCACAAAACCATAGAGAGGAGCATGCTTTTCCAGCCACCTGCCTTCGGGTGTTTCTGCGAAAGATTCTTCCAGTTCCAGATTCACCTCCGGGCAGGAAAGATCCAGGGCAAAACCGGTCTGATGTTCGCTGGCTCCGGGAGGAGCTACGGCAGAACTTTTTCGCCGCAAAGCGTCCAGATACAGTTCTTCCTGCTGTTTATAGGAGCGGTAGCCGGATATCCCTATGATCCCCATTTTATCCAGGGCTGCCTGAGTAAAGAGCCGGCCGGCTGCTTTTGAGGCTTTTCGTCTGAGAAGCCGTTTTTCAGAACCGGGAGGAGCGCAGAATGGGATTCCTGCTTCTTCCAGATCATCGGGTATGTAGTCAGGAGGAAGGAGATGAG
>DWYL01000123.1 GCA_019118685.1 Candidatus Blautia merdipullorum
CGGACGAACCCACCGGAAACCTGGACACTCAGAATACCAGCGAGGTGATCGCACTGCTGAAAGAAGCTTCCAGAAAGTATGAGCAGACCATTGTTATGATCACCCACAGCAGGGGGATCTCCCAGACTGCAGACCGTATCCTTCAGGTGTCGGACGGTGTGCTGACAGATTTCGGGAGGTGCCGTGAATGAAAAGTTATTTAAGCCTGATCCCTATTTCAGCGAAGGTACACCGCAGGCAGAACCGGATGACTCTTCTGTGTATTATTATTGCAGTGTTCCTTGTAACCGCCATTTTTTCAATGGCGCAGATGTGGACGGATTCGGGAATAGAGGATATGCGGCAAAAACACGGAGACTGGCATATTGTCCTGCAGAACATTCCGGAAAAGGCGGGAGATCGGATCCGGCAAAGATCTGATATTTTATATTCCTCCTGGTATGAGGATCTCAATACAACAGGGGATGAAGGGTATTCTATCAATGGAAAAAATACCGCCCTTTACGGGGTGGAAGAAAGCTACATGGCCGATATCTGGAAATATCCTGTGGAAGGGAATTATCCCCGGAGTGAAAAGGAAGCTGCCTTTAGCGCAGATGCAAAAGAACTTTTGGGGATTCGGATCAGAGACCAGATCGTGCTGCAGACTCCCGGCGGAAATCTGGAATATACGGTTTCTGGTTTTTATGAGGACGACAGTGAATTTAACGATATCATGGATGGCTGCTGTGTATATATGAATCCTTCCGGATTTGGGTCTGTGACATCCATAAATCCTGGAGATGTTTCTCCCCGGTTTTATATCCGGTTCCAGAAAGAAACGGGACTTAGGAAAACCATTGGGGATCTGAAACAGGAATATAATCTTACTGATGAAAATGTGAAGGAGAATACAGCTATTTTGGCACCGTTAGGAGCCAGCAGCAGCAGTACTACAGACGGATGGTATCATCTGGCGGCCATTTGCTTTGTTATCATACTGGCAGCAGGGATCTTTATGATCGCAAGCTGTATGAACAGCAATGTAGCACAGCGGACGGCATTTTTCGGTATGCTGCGCTGTATCGGGGCCAGCAAAAAGCAGATCATACGGTTTGTAAGACTGGAGGCGCTGAACTGGTGCAAAACAGCGGTTCCGCTGGGATGTCTGCTGGGCGTGGTAAGCTGCTGGATATTGTGCGGGATCCTGCGGTTCTTCGTAAAAGGGGAATTTGCGGATATGCCTCTTTTCTCGGTGAGTATCCCGGGAATCCTCTGGGGCGCCGCTGTGGGGATCGTCACCGTGTTCCTGGCTGCACATTTTCCTGCAAAACAGGCGGCAAAGGTTTCTCCCATGGCCGCAGTATCAGGAAATACAGAAATTGCCCGGAAGATCCGCCATGGGGCCAATACCCGGCTGTTTAAGGTGGAAACATCCCTTGGGATGAAGCACGCCGCAGAGTCCAAAAAGAACCTTCTCCTTATGACAGGCTCCTTTGCTCTGATGATCGTGTTGTTTCTGGCATTTTCCGCCTGCCTGGATCTTGTCCATAAGATGCTGCCTTCGGTAGGCAGTTTTAACCCGGATATTACCATTGCAAGCCAGGATAATGCAAATTCTATAGACAAGGATCTGACAAAAGAGATTTCACGGATCTCCGGCGTGGATTCGGTATCCGGTGTCATGTACCGCACGGCCTGTCCTGTGGAGATTAACGAACAGTCCTCTGCCATTGACCTGTTTTCCTATGATGATATGATGATGAAAGAATTTGAAAATTCTGTGGTCAGCGGAGACCTGGAAAAGGTTTATGGAAATTCCGGATATGCGGCCTCTGTCTACAACCAGGATAACCGGCTGAATGTTGGGGATAAGATCAAAATCGGCGAAGAGGAACTGGAAATTGCCTGTGTCATGTCCGAAGGAGTAGGAAGTATCAGTGGATCTCCTATAGTAGTCTGCTCTGAGGATACTTTTACAGGCATTACAGGAGACCAGAACTATGGTATGGTGAACGTTGTATTAGAAAAGGAGGCTTCAGAGACAGGGGTAAACAGGATCAAAAATCTGGCCGGGGGAAGTGATTTCATAGACAACCGGGAAACAAACAGCGACACTTATGGCTCCTACTGGGTATTCCGGATCGCTGCCTACGGATTTTTAGCCATTATTTCTTTTATTACCATACTGAATATTATGAACAGTATCTCTATGAGCGTATCGGCAAGGCTGAAGCAATACGGCGCCATGCGGGCCGTGGGCATGAGCGTGGGGCAGGTTACCAAAATGATCACCGCAGAGGCAGTTACCTATGCTGTCTGGGGCGTTGTAGTGGGGTCCGCTCTGGGCTTATTGCTCCACTACTTTATTTATAAAAAAATCATTATTACCCATTTCAGCGGGGAATGGAGTTTCCCTCTGGTACCTATGGCGGTGATCTTTGGCCTGATCCTGATCTCCTGCGTTCTGGCGGTATATGCCCCGGCGAAGCGGATGAAGAATATATCTGTGACGGAAACCATTAATGAGCTTTAACGGCTGGAGCAGGATCATCAGTAAAATCCCGATTGAAGCAGAAGAGCCGCTCTGATATAATCGGGTCAGAATAAAAAAGGGATCCCGGCTGACGGGATAATGGTGGAATAAATGAAAGAAGAATGTCTGATCTGTAAAGCGCCCCTGGAGTATCTCCAGGAAGATATGGAAATGGAATGCGAACTGTGTCATAAGAAAGAAAAAAGCAAAACAAGATGTATCAATGGCCATTATGTATGCAATGAATGTCATATGCAGGGGATCGACTGTCTTGTGGGGCTCTGTTTGAGTGAAACTTCAAAAGATCCTGCCTTCATCCTCAATAAAATGATGGAGCAGCCTTTTTGTCATATGCATGGACCGGAGCATCATATCATGGTGGGAATGGCCCTTCTGACCGCTTATAAAAATTCCGGCGGAGAACTGGAGCTGAAAAATGCCCTGGTGGAGATGAACAGCCGGGGCCGCTCGGTGCCGGGGGGAGCCTGTGGATTCTGGGGCGCCTGCGGGGCGGGGATCAGCGCAGGCATGTTTATTTCCATTGTTACAGGTTCTACACCTTTGGGGAAAGAGAACTTTGGACTTTCCCATAAAATGACTGCCAGTGCCCTGAACGCTATCGGAGAGATCGGAGGCCCCCGGTGCTGCAAACGAGATTCTTATCTTTCTATCCTGAAAGCAGTTGATTTTGTGAAAGAAAATCTGGGTATTTCTATGGAGAGACCAGAGATCCGATGCTCTTTCAGAAGCCAAAATAACCAGTGTGTCGGGAAACGCTGCCCATTCTGTAAGTAAGCCGAGAACCGGCGGATACAGTTTGCTGCTGAAGATTTTGGATGGTCTGATCGGTCAGAAGCTGTAACGACGAAATAAAAAATTCTGTCCGTTTATGGTTTCCAGCAGGAATGATCAAAAATTATCTTTGGCGGTCTGCTATACTGTATGCTGTAAGGAGGAGACAAGAACCGTGGAATACAGAGAACAGATAAAGAAGGCAATGGATTTTATCGAAGAACATCTGGATCAGGAGATACGGGCAGAAGATGCGGCCGCAGCTGCCGGTTTTTCTCAATATCATTTCCACAGGATCTTTAAAAAAGAGACTGGTCTTCCGGTTTACCAGTATATCCGGAAGAGGAGACTTGCTCAGGCAGCTTCTCTCCTTCTGAACAGCAGTATGCATGTCATAGATATTGCCATGTGTCTGCATTTTGAATCTCAGGAGACGTTTACCAGGGCATTTAAAAAAACTTATGGACTGCCTCCTGGAAGATATCGGAAAACTCTGGGAAATTTGATTAGCGGAGGTATGGATATGAAGAATAAAAAGATCCGACACTGGATCATAACAGGAACGGCACCTGACAAATATGAAACTGGCATAGACCGTAAGATTTTTCATACAGGGACAAGATCGGCATATATCTGCTCGACAACAGAGGAATATGAGGCTGATGAATATGCTACGATCCTGCAGCAATTCAGCGCGGACCTGTATATCGGAAAGCGGGTCCGCCTGGCGGCTTTTGTAAAGGCTCAGGGAGTAGAAGGCTGGGCAGGACTGTGGCTGCGGCTGGATGGCAAATTCAGCAACACGCTTAAGATAGACAATATGCAGAACCGTCCTATAACAGGAACATCAGAATGGAATCTTTATTCCTGCGTACTGGATGTGCCGAAAGAGACGAAGATCATTAATATTGGAATTCTCCTTTCTGGTAAAGGAAAAGTATGGATAGATAATGTATCTTTCCAGGAAGTAGATAAAAATATTCCTACAACAGATTTTGAAATACAGAAAGTCTATCCGGATCATCCGGAAAATCTGTCTTTTGAAGAGTAATTTTCAGAACACAGTAAACGCAGGGGCTATGTATCAGTGAAAGTCAATGTATAATCTGCTTTCCATGGGAAATCTTAATTTTAAAAGAACATGGGAGACAGAAAATGGATTCGATATGGAGCAAAACCTGCAAGCGAAAGAAGAGACCTGCTCTGTCGGGAGAGATCCGGGCAGATGTGGCTGTGATCGGCGGAGGCATAACAGGAATCCTTACGGCATGGCAGCTGGAACAGGCCGGGATACGCACGGTCATTCTGGAAGCAGATCAGATCGGCGGAGGCCAGACTAAGAATACTACGGCAAAGATCACATCCCAGCATGGAATGTTCTGCAATAGATTTCTGGAGAAAAAAGGCGAAGAAAAGGCGAAAAATTATGTACAGGCTAATCAGGATGCAGTGGAAGAGTACAAGAGAATTGTCCGGGAAGAAGGAATTGATTGTGACCTGACAGAGTGTGATTCTTACGTTTATTCTTCGGATAAAGAAAAACTGAGAAAGGAGACAGAAGCAGCCAGGAAACTGGGGATCAATGCGTCCTTTGAGGAGCAGATTGAAATCCCGGTTTCCTGCGCAGGAGCAGTGAGGTTTCCTCATCAGGCTTCGTTCCATCCTCTGAAGTTTCTGGAGGCGCTTGCCCGGAATCTGACGGTATATGAAGATACCCTGGTGACAGAAGTCAGAGGACATCAGGTGAAAACTCTCTGTGGAAGTGTGAAAGCGGACAAAATTATCTTTGCCGCACATTTTCCCTTTATAAATTTTCCGGGCATGTACTTTGCCAGAATGCATCAGGAACGTTCTTATGTGATCGCATTGGAGACAGAGGAAAGTCTGGAAGGTATGTATATAGGGGATGGAAAGGAGTCGCTTTCTTTCCGTCAATATGATAAGTATCTCCTTCTTGGCGGCCAGGCACACCGGACTGGTGAGAACCGCACGGGAGGACAGTATGAGAAGCTGAAAAAAGCGGCAGAAGAAATATATTCCCAAAGTCAGGTGACAGCCTGCTGGTCGGCCCAGGATTGTATAACAGCAGACAGGATTCCTTTTATCGGAGGATATTCGGAAGAACAGCCGGACTGGTATGTGGCAACAGGTTTTCAGAAATGGGGGATGAGTTCCGCCATGGTGTCCGCTATGCTCCTTAGGGATATGATCTGTGGAAGGGAGAATCCTTATGCAGATGTATTTACACCTTCCAGATTTTCGGCAGAAGAATTTCCCCAAATCATAAAAGACAGTGGAAAAGCTGTAAAGGGACTGACAAAACGATTCTTCCATCTGCCGGGAGAAACGGCAGACAGGCTTTTACGGGGCCATGGTGCAGTGGCAGATACCCCACAGGGAAAAGCCGGGGTGTATAAGACAGAAGAAGGAAAGCTTTGCCAGGTGAATATTGTCTGTCCTCATATGGGCTGTGAACTGAACTGGAATCCGGAGGAGCTTACCTGGGACTGTCCCTGCCATGGATCCAGATTCGACCGGGAAGGAAATCTGATAGATGGACCGGCAAAGGAGGGCATTTGCCATGGATAATTATTTTTACGGCTGGTATTTCCGATGTCAGGGACAAGAGGAAACTGTGGCGGTAATTCCGGCGGTTCATCTGTGGTCGGGGAAAGGCTCCTGTTCCGTTCAGGTAATCACCCAAAAAGAAAGCCTATACCGGGAATTCCCACTCTCACAGTTTCGGATCAACCGGGCAAAGGGGATTATGCAGATTGGGGACAATCTGTTTTCCAGGAAAGGAATCCGGATGAGTATGGAAGCATTTCGATTTGAAGACATCTCCAGGGAACCTGGTACCAGTGCCGGGAGAGAAAGAACAGATAGAAATAAAGTATCTGTCAGAGGGGATCTGCGATTCGGTGAGTTTGCAGCGCCGAGATATGATATTATGGGTCCGTTCATCTTCATTCCTGGAATGCAGTGCAGACATTCTGTTTACAGTATGAAGCATACAGTAAAAGGCTGGCTGAGTCTGGATCAGGAGAAGATTGTTTTTCAAAAAGGTCTGGGATATATGGAAGGAGACAGGGGGACTTCCTTCCCGGATAAATATATCTGGACGCAGCACTTTATTCCGGGAGGATCCATCATGATCGCAGCGGCATCCATTCCACTGGCTGGAATGCACTTTACCGGTTGTGTGGGATTTCTTTACAGAAATAAGAAAGAATACCGATTTGCAACTTATCTGGGAGCTTCGGTAAAAAGAATGGGAGAGAATGAACTGCTGATCCGACAGGGACGTTACAGACTCCATGTAAAATTTCAAAAGTCCGGAGGAAATATCCTCCATGCTCCCGATAACGGGAAAATGATAAGAAAAGTCCGGGAAGATGTAGCCTGCCAGGCAGAGTATACTCTCACATATGGGAATCGTACACTGCTTCATGTGACTACTGATAAAGCTGCTGCCGAATATGCAACCAGATAGAAAAAATTGCTTGTTATTATATAGGTCCATATAGAATGTACGGTCCGAATACCAAAAAGTTGATTCCTAACCGTATAGTTGCCTGTAAAAGTACGGTTCAAAATCCAGAAACCTGATTCTGAACCGTACAACTGTCACGAATGTTATATATTTATACTGTCAAAACAACTTTTTAAGTATCCTGTCACCGAATCCCGCTGAATTTTCCAAATTCTTTTTTCATCTTTCCGTTCTGGCTGATGGTTCCCTGTGAGGTAACGGTGATGGTTTCGTAGTGCTCTGGATTTTCATAGTCTTTGCTGTATCCATCGTCATCGTACAGCTCATAGACTGCTTCCTCTGTTACATATCCCAGGAGATCCAGATGCTCAAAATCCATTTCTGCCACGCTCTTTGCGCTTTTTGCTACAGGGATCACATGATTTTTCCGGATGAAGAAGATCAGCTCCTCCATAGCGGCGGGTACATAGTGATGGCCTTTTTCCATAGGCTGGACATCATAGTCTTCAGGACTTCTCATAGTTACCAGCATCATATCCTCCGGAAGATATACATAGCGGCCGGTGGCGTTCTGTTCATGGACAGGAGCGGCCATAATACTGTCTCCGATTATCAGCTGGTCTTCCACCTGGTCTGCAAAAGGATCCTCTGGATAATCAAAGGCCAGGGGACGGAACATCATTTCATCTC
>DWYL01000124.1 GCA_019118685.1 Candidatus Blautia merdipullorum
ATGCTGATGAATTATGGGTACGACTCCGTGAACTGCTTTACCCTGATCCTCTGCGGCGAGGCGCACCTGAACAATACATTAAACAGGCCGGTCCATGAAGCCCTGCGCCAGAGGGTTACGGTCCATTATAACTTCTGTGGCCTCTCTGATGAGGAAGTAGCAAGATATATCCTTCATAAGATCGCCTGCGCCGGCGGGAGTGAATCCATTATGGATAAAGCGGCGCTTTCTGCGATCCACAGCCATTCCCAGGGCAACCCGCGTCTGATCGATAACCTGATGAGTGACGCGCTTGCCCTTGGGTCACAGATGGAGAAAAAAACAATTGATGCAGAAGTGATCCTGGCGGCTGTTAACAACCAAAACCTGATGTGAGGAGGAACCTATGGAGTATCAATGCACACTTACAAGAGGAAAAAGGAAAGAACACTGGCAGGGAGAAATCCGGCTCATCCACTATTCCGGTGCCTGTTATGAAGCAGAGATCACGGGACGCGGCACGTATTTCCATGTGATCGCGGGGAAACACCGCTATGGGAACTATATCTGTATTCCAAACCACGATGTGGGAAGTGAACTTTCCGAATTCCGGGATTTGTTCTGGAATACAGAGCGTCTTTCCGGTCTTATAAAAAAGGTGGATGCGGTAACCGTTGCACATGGGCTTTGCCATCTGGAAGACCTGGTCCATTCCCAAAAGTCAGCCAACAATTAATCCCGGTCATGGGGCTCATTCTGAGTCCCATGATTTTTCAATATGAGATGTAAAAGCGCCGGATGATCGGCCTTATCGTGCATCTATCTCCCCGAATGCGCAGTCACTTCTCCGCTGTTTGGAAAAATAATCAGCGGTTTGTGTCTCCCTCAATTCGCCGTCCGACAGTATCACACAGTATGAGAGTGCAAGATACCGTAATTATGATGAAACATATGATTACAGCAACTTGGATGTGTACAGCCGTATGTACCCGGCAATTTCCGAGATTCAGGAATATCTGGACAAGGACGGAAGCAAACCATTCCTTCTGGTAGAATATTGTCACAGCATGGGAAATGGCCCTGGAGATTTTGAAGATTACTTCCAGATGATACAGGATAATGATAAAATGTGCGGCGGCTTTGTCTGGGAATGGTGTGACCATGCGATTGCTCATGGCACTGCTGAGAATGGAAAGACAATCTATGCCTACGGAGGAGATCATGGCGAAGATATCCATGATGGCAATTTCTGCATGGATGGATTAGTATATCCGGACAGAACTGCCCACACAGGACTTTTGGAATACAAGAATGTCTATCGTCCGGCAAGGGTGGTTTCTTATGATAAAGAAAGTGGAGAGCTGGTACTTCACAATTATATGGATTTTGATGACCTGAATGATTATGTAAAAATCAGTTATGAACTGACGCAAGATGGTCTTGTAATCGGAAAAGGTAAACTTTCAGAAGTGTCTGTGGCACCACACAGTGAAGGAAAGACAAATCTGAAAGTCAATGTTCCAGAAAGCGGAAAATGCTATTTAAAACTTATTTACCATCTGAAAAAAGAAATGCCACTGTTAGAGGAAGACCACATTCTGGGATTTGATGAAATTGAGGTAAGTCAGAAAGATGCAAAATGTCAGCTCGCAGAGAAATGGATGGAAAAAACAGCAACGAACTCTGAATTACAGGTGAATGAAAATGATACACAGATTCATATCAAAGGTCGTGAATTTTCCTACACCATAGACAGACGTACGGCTCTCTTTACAGAGATGAAATTTGCAGGACGGGAATATCTGAATCATCCGATGGAGTTGAATATTTGGAGAGCTCCAACAGATAACGATATGTACATCAAGTCTGAATGGAAGAAAGCTCACTATGATAAGGCTTACACAAGAGCCTATACGACAGAGGTTGCACAGGGAAAACATGGTGTGAAGATTACAAGCCATGCTTCCGTTGTGGCAGAGACGGTACAGAAGATTCTTGATGTGACGATTACATGGAAAATAGATGCTGCAGGAAAGATTGATGCAGATATAGCAGTAACAAAAGATGGAGAGTTCCCGGATCTTCCGAGATTTGGAGTGAGAATGTTTTTGGATAAGAAACTTTCAGATGCCAGATACTTTGGAATGGGACCACAGGAGAGCTATCGTGATAAACATCAGGCAGCGAGTCACGGTCTGTACCGGGCAAATGTAGGGGATTTACATGAGGACTATATCCGTCCACAGGAAAACGGAAGCCATTATGATTGTGAATATGTAGAGCTTAACAACAGCCGATATGGAATTGTGGCATCCGCAGAAAAGGCATTTTCATTCAATGCTTCTTATTATACACAGGAAGAACTTGAGAAGAAAACGCATAATTATGAATTGACAGAATCAGACAGCGTGGTATTTTGTGTTGACTATGCATTAAATGGAATAGGTTCTAACAGTTGTGGTCCGGTTGTATTGGATCAGTATCGATTTAATGATGTATTATTCCGGTTCCAGTTTACTCTGGTTCCGTATGTAAAGGGATAATAAAGTTTTAAGTAACCCGTTAACAAGGAAGGAGAGTCTGGGTGTTTTGTAAAGTCCGGATATACAGAACAATCAGACAAAAACAAAGCAAAAAAATTTAGAATTAGGCACCATACTGTTAGGCATCTTGAGATTCTAAGTGCGATGAATATGAGGAGCAAAAGAATTCTATGGAAGAAAAAAAGTATTTAAAATGGTATAACAAAATTGGATATGGTTCAGGTGATATCGCAGGTAATGTAGTCTATGCGTTCCTGACATCTTTTATGATGGTCTATCTGACAGACTCAGTAGGACTTGCTGCTGGTGTCGTAGGTACCCTGATTGCCGTATCAAAATTAATTGATGGTTTTACAGATATATTCTTTGGATCAATGATCGACAAAACACACAGCAAAATGGGAAAAGCAAAGCCTTGGATGTTATATGGCTATATTGGATGTGCCATTACATTAGTCTGCTGTTTTGCAGTACCAGTCAGCTGGGGAACAACCGCTAAATATGCATGGTTCTTTATTTCTTATACACTGTTAAATGGTGTGTTTTATACAGCTAATAATATTGCATATTCAGCACTTACATCACTCATCACAAAGAACAGCAAAGAACGTGTGCAGATGGGATCTTACCGTTTCATTTTTGCATTTTTAACAAGCCTTCTGATTCAGGCAATTACAGTTGGATTTGTAGATAAGTGTGGTGGAGATGCAGCTGCATGGAGAACTGTAGCAATTATTTATGCAATTATTGGTCTTATTGTAAATACAATTTCTGCTCTTTCTGTTAAAGAACTTCCAGAAGAGGAACTTAACGAAGGGGAAGTAAAAAATGAGGATGAGAAGTACGGAATGGTACAGGCATTTAAGCTTCTTATCAAAAACAAATATTACATGATGATCTGTGGAACTTACATTTTACAGCAGTTATACAGTGCCATGATTGGAGCCGGTATTTATTACATGACATGGGTACTGAAAAACAAAAACTTGTTCGGACAGTTTGCATGGGCAGTTAATATTCCACTGATCATTGCTTTGATTTTCACACCAACTTTAGTTGGTAAGTGGAAAGGTATGTACAAACTGAACTTAAGAGGTTATATCTTAGCAGTTATCGGTAGAGCACTTGTTGTTGTTGCCGGATATATGGGTAGCGTTCCGCTGATGATGGCATTTACGGCTCTTGCAGCATTAGGACAGGGACCATGGCAGGGAGATATGAATGCGGTTATCGCATCCTGCTCTGAATACACTTATCTTACACAGGGAAAGAGAATTGACGGAACTATGTACTCTTGTACGTCTCTTGGTGTAAAGATCGGTGGAGGTATTGGAACGGCTGTTGTTGGATGGATGCTTGATTTCAGTGGTTACGTTGGAACAAATGCAACTCAGCCACAGTCCGCACTTGATATGATGCAGTTTATGTATCTGTGGCTTCCATTAATCTTTGATGTATTGATTATGTTTGTACTTTCAAGAATGAATGTAGAAGGTGCAAATAAGAAACTGAAAGCAGAAAAAGGAATCACTGCAGATGAAGTAACAGATGCATCAGACATGGAGTAAAATTTGAAGGGAAAAGCATTGTCTGATTGAATCTTCAATTAGACAATGCTTTTACATATTATGAAACAATGAAACAGGCAAAAGGGCGGGGGACAGTATTTTGAATATAGAAGAAGCAATTGGAATGCTTAACGGGATGGCTGCCCATGCTGACTGGGCAGAGGAATGGATGCCAAAATACGAGATTGCAGACAGTAATATTCATTCTATCGTACAGAAAGAAATTGGGATTGTATTTACGAAAGTCCTGGAGGA
>DWYL01000125.1 GCA_019118685.1 Candidatus Blautia merdipullorum
TCCATAAGCAGCATGTCCCGGGTATCCATAATGGGCCAGAATCCCAGTTCCTGAAAATACCCCTGATTCCCCGGCTTTGTAAATACAAACAGATGGGTGATCCCCTCTTCCCATGCATTTTTCATAAGGGAAGACATCAGTTTTACCATCAGACCTTCGCCCTGAAACTGCGGATCCACAGCAATGCATTTCAGTACATTGCCCTGCCGGGATCCACAGGCTGCAATCTTTCCCTCTCCGGTATCCAGTATCACAGAATACTGAACCTTTTCATCAAGATCCAGTCCCTGCTGTTCCAGAAAGGATCTCATTTTTTCCAGTTTTCTTCCCTGGAAGGGCCGTCCCTCCTCCTGATAAAAAGTAAATCCTTCCATGTCATTCCCCTTTCTCCTAAACTAATATGATTCTACCATATCCTGCTCCAAACAGCAAAGCCCCTTATTGCCATCGGCCGTCTGTCCTGTTTCTAAAGAATAAGGGTTCTTCTTCCTTATTTTCGTATATGGAAAATTTTTGTGGACAAGACTATCTTATTAGGATATTATAGGAGAGCAATTCTTTAAAAACCAAAAAGAAAGTGAGACTGATAATCATGTTAACGGATCTTATCAACGGACTGAGCGACCTTCTTTACAGCTATATCCTGATCATCCTCCTTCTGGGTACAGGAATCTATTTCACTTTTAGAACACGTTTCGTACAGTTCCGTCTTTTCATCGAATCCATCCGTGTGGTGGCCCAGCCCGGCGATGATGAAAACGGGCTCTCCTCCTTCCAGGCGCTGATGGTATCCACCGCCTCCCGGGTAGGAACAGGAAACATTGCCGGGATCTCAACAGCAATCTGTCTGGGAGGACCAGGCGCCGTATTCTGGATGTGGCTTACTGCCATTTTAGGAAGCGCTTCCGCCTTTATCGAAAGTACCCTGGCACAGATCTATAAAAAGCGGGCGGAGGACGGAAGTTCTTACGGCGGCCCTGCATACTATATCCAGGCTGCTCTTAAAAAGCACTGGATCGGAGCCTTATTTGCCATGTTCCTGATTCTGACCTACATGGGAGGCTTTAACCTGGTGGCTTCTTTCAATATTGCAGACTCCTTCCGGGCTTACAGTTTTTTTGATGAAACCTCCACTCCTCTGTTTGTAGGTGTGATCCTGGCTCTGATCTTTGCCCTGTGCATCTTTGGGGGAAGCAAACAGATTTCCAAGATCACGGAAGTTCTGGTTCCTTTTATGGGGATCTTCTATCTGGCTGTAGCCCTTTTTGTGACTGTGACTCACTATACCCTGATCCCTAAAATGTTCTCCGACATCTTTTCCAATGCTTTTGATATCCAGGCAATCTTCGGAGGATTTACAGGTTCCTGTGTTATGAATGGTATCAAAAGAGGACTTTTTTCCAATGAGGCCGGCGTAGGATCTGCCCCTAACGCAGCGGCCAGCGCTGCTGTGTCCCATCCGGTAAAGCAGGGACTGGTACAGATGCTGTCCGTGTTTATCGATACCATCCTGATCTGTTCTGCCACCGCCTGCCTGCTTCTTTGTTCCGGCGTGGCTCCAAGAGAAGAGCTAAAAGGCATGCCCTGGGTCCAGGCGGCCGCTTCAGAGTCTCTGGGCGGCTTCGGCACGGTGTTTATCACTGTGGCTCTGTGCCTTTTTGCCTTTACCACACTGATCGGTAATTTCTATTATGCGGAAATGGGACTGAAATACCTCTGCGGCAAAACTCCCGGAAAGGCTCTTCTCAATCTTTTCCGTATTATTGCCGCCCTGATCGTACTGGCAGGAGCTGTTATGGAATTTGGCCTGGTATGGAGTACTGCCGATGTGCTCATGGGCTTTATGGCTCTCATCAATCTGCCGGTTATCCTGCTGCTTGGAGGTACCGCCATCCGGTGTATGAAGGATTATATGAGGCAGAAAAAAGAAGGACGTAACCCGGTATTTAAGGCCTCAGATATAGGATTAAAAGAAAAAACAGATTTCTGGAATTAAAAGAAGAGATTTTTCTTTCTCATCCCAAACAAAAGAGCTGCTTACAGGAAATCCAATAAGATTTCAATTCCTGCAAACAGCTCTTTTTATTAAAACAACAGATTCAGCAGTCCGATCACAAAGCCGATAACAGCTCCAAGATTTACCACTGCATTTAATTCCCTTTTCATAATCCCAAGGAGTACTTCTTCCACTTCCAGTACATCCATCTGATTTACTTTTTCCTCCACGATCCGTTCGATATGGAGGCTCTCTGCCAGTTCCCCTGCCTTTTCCTCTGCCAGGCGGGTATAGATCTTTTCCGCCAGCTGGCGGATCTTTTCTTCTCCCAGAGGAATATTCTCAAACCATTGACAGATGGGACGGCTTTCTGCCGCAGCGATCTCTCCCACTACGATCGGGTGTATCTTATCTCTTCCGTTTTCCCGGATATATTCTCCCACTTTGTTGCCGATAGGCCCGGCAACGGATCTGATCAGATCATCCTTTAAAAACATGGATACCATAGTGCCCTGGAATTTTTCTCTGATCTCTTTTGCTCCTTCTTCAGCAATGATCTTACCTACATCCAGCTGTTCCAGTCCGTGGCTGATCTTCTCTGTGATAAAATCCTCCAAACGTCCCCGCATAGCTTCATAATCTTCCACGGTCATGTACTGTTCCAGAAAAGTTTCCAGAGAATCCTGGCTGTGCTGAACCTCCTGAATACCTTTTACCACTCCATCCAGGATCTTATCTTTTACGTCCCCGGACAGGAGCATTTTCCGGATATCTTCCCTGGTAAGGAGCTTTTCTCCTACCGCCTTTCCCAGAGCTTTTGCCAGTCTGGGCCTTCCCTTTGGAATGATCCCCGGGGTAAAAGGAAGGGTCCTGCCCCCGATCTTCACCGGTTTTAAAGGGTGAAACAACATTTTAACTGCTATATAATTGGTAAAATAACCGATCACCGCACCGATAACCGGTCCTGCTAATATTTCGATCACACTCATCTATCGTCCTTCTTAT
>DWYL01000126.1 GCA_019118685.1 Candidatus Blautia merdipullorum
ATGCCGGTATGTGACAAATATGACATCAACATGGCTATCCATCCAGACGATCCTTCCTGGAGTGTATTCGGACTGCCCCGTATCATTTCCACTCAGGAAAAACTGAAAAGAATGATGGACGCTGTTCCAAACAAACACAACGGCGTAACCTTCTGCATGGGCTCCTACGGAACCAACTTAAACAATGACCTGATCGAGACTATTAAAATGCTGAAAGGAAGAATCCACTTTGCCCATGTAAGAAATCTTCGTTTCAACGACGGCATGAGAGATTTCGAGGAAAGCGCCCACTTAAGCGCTGACGGAACCTTTGATATGTACGCAGTAGTAAAAGCTCTTTATGAATCCGGATTCGAAGGCCCCATCCGTCCAGACCATGGCCGTATGATCTGGGGCGAAAAAGCAATGCCAGGATATGGACTTTATGACCGTGCCCTTGGCGCCGCTTATATCTGCGGACTTTGGGAAGCAGTGGAGAAACAGGCAAAAGAAGCAAAATAAAAAGAAAGGATCGTGTGTAGATTATGAAACTGACTTTAGAAGGTCTGAAAAACACAAAGGACTGGGAAGCAGCCGGTATCGCTCTTCCATCTTATGATGTTGCAAAAGTAGCTGAAAACACAAAGAAAGCTCCTGTATGGGTTCATTTCGGAGCAGGAAATATCTTCCGTATCTTCATCGGCGGTCTGGCTGACACACTGATTTCCAATGGTGCAGCTGACAAAGGTATCACCTGTGTGGAAACTTTCGACTTCGACGTAGTAGATAAAATCTACGTGCCTTACGACAATCTGGTATTAGCTGTTACTTTAAAGGCTGACGGCTCCACAGACAAGAAGGTTCTGGGATCTCTTACAGAGGCCATCAAAGCTCAGTCCAATGTTCCGGAATACTGGAACCGTCTGAAAGAAATCTTTGTTGATCCGGGTCTTCAGATGATCTCTTTCACCATCACAGAAAAAGGCTATGCTTTAAAAGGCGCTGACGGAAATTATTTTCCATTTATTCAGGCCGACATCGACAACGGTCCGGAGAAACCAGGCGCTGCTATGGCAGTTGTATGCGCTCTGCTCTTTGAGCGTTACAAAGCCGGCAAATATCCTCTGGCAGTAGTTTCCATGGACAACTGCTCTCATAACGGCGAAAAACTCCAGAATTCTATCACCACCATGGCAAAAGAATGGCTGGCAAAAGGATTTGTAGATCAGGGATTCATGGACTATATTTCTGATGAGAAACAGGTTTCCTTCCCATGGTCTATGATCGATAAGATCACACCAAGACCTGCCGATTCTGTATGCGCAGATCTGGAGAAAGCCGGAGTGGAAGACATTGCTCCTGTTATCACCTCCAAGAGAACCTACATCGCTCCTTTTGTAAACGCAGAAGGCCCTCAGTACCTGGTTATCGAGGACAAGTTTCCTAACGGAAGACCTGCTCTCGAAAAAGCCGGCGTATATATGACAGACAGAGATACGGTTAACAAAGTAGAGAGAATGAAGGTTACCACCTGTCTGAATCCTCTCCACACAGCTCTGGCTGTATACGGCTGTGTACTGGGTTACACACTGATCGCTGATGAGATGAAAGATCCTCAGTTAAATAAACTGGTTCATGAGATCGGTCCTGTAGAAGGCATGCCTGTTGTTACAGATCCCGGTATCCTCTCTCCTGCTGATTTCGTTGACGAAGTTATCAACGTGAGAATCCCGAATCCGTTTATGCCGGATACCCCACAGCGTATCGCAACAGATACCTCACAGAAAGTAGGTATCCGCTATGGCGAAACTATTAAATCTTATGTGGAGAAATATGGCGATGCTAAGAAGCTGACAGCCATTCCTCTGGCTATTGCAGGATGGTGCAGATATCTCCTGGGCGTAAATGACGAAGGCGAAAAATTCGAACTTTCCGCCGATCCAATGCTTCCTGAACTGTCTAAAGTACTGGAAGGTATTGAGGTAGGCAAACCGGAAACTTACACCGGACAGTTAAAGTCTATTCTTTCCAACGCCAACATCTTTGGAATCGACCTGTATCAGGCAGGTATCGGCGATAAGATCGAGGAAATGTTCAAAGAAGAGATTGCCGGACCTGGCGCCGTAAGAGCTACTTTGAAAAAATACATGGATTAATCATTACTCCTAAAAGGAAAAAGAGGAGGCTGCCGTAAAATGCGGCAGCCTCCTCTTTTTACGAAAAACCTTTTATTACATCTGGGCAGCTCTGTCTGCCTGCTGATATCGTTCCGCCCGGCGGAGTACTGCCCGGATCCGGGCCATCATTTCTACTTTTCCCATAGTCCTGAACAGATAATCGTCGGCCCCATGGTCAAAACACCGTGCTTTTCTGGATCCATCATTTGTATCTGATACCATGATCACGGGAATCTGAACATATTCAAAAGAATCTCTCAGGATATCCAGGATATCCAGGCCCTTTTCCCCGGGCAGATCATAGTCCAGAAGGATCAGTTCCGGACGGTGCTGCTTTAAAACTTCCAGCAATTCTTTCCCTGACGGGATCGCCTCTGATGTATAGCCGCAGGATTCCAGTGTATACATCAGGATTTTTCGGAATTCCCCCTTCGGTTCAATACAGTAAACCACAGCTTTCCACTCCTATTTCTTCCTTACTTCTTTACCTTCTCATGTTCTCCTGTGATAGAGTAGATCACCCAGTCTGCAATATTTTCCGCATGATCTCCTATCCTTTCGTAGTATTTTGCAATTATGACCAGATCAATGGCGGAACCGTCCTTTCCAGGTTTTTCGGACAGCTCTCTTTTTATTTCCAGGAACAGGCTGTCGACTCTGTCGTCTCTGGCCATCGTTTGTCTGGCCAGATCCAGGTCTTCTCTCAAAAAAGTCTTCATACTGTCCTTCAGCATACGGACGGTTTCCTCTGCCATCTCTTTTAAAGGAATCTGGCTGTCTGACAGATCTGTCTCTCCTGTAAGGATCATTTCACCGATATCTCCTGCCTGTATTCCTATTCTCTCCATGTCCGTCACAATCTTCAAGGCAGAGGATATCTTACGCAGATCTGAGGCCACCGGCTGCTGGAGAAGAAGAAGCTTCATACACTTTTCTTCTATTTCTCTTTCCATATGCTGTATCCTGTCACACAGTTCTGAGACCTCCCAGCTCAGGCTCTGATGACTTCCCTCCAAAGCCCTGACGGTAATCTCAATACTCTTCTGGCAGGCATTTCCCATACTGACCAGTTGTTTATTCAAATCTTCTAATTGCTTTTCATAATACTCTCTCATGTCTATCATTTTAAAGCTTTACTGTAAAGAAAAAAATCATGTTTTTGTAAATTTTCCGAAAACATTCTGCATTTAAGATTATTCCCCCAGAGCCGGATCCTTTATACCATTTGCCTCAAAAGCTTTTCGTCTGTCGATACAGGTACCGCATACCCCACAGGGGCGTTCTTTACCCTCATAGCAGTTCCAGGTAAACTGATATGGAGCTTTCAGTTCCAGTCCCCTTGCCACGATCTGAGCCTTATTTTGGTTGATAAAAGGCGCCTCTATACGAAGAGCTTTTCCGCTGCCTTCCCAGACCGCCTGATTCATGCTGTCATAAAAGGCCTGGCTGCAATCCGGATAGGCGTTTCCTGCCGCATCATCCATGTGCGCCCCATAGTAGATCACCTGGCAGTCCAGGGACAGAGCAATACTGGCAGCTTCTACCTCCTTTTCATGCTTCTGTCCGTAAAAAACGGAAAGAGGAATTACGTTTTCCTTCCCATATTTTTCTATAGCAAGAGCCAGGCAGGTAGTGCTGTCAATGCCTCCGCTGAATAAAACCATTGCCTTTTCTCCTATTTTCCCACCTCCTATCGGTTATCGACTTTTTCCGGGTACAGATCGTGATGGGTCAGCCGCTCAAAAGCTACTTTTTCCCAGACAGTATCTTTTTTCCCGTAGTTGCAGTAAGGATCGATGGAAATGCCTCCTCTGGGGGTAAATTTTCCCCATACTTCGATATATTTAGGATCCATCAGCCGGATCAGGTCCTTCATAATAATATTTACACAGTCTTCGTGAAAATCTCCGTGATTTCTAAAGCTGAAAAGATACAGCTTCAGAGACTTGCTCTCTACCATCCGCTCACCGGGCACATAAGATATATATATGGCGGCAAAATCCGGCTGTCCCGTCATAGGGCAGAGGCTGGTAAACTCCGGACAGTTAAATTTTACAAAATAATCGTTCTCCGGATGCTTATTTGGAAAAGTTTCCAGCACTTCCGGGGCATAGTCAGATGGATAAGAAACTTTCTTATTTCCAAGGAGGGATACTCCCTCCAGCTCTTTCTCTGTTCTTCCACTCATTTTTCTTCACTCCTTAAATTCATAACCATTCATAGTTTTTCCGGCCGGAGAATTTTCCCCGGCCGGATTATCAGTGTTCTGTGCTTCGTTTTCCTGTAATTCCTGCTGTTTTTCCCGGATAGATTCCCTTTTCCAGGGCTTTCACCAGGATCACTCCCACAATGGAAGGGATCATCTGTCCTATACAGAGATTTACCGCCATCAACGGATAGGGCATGGAAAGGAAATAAGACAGATAGGCAGCTACTCCCAGACCAGGTACCAATATGATCGGAACTGCGATCAGGACCCGGCTCCAGTTTTTCCTGCGGATCAGTACAATACAGGCAGCGGCAAGGATTCCCACGATGCAGCCGCCCGCCATGTCCACAATGCCGAATCCGCCGAAGAGCATATTCGATATAAAATTGGCGAGACCAAGGGGTAAAACCAGGAACGGAAACAGATAGGCAAGAGCATACAGGGCCGTGGCAATACGGATCTGATATGCCCCGAAAGAAAAGCTTTGGGTAAAATAGAGAATAACAATATACATTGCCATTACCATTGCAGAAAAAGTCATCTTCTGCACCCGGCTCATTTTTGCAAGATTATCCATATTCGTTCACCTCCAAACAGAAAAAACGGAACTGTCTCTGTAAGGAAACTGCTGCATGCCACAGTTCCTTAAATGTGACAGTTCCGTGTCAACAACGTTACATTCTTCATGTTGTCCCTAGTTTTGTTTAATGACAGGATGGTCTCGAACTGTCAATTCCATATCTGGAAGTAACTTTTGTCTGTGTCTCAGACGAAAAAATATTATACCGGATTTTTCTGTCCGTTTCAAGTCTTTTGTAGATCCTTATTTCAGAAACAGATAGATCACATCTGCACACAGCAGAATGGCCAGAATTGCAGACACCACCTGAATGGCTTTCTCCGGCATTTTTCTGACTCCTTTTTCGAAAAGAGGCTGAAGGATATAGAGAAAAATCATTCCTCCGATCCCAAAACGTATGCTGGGGTTAAGGGCCACTCTTCCCTGGAAATCAAAGGCAAATCTGGTATAATCCCACATCCATTCCCCTCTTGTGGCTTCCATAATGTAGCTGGCCGCCAGCTCTACTACTGTAGTGATTACCACAATTCCCAGAAAAACCAGGATCGGGGTAATATTCAGTTTCCATACTCTGATTTTTTTCTTCATGAGCCAGCTCAGAGAAAAAATCAGGATCAGCGCCCCGAAACCATAAATAACACAGTATGGGCCGAAAAGTACGCCTCTGTTGGAAAATCCCCATCTGTAAACTACTACCTCTAAAAATACTTCATAGCACCAGCCGATAATAGAATAAAACATAAAGTATAAAAAATATTCCTGTAACTTTTTCACTCTTTTTCTCCTTACTGCAGATC
>DWYL01000127.1 GCA_019118685.1 Candidatus Blautia merdipullorum
TGGTTCCATTTTTTTGAGGTACACAAATAAGGCATCAACCAATGGTTTTATAACCAGTTGTCGCTGCATAAGTCTCTCATCAGGTGGGAGTTCTTGTAGTTTACCCTCTTCCCGATAGATTGCCTGTATCTGTTTCATTACCAGATAGGCGTTGGACTTCTTGCGCTGTTCTTTTGGAACAACGTTCATCGCCTCATCAAACTTTCTTCTGGCATGAACCTTATTCCAGTTCTGAGATAAGGTTCATTATCCCAGAAGTATTATTATTCCAGAAGGAACGCAGATCTCAGCTTAAAAGCTGATGCTATATGTCGTTTTCTCGAATAACAATAGCGTATAATTAACCTCACAGATTATTAAAAGCATTCTGGCGATATGTCAAGAACTTTTTGAAGAAGATTTTGATATGTTTTTCAGAAAAAAGGGTAACTTTAATAGACCTTCGGTATGTATTTTAAAAACCGAATGTCAGTTCGGCTCGATATGATATTCGGTGTCCAGCTTTTCGCCGGTGTACAGTTGGTTTTTGGCAGCAATCCAAAGACGAGTCGTACAAATTTACGAGATGTAAGCGCGAGTGCTCTTTTGTGCTGATGTTTGGATACCTCAGCATATTTTCTGGCATAGAAGTCAGCATATTCAGGGATGTGCTTCCTGACGCTGTTTGCCGCTTCGCCAAGATAGTAGCGAAGATAGGGATTCCCGGCTTTCGACATTTGGTTATCCTCAGAAATGAAATCCCCGGAATCCCCTTTAGGCCAGTAAAGGCCGGCATATTTGGCAAGAGCATCGGACGAATGAAACGCTGTGATATCGCCGATTTCTGACAGGATCCCGGATGCCCATACCGGACCGATTCCGGGTATGGATTGAAGGATGATCAGGGCGTTTGTGTTCATTCCCTTGATGCATTTGTCAATCGCCTGCTCGATCAGCCTGATTTCTTTCTGATAGGCCTGGATGCAGTTAAACGAGCTTGCCAGTGAGATGTTCAGTGGTTCGTACATGCACTTGTCCAAGCGGTAGGAATCTCTGGCCGCCTTCCGCAAAAGCTCGGAAGTTTTGGATAGGTCACAGAGGCGGTTTCTGCTCTTTTGCGCAAGGAAGGCAAGCAGATCCTCTTCCGGCATATTAATGATCTCCTGCGGAGACAGGAATTCCGTCAGGATGGCTGAGGACGTTATTTGTAGAAAAAGTTTGTCCCTCTCAACAGATTCAACTTGAAACATTCTTAATACTCTCACAATAGCTCATTTTTATATAGTATAACGATTTTGTTTTGCCAGTCCTACCTGTGAAACTCGTTTAGTATGTTTCAGCCAAGTGACATATTTATCTATGGTTGCATCTTCTATACGACTTCCCAACCGAACTGTCAGTCCCTCCAATTTCCGTTCAAGATTGACATATACGCGTGGGACATTCATGGACGCATCTGTTTTTGATTTGTTTCCGTCAGTAGAATCAGTATAAACAACGCGAACTTCTCCTTCAAATTCATAATTGACATCTTTAAATAGAAAACGAATTTCATTGATGCGGTCTGCTGTAAACTCATAAATTGCGTTATTCCTGCCGTCATAAGGATTATTAGAAATCTCTGACAGATAATCGTCCAGCCTTTTCCACCTTTCATAAATCTGCTTCAGTAACTGGAGTAAAGCTGGATGATAAATGGCTTCTGTCCCACAGGTCTGTATACGTCCTTTTCCTTCACGTTTTTCAATTTCTTCCGAATCTGATGTTACTGATTTTCCAATCTCTGTATCCAGATTTTGCGCTCCGAATTCTTTATCAATATATTGTACGATATATAAAGGGTAATCCTCATCTGTATATCTGGATATCAGATAATCTCGGAGTGCTTTGGGGTGATATGGTATCCCCTTTATATCAAAAAAATTTTTTCCAAACTCAAAATTACATCCGGTTTCTTTATCTGCATATACAGACCACATGTGAAAACTGTCCTCCTTTACTGAAAGAGAACCAATATACACATTGCTGGCTGCTGGTATACGGTCTTCATGGGAACGGCTTAACTGAGGAAAATATTTCTCAACAAAATCCTTTTTATTACTGTTTTTAGATTCTTGTGCAACATGTTTGATAATTTTCAAGAAAACGGTTCCTTCAAATACGTCGTTCATATATCCGCAGTTATTGATTCGGAAGCGCGGATGTTTCGCATTCAACATACTCTTTAAGGTTCCCATACTTGTGTAATGAACCAGGTACGGTACTCTGTTCCTGTCCGTAATGGTGAAACAGCACTCTTCTTTAATTGTTTTTATGGGGCTATACATACTTAGTAAAAGAGCCAACAGTTTGCCCCTTTGATCTGCAGTGAAAAGACGGAATTTTCGGTTATCCTTTAAATTATTAAAAACCTTTGCTCCCCGTTCTTCGTAAATTGTAAGATAACTAAAAGAACGATACAATTGTTTTATAAATGCATCCCTGTTTGTACCTTCTGACTGTTCTAGTAAAAGCAGCCATTCTGCCATGGCAATCG
>DWYL01000128.1 GCA_019118685.1 Candidatus Blautia merdipullorum
TTCCGGAGAGAAAACAAGCTCATTCCTGGTTTTTGGATTCTTCAGCATTTTTTAATTTTTCTTCCATCAGGCGGACATGTTTTTTTATTGCGTCAAAGCTTTCAGCGCTTATGACATGTTCCATCCGGCAGGCATCTTCCGCCGCGATCTTAGGATCAACTCCCAATTCTTCCAGCCATTTGCTCAGAAGCTGATGGCGTTCATAAATCTTATCTGCAATGGCTTTGCCCGAAGGGGTGAGGGTGATAAATCCATCATGATCCATTTGAATATAACCGTTCAGACGGAGATTTTTCATGGCTACGCTTACACTGGGCTTGGAAAAGTCCAGTTCGTTAGCAATATCGATAGAACGTACCTGAGGCTTGCGGTTCCCGATGATCAGAATGGTCTCTAAATAATTTTCCGCCGATTCCTGTATTTTCATGACAACGGCTCCTTCCATCAAAGATATTTCTATTAGAATAGCATATTTTCCGGTGAAGTTCAAATATAAGACAAAGTTTATATTTACATCCATACTTTTTTGTACTAAAATAAAAATCAAGATTTGACCGCTGTATAGCAGTAAAGCGATAGGAAAATCTGCTGTATAAAGCGGTACCGGTTACAGGAGGAAAGAGTATGAGCAAGGTGATAATACCGGAGAATTACCATTCATGTTTATCCAGTTATGAGACCCAGGAGGCCATAGGGGTGATCAAACATCTGATGGAGAAAAAGCTATGTATGGCGCTGAAGCTAAAGAGGGTAACAGCTCCTTTATTTGTTGATCCGGCTTCCGGACTGAATGACGATTTGAACGGTGTGGAAAGACCGGTTACTTTTGATATTCCAGATGCAGGAACGAATGCTCAGGTGGTTCATTCCCTGGCAAAGTGGAAACGTATGGCGCTGTATCGCTATGACTTTCATGTGGGAAAAGGACTTCTTACAGATATGAACGCTATACGGAGGGATGAAGAACTGGATAATCTCCATTCTGTATATGTGGATCAGTGGGACTGGGAGAAAATCATTACAAAAGAAGACAGAAATATAGAGTATCTGAAGAGTATAGTAAACCGTATTGCAGGGGCTATCTGCAATGCATTGGACGAAGTAAAGTACCAGTATGAAAATCTGGATACAGAACTTTGCCGGGAAGTTTCCTTTATTACTTCTCAGGAACTGGAAGATCTATATCCCTCTCTTACGCCTAAGGAACGAGAGAACGCATATGTAAAAGAACATAAAACAGCGTTTATCATGCAGATCGGGGATTTGCTGGCATCAGGAGAAAAACATGACGGAAGAGCTCCGGATTATGACGACTGGAAACTGAACGGCGATCTGCTTTTCTGGCATGAACCTCTTCAGTGTGCATTGGAGATCTCCTCTATGGGAATACGTGTGGATGAAAAATCTCTGGACAGGCAGCTGACCAAAGCAGGATGTGATGAGAGAAGAAAACTGCCTTTCCATAAAATGCTTTTAGAAGGCAAGCTCCCTCTTACCATCGGAGGCGGTATCGGCCAGTCCAGAATCTGCATGCTGTTGCTGAAAAAAGCTCATATCGGCGAGGTACAGGCGTCTATCTGGGATGAAGATACTCTACAGGCCTGTGAACAGGCGGGAATTGAACTCCTCTGAGACCGTGGAGGAGGGAAGGAGAAAATATTGAAACTAAAAGAAGTGAAAAAAGTATTGGCGTTTTCCCTGGCAGTCGCTCTGGCTGTTCCGGGAAATGTATGGGCGGCAGAACCAGCAGGGGAGGAAGCTTCTGTTGAGCCAGAAGCACAGGCGCTGGGAGAGGTTCCTGGAGATTATGAAGCCAGAACCGGATATGTGCTGCCCGAGGGGTATCATTATTTATTAGATGAAAATGGCTGTGTGACTTTCCTGGAGGATGGGAGTCCTGCCATAGAAGCAGATCAGCCGGAGGCACCGGCAGAAGAAACACCGGAGGAGCCAGCGCCGGAGGCACCGGAAGAGGAAGTACCGGAAGAACCTGTGCCAGAGACACCGGAAGAGCCAGCGCCGGAAACACCGGAGGAACCTGCGCCGGAGACACCGGCAGAAGAAACACCGGAAGAGTCTGTGCCGGAAGCACCGGCAGAAGAAGTGCCGGAAGAACCTGCGGCAGAGAGTCCGGAAGATTATGAGGCCAGGACCGGGTATGTACTGCCGGAAGGTTATCATTATATTCTGGATGGGGAAGGCTTTATCATTCTTTTAGAGGACGGTTCTCCCCAGATCGAGGCAGACGCCCCTGCCGCACCTTCCAGCAATGAGGAGCTGATTTCAGATCAGCAGATCATTGAGATACCGGAAGTTGAGAAAGATTTCCGGTTCTGGACGGTTGCAAGGAAATATGCCTTTGCAGTGGAAAAATCAGAAATCAAAGAAGAGATGGACCAGGAATCCAGAAGTATCGGAAGTCTGAGAAAAGGCGGCTTGTGCTATATCCTGAAAGAAGAGGAAGAGGGATGGCTTTATGTAGAGTCAGGCAGGGTAAGAGGCTTTATCCAGACAAGTCAGGTAGAGACCGGAGAGGATGCCCAGAAAACCTTAAAGAAATATCAGAGACGGGCAAAAAGGAAAGCGGTTGCAAAAGATCAGAAGTATACGGGAATTGAAGGAACCGCGCCTATGGCTAAAGAGTTGGTGTCATGGCAGGAAAATGAGGCGTTTCTGTATCTCCGGGCAACGGTAAATCAGACTGTGGTGGATAAAGACTATGCAGTTACTACAGCAAGTCTGCTCAATATAAGAGAAGAGAAGGGCAAAGACTCCCGGATTGTGGGAACTCTGGAAAAAGGAAGCCTCTGCTGCATACTGGCTGATAAAAACGAGAAATGGGTTTATATAGAATCCGGAGATGTAAGAGGATTTGTCAGCAGAAAATACATTAAGTTTGATAAAAAAGTACAGCAGGAAGTAGAAGAGAAGGGAGAAGAGAATTACAGCACCGCAGAAGAACTGATAGAGCCGGAAGAAAATCAGGCCTGCTATTATACCCTGACTTCTGTAAAATCAGGAGTGCCGCAGGATCAGCAGAGAAAAGCGGTGGTAGAGTTTGCTTCTCAGTTTATCGGAAATCCATATGTATGGGGAGGCACAAGTCTGACAGAAGGTGCAGACTGTTCCGGCTTTGTACAGAGCGTTTTCCGGGAATATGGATATGAGCTTCCAAGGGTTGCCGAGGATCAGGCCCAGTATGGAACCAAAATCCCTGTGGAGGATGCACAGCCGGGAGATCTGGTATTCTATGCAAGAGACGGATATATTTATCATGTAGTGCTCTATGCTGGAGATGGTAAGACCATTGAGGCCAAGGGTACAAAATATGGAATCGTTCAGGATGATCTGAATACAGAGAATGCAGTCTGGGCTGCCAGAGTACTGGAAGACGCCGGATATCCCTATGAAGGGGGAGATCTGACAGAAGTCAATGCTACAGAGGATATGTATGGAGAGTGTCTGGGAAATTATAAACTGACCTACTACTGTTCCTGTGAATTGTGCTGTGATAAGGAGACAGGCATTACAGCTACAGGCACACCGGTGATCGAAGGGCAGACTATAGCGGTAGATGCCAGTGTGATCCCTTATGGAACCCAAGTGATCATTAACGGACATGTCTTTACAGCGGAAGACTGCGGAGGCGCGATTAAAGGAAACCGGATCGACATTTATGTGAACGATCATAATAAAGCCCTGGAATTAGGGGTTGACCATGCAGATGTGTATTTGGTGAAGTGATTTACATAAAAAAGGCGGGGCTGTCATAAGGATTTTCAGAGTGGATTGTCTGAATTCCTTATGGCAGCCCTGCCTTTTTACCGGAATAAAACCAATTTATTCCAGCATGCGCTGTTTTAGATGCTTATTAAAGAGTAGGATGAAAGCGGTGACAGACATAACTGCGCCGATCCCGTCTGCCAGGGGCTGGGCGTAGAAGGCGTTTCTGGCTCCGAAGAGAGCGGGAAGGACCATGGTAAACATTATGTAGTCGCCTTTTCGGCACATAGAGAGAAAAAGTGCTGCCCGGCTTCTGCCTAATGCGGTAAAGCCATCTACAAATACATATTGGAAACTGAGAGGGATGATCATCAAAGTGAACACCTGGATCCCCCATACGCAAAGATCCATCTGTCCAAGATCGTTGGTAAAAATACGGATGAAATATTCTGGCACAGTCCTGGATACCAGGAACATAACCGTGGTAAACAACAGACAGAGAAGAAGGATATATTTTTCCGCTGTTTTTACCCGGCTGATTTTTTTGGCCCCGTAGTTGTAGCTGAGGATAGCCTGGGTTCCGCTGGAGATACCCAGCATAGGACCTGTGATCAGCATCATATAGCTTTGTACAATGGTGGCACAGGTGATCAGGGCATCTCCTTCTTTTGGCCCTCCGTAAATCTGCAGTACAGTGTTAAGGACAATAATGACTACACTGTCTGTTGCCAGGATCAAAAAGGGAGAGACACCTAAAGAAAGGATCCTTTTGATGATCACGGGGGAGATATTTTTCCTTTTCAAAAAGGTGATTTTTACGGGAACCTTTTTCCCCCTGAGAAAGCAGAAAGCGAAGGCACAGGAGGCAAACTGGGCGATCACGGTCGCGGCGGCGGCTCCTGCTACATTCATATGAAATCCGAAGATAAAAACAGGGTCCAGGATAATGTTTGTCAATGCGCCGATGACCACAGTCGTCATTCCAATGCCTGGAAAACCCTGACAGGTAATGAAGTAGTTCAGTCCGACTGCCATCAGGGCAAAAAAAGTACCTGCCGTATAGATGGTCAGGTAGGAATCTGCGTATGGAAAGGTGGCCGGACTTGCCCCAAACCAGTTTAACAGATGGCCTTTTAGGAACAGAAACAGGACTGTAAGAAAAGCTGAGAAGATTACCAATATGGCGAAGCTGTGAGCCAGTATGTTTTCTGCCTGTTTTTTTCTGCCTGCCCCCATCCGCATAGCCATTAAGATCGAACCTCCAAGACCGACTAAAGTCCCGAAGGAGGTGAGCAGGGTAACGATAGGACCGCATACCCCTACTCCTGCCAGGGCCGTATCTCCGATCCCTTTGATATTTCCGATGAACATGCGGTCTACTGTACTGTAAAGCACATTTACAAATTGGGCGATCATGGAAGGGACCGCCAGCTTCAGAACAAGTATGGGAATCTTGTCCTTACCTAAATCCGTTGACTTTTTCATTTTTCTGATTCTCCTTTTCCATTAGATTTTAATACGGATAGAAGGAAAAGAAAAGAGAAAATACTTGCTTATACTAAATTGGCTATGCTATACTGGTGCTACAGAGAACGAAGAAACAGGAGGGCTGTTGTATAAAACCAGGTGTTTTATGCGGCAGTCCCTTTTCGGGTAACAGGAGAAGAAAATGATCAAAATAAGAGAATACGTAAAGGTTAAGGACCTGGAAGAGGCATATCAGCTGAATCAAAAAAAATCATCCTGTGTTTTAGGGGGAATGATATGGCTGAAAATGGGATCTCGGAATGTGGGGACGGCTATAGATCTGTCCGGACTGGGACTGGACTCTATTGAAGAGGATCAGGAGGAATTCCGGATCGGAGCAATGGTCACTCTGAGAGAACTGGAAACTCACAACGGACTGGAGCAGTATACTCAGGGAGCGATGAAAGAAAGTCTCAGACATATTGTGGGAGTACAGTTCAGAAACTGCGCTACAGTGGGAGGCAGTATTTTTGGAAGGTTCGGATTTTCTGACGTTCTTACGATGTTTCTGGCAATGGATTCTTATGTAGAACTGTATAAAGGAGGAATCCTGCCTCTGGAAGAATTTGCCCGGATGAAGAGAGACCGTGACATCCTGGTAAGGGTGATCGTAAAAAAAAGACCGGCTGCTATGGCTTACATCAGTCAGAGGAACAGCAGCACAGACTTTCCGGTATTGGCCTGCGGTGTTTCTCTGTTTCATGACGGAGAGGCAAGGGTAACGGCAGGAGCATGTCCCTACAAAGCAGTCCGGGTGGAAGACGAAAATGGATATTTAAAAGACTTTTTGAAAAAGAGTCCCAAAGAACGAGAGAAGGCTGCAGCTGATTTCGGAAAATATGCAAAAGAGCATGTGCGTACAGGAAGCAATATGAGAGCCTCTGCTGAATACAGGAGCCATCTGGTGATGGTGCTGGTCAAAAGAGCCTTGCTTCAGGCTGGAGGTGGTAAAAATGGAAATTAAATTTTGGCTGAACGGAAGAAAAGTCCAGACAGAGATCAAGGCGGACACTCTTCTCCTGGATCTCCTTCGTGAAAAAGGATGTTACAGTGTGAAGAGAGGCTGCGAGACGGCAAACTGCGGCCTGTGTACAGTTCTTGTGGAGGAAAAACCGGTTTTATCCTGCAGTACTCTGGCCGCAAGAGTCCAGGAAAAGCATGTGGTTACTTTGGAAGGCCTTCAGGATAAAGCAGAGGAATTTGGAAGATTCTTGGCCGGAGAAGGAGCAGAGCAGTGCGGTTTTTGCAATCCCGGATTTATTATGAATATTTTTGCCATGGAGAAGGAGCTTTCTGATCCTACAGAAGAAGAGATCAATGAATATCTGGCAGGAAATCTTTGCCGCTGCTCCGGATTTATAGGCCAGACAAGGAGTATCTTAAAATATCTGGAATATAAAAAAACACAGAAGGAAAAGGGGGAAGGAGAATGAAATATGTAAATAAGGCTGTGCCGAAAAAAGATGCTATGGCTCTGGTAACCGGCAAGCCGGTGTACACAGATGATATTGCCCCCAAAGACTGTCTGATCGTAAAGGTATTGAGAAGCCCTTATGCCCATGCGCTGATCGAAGAGATCCGTACGGAAGCGGCTATGAAAGTTCCGGGGATTGCATGTATCCTTACTTATAAAGATGTTCCCCAGCAGCGTTTTACCTTAGCCGGGCAGACCTATCCGGAATTCAGCCCCTATGACCGCCTGATCCTGGATCAGAGAGTGCGGTTTGTAGGGGACGGAGCGGCGATCGTGGCAGGCGAGACAGAGGAAGCAGTGGACAAGGCTTTAAAGCTGATCAAGGTAAAATATAAAGTCCTTCCGGCAATCCTGGATTTTCATGAAGCGAAAGACAATGAGATCCTGATCCATCCGGAAGATAACTGGGAAGCCAGGATGCCGGTAGGGGCTGACAATAAGAGAAATCTGTGCGCCCAGAAGGAAGAAAGCCTGGGGGACGTAGATGCGGTTCTGAAAAACTGTAAATATGTGGTGGACGAGACTTATCATACGAAAGCCAACCAGCAGGCCATGATGGAGACGTTCCGGGCTTATACGTATCTGGATTATTTCGGAAGACTGAATGTGGTGGCATCCACCCAGGTGCCTTTTCATGTGAGAAGGATCCTGGGCCGGGCTTTGGGGATCGGAGCTTCCAAGGTCCGGGTGATCAAACCCAGGATCGGAGGCGGGTTTGGCGCAAAGCAGACGGCTGTTGTGGAAATGTATCCCGCTATTGTGACTATGAAAACAGGAAAGCCTGCGAAAATCCTATATTCCCGTTATGAATCTCAGATCTGTTCTTCTCCTCGGCATGAAATGGAAGTCCGGGTGCGTCTGGGAGCAGATGAAAAGGGCGTTCTGAAGGCCATTGATATCCATACATTATCTAATACAGGGGCATACGGAGAGCATGGTCCTACTACCGTAGGCCTTTCCGGACATAAGCCGTTAGGGCTGTACCGCAATACAGAGGCCTATCGTTTTACCTATGAGGTGGTGTATACCAACCGGATGTCCGCAGGGGCATACCGGGGATATGGAGCTACCCAGGGGATCTTTGCCCTGGAATCTGCAGTGGATGAACTGGCCCATAAAATGGGAATGGATCCAGTGGTTTTCCGGGAGAAAAATCTTACCAGAGAAGGAGATAAGTTTATAGGCTATGACGGAAGCCCTGTGGTGACCAGCAGTACCCTTGACAAGTGCCTGGCCAGAGCCAAAGAGATGATCGGCTGGGATGAAAAATATCCCTGCCGGGATATGGGAAACGGAAAAGTACGGGCAGTAGGAGCTGCCATTGCTATGCAGGGTTCTTCTATCGCGAAAGTAGACGTAGGAGGAGCTTCTATTAAATTAGGAGAAGACGGATCCTATACTTTAGGCCTGGGAGCTACAGATATGGGCACGGGCTGCGATACGATCCTGTCCCAGATGGCAGCAGATGTACTGGAAACAGATTTTGACAATATTGTGGTCTTTGGAGTAGATACAGATATTTCTCCTTATGATTCCGGCTCTTATGCTTCCGCTACTACCTATATTACAGGGATTGCCGTAGCTGATGCCTGTGAGCAGCTGAGAGAAAAGATCAAGAAGCTGGGTGCAGAAATGATGGGAACGGATATTGAGAAAGTGGAATTTGACGGAAAACGGGTATACATGCTGGAAGGAGAAGGCGAGGTGTTCCTGGAAGCTATCGCCGCAAAGGGAACCAGCGGGAACAATACCAGCCTTCAGGCTTCCGCTACCCGTTCCTCTCAGATCTCTCCGCCGCCTTTTATGGCCGGAGCTGTAGAGATTGAAATCGATAAAGAGACAGGCAGCCTGGAAATCCTGGATTATGCGGCGGTAGTGGACTGCGGGACTCCCATTAATCCCAATCTGGCAAGAGTACAGACAGAGGGCGGACTGGTCCAGGGAATCGGAATGGCTCTGTATGAGGACATCCAGTATAATGAGAAGGGACAGATGAGAAATAATTCCTTTATGCAGTATAAGATTCCTGCCAGGACGGATGTGAAGAATATACGGGTGGAATTTATCCCCAGCTATGAAAAGAGCCATCCCTTCGGAGCAAAATCTATCGGTGAAATGGTGATCAACACTCCATGTGTGACCATTGCAAATGCCGTTTATAATGGAATCGGCGTCCGCATTCGGGAAATGCCTATCACGCCGGAAAAAATAGCCATGGCACTGGCAGAGAGGTCTGAACAAAATGAGTAAAGAGACAGCAAGAGAACTGATTGAGTTTATAGAAAAGAGTCCTACCAGTTTCCACGCAGCAGCTGTTATGGGTGAAATGCTGGAAGATGCAGGATTTATAAGACTGGAAGAAAGGGACAGATGGGAGCTGGAGAGAGGCGGCCGGTATTATACCGTACGAAACGGATCTGCTCTTATTGCTTTTACTGTTCCAAAAGAGGAACTGACAGGATTCCGGATCATAGCCAGTCATAGCGACTCGCCTAGTTTTAAGATCAAAGAAAATCCGGAAATCCTGGCGGACAACCAGTATGTGAAACTAAACACAGAAGGCTATGGAGGGATGCTGTGCGCGCCCTGGTTTGACCGTCCTCTTTCTGTGGCCGGAAGAATCGCGGTAAAGGAGAATGGACGGGTTATTACCAAGCTGGTAAATGTGGACAGGGATCTTTTGATGATCCCCAACCTGGCGGTGCATATGAACCGGGAAGCAAACAATGGTTATAAGTATAACCTTCAGAAAGATATGCTGCCTCTATTGGGAGAAGCTTCTGGAAAAGGAAAATTTCTGAAAATCATCGCCGAAGCTGGAGGAGTAGAAGAAGGAGATATTCTGGGACATGATCTTTTTCTTTACAATCGTCAGCCCGGAACTATATGGGGAGCGGATGAGGAGTTCCTTTCCATTGGAAGACTGGATGATCTGCAGTGTGCTTTTGCTTCTCTGAAGGGATTTTTGGCAGGAGCTAAGGAAAAATATGGTGCGGTCCATTGTGTGATGGATAATGAAGAGGTAGGAAGTGAAACAAAACAGGGAGCCGCTTCGACTTTCCTTTTTGATGTATTGTTCCGGATACATAAAGCATTGGGAGGAGATTATGAAGATTATCTCAGATGCGTGGCGGACAGCTTTATGATTTCTGCGGATAATGCTCACGCAGTCCATCCGAATTACGAGGATAAGGCAGATCCGGTGAATCGGCCTTATCTGAACAAGGGAATCGTAATTAAATACAGCGCCAATCAAAAATACTGTACAGACGGATTTTCGGCAGCAGTATTTAAAGAAATCTGCCGCAGGGCGGAAGTACCATATCAGACCTTTACAAACCGTTCCGATATGCCGGGAGGATCTACCCTGGGCAATATTTCTATGGCCCAGGTTTCCGTGAATGCAGTGGATATCGGCCTTCCCCAGCTGGCTATGCATTCTCCCTATGAGACGGCGGGAGTGGAGGATACGGATTACTTTATCAAAGCGGCCAGAGTATTTTTTGAATAGAAAATTTATGTGCACTTTCTTCCGTGATAGGGAAGAAGGTGCATTTTTTCGCCTTTTACATGGAAGCCGAAGCCCAGATTGGCGCCGGAGTCTGTGGTGCATCCGCAGTCTTCTTCCTGGATCAGCTCATATCCTCCGTTTTTCAGGGAACTCCGGAAATAGTCCAGATCAAAATTTCTGGAATAGGCTTCCGGATACTGGCTGAGAAGCAGCTTCATGGATTTGGGAGCGTGCTGAAAATAAAAGTAGGTGCCGATCAGGTCTGCATGAGGCGCCAGATAAGGATAAAGTTTGTCATAGAGAAAGGTATGATGGTAAAAGTTATGCTCATTTACGGCAAAGAAATCCAGATGCATATCTATACATCCCGGCTTCAGGGGAAAATCGGTGCTGCTGTCTGCCAGATAAAGGATTTCCAGGCCGGGGTTCTGCTTTTCTATAAGCCCTTTATACATAAAGAGGGTTTCCGGATATTTGTCTATGATGATATATCTGCTGTCCCGGGGCAGGTATTCCAGATGATTGTGGATAAAAAACCAGGCATTTATATAGGTTTCGCAGATTACCTTTCCGTGCAGGCCTGTTTCTTCCATAGATTCCAGCATGTGATTATAGGAACGCTGAAAAAGGCTGATGAGATCCGGGGGCAGATCTTTGTAAAGTTCCCGGGTAAGATCCGGGGCATCCTGAAGATTCTGATTCTTATTGGGAGTCATCAGGATCCCATGCCGGATCCTGGCATGATAGCCGCAGCTGCAGGTTAAAGTCCCTTTAGAGAGATACCGCTGATTCATTTCTACATCTGTCATAGACAACTCCTTTTTGCAGCAGGGGCAGCAGAGGAGGGATAGCATGGAAATAGGAACTCCGGTCTTAACTGCCGGTGAAGAGGCAAGGGTATCCAGTTCCTGTATTTTATTATCCAGTTTCTGAATGATCTCTTTTTTTCTTTCCAGTTCTTTTAGACAGAGATCCCGTTTGCTGCTGTAAATCTCTTTTAATTCCGTAAGATCCTGGGGATCAGCAAAACCAGAAACCCTTTTCAGAGACAGGATGATATGGATCTCTCTTAAAGAAAAATCCAGTTCTTTCAGTTCCAGGATCCATTCCAGATCTTTTAGGGTCGCCTGGTCAAAGACATATTGGCCTTTGGGACGGGGAGGGACCAGCAGCCCGTAGTTAATATAATAATAAAGATTATCTGCAGAAATGTGATAGATTTCAGATACCTTTCCGATACGCATAGGTGAATTCTCCTTTTCGTCTGAAGCCAAGTCTGTTATCAGGATTATCCTAACACAAATCTGGAGTATACTCAAGGTTTGACAGTAAAACAGAAAAATTGAACATTGACATCAAGCAGGCTTTATATTTTATAATAGAAAAAAATATACAGGAGGCAGAGTTTTATGAAAATAATGAAAGAAGCCAGAGTGCGGACAGAAGAAGATAAAAAGAAACTGATCCAGATCGTAGGGGATATGATCGATGATGTGAAAAACAGAAAAGATGAAGCTTTGAGAGAGTACAGCCAGAGATTTGACGGAAGCAAGAGAGAATCTTTCCTGGTGAGTAAGGAAGAGATCCAGGAGGCTTACGCACAGCTTTCTCCTCAGGAAATAGAAGATTTAAAAAAGGCCGCCAGCCATATCCGGGCCTTTGCAAAAGCCCAGAGAGAAACCATAAAGCCTCTGGAAAATTTCAGTCCGGCTCCGGGGATCTTTTTGGGACACAGGATCATTCCTGTAAAATCCTGCTGCTGCTATGTGCCCGGGGGAAATTATCCTCTTTATTCTACCGCCCTTATGCTGATCATTCCAGCTAAAGCGGCAGGAGTAGCCCGTGTGGCCGCCTGCTCTCCGGTGATGAAGGGGACCGACAGGATCAATCCTAAGACCCTGGTGGCTATGGACATTGCCGGTGCAGATGAAATTTACGGAGTAGGGGGAGCTCAGGCTATTGCTGCTTTTTCCTATGGAACCCAGGAAATCCAGCCGGTAGATATGATCGTAGGCCCGGGCAATCAATATGTTACTGAGGCTAAGAGGCAATGCTATGGACAGGTAGGCATAGATTTTGTGGCAGGCCCCAGCGAGGTACTGGTGATCGCTGACGGAAACGGCACACCAGAGATCGTGGCTGCTGATCTTCTGGCTCAGTCAGAACATGATCCTAATGCTAAAGGAATGCTGATCACTACTGATGAAAAATTCGGACAGGCGGTTATAGAGGCAGTAGAAAAGGAACTGTCCTGGCTTTCCACCGCAGCGATTGCAGAGCAGTCCTGGCAGACATATGGGGAAGTAGTCCTGGCAGAAAGTCTGGAAGAAGCTGTACAGATCGCCAACGCCTACGCTCCGGAACATTTAGAACTGAATCTTAGCGATCCTGACAGTATTAAAGACAGACTTTACAACTATGGTTCTTTATTCATAGGAGAAAATACAGCAGAGGTCTTCGGCGATTATGCTTCAGGGACCAATCATACCCTGCCTACTCTGAGAGCTGCCAGATATACAGGAGGAGTGTGGGTAGGTACATTTTTAAAAACCTGTACACATCAGAGTATGACTCCGGAAGCCATGAAAGAGCTGGCTCCTTTGGTAGAACGGATGGCGCAGGGAGAGGGACTGATGGGACATGCCCAGGCTGCTAAAGTGAGAAGAGAAAAATAGGGACAGATTTTTCTAAAACTGGTTCTGGATTGCTGGTTAAAAGCCTTAAATTGTAATATATATCTAATTAATATCTGTAATACAATAGTAATTTGTTGGAAATTTAAACTTGAAAACCTGATAGAAATGTGCTAGTATGATACAAGAGCGTGAAAGATATTACAGAAATATTACAAAATATTACTTAACTTATTAAAGTTTTTACTAGGGAGAGGTATGTAGGACTATGAAAAAAAGATTAATTTGTCTGTCATTGATTTTTGCTATGTCAGCTACTCAGGTTGTTCCTGTCGCAGCTGCCGGAAAGGCAAACGTACAGACTCAGAAATCAGCAACCCAGAATAAGCTTTCTGATACAGAAGAAAAAGTAGAGAACCTTGAGAGCCAGAAGAATGCTTTGATGAGTCAGATCAGTTCTGCACAGCAGGATCTGGTAAGCGTTATGACGCAGATAAATATGCTGGATGACAGTATTGCAGCAAAAGAGACTGATATTCAGAATACACAGGAAGAATTGAAAACGGCAGAGGCTGAGAGAAATCAGCAGTATGAAGATATGAAAAAAAGAATCCAGTATCTTTACGAAACCGGAGGAAGCACTTCCTGGGCACAGGCTCTTTTAGAGTCCAGCAGCATTACAGATATGCTTTCCAAAGTAGAAACCAGCCAGAAAGTCTATGATTATGACAGAGAGGCTCTTGAAAAGCTGAAAGATGCAGTGGAAGCAGTTGAAAATCTGGAAACACAGCTGGAAAATGAAAAGTCTGAATTAGAGACCAGCAAACAGGAGCAGGAAGGTGTCCAGCAGTCTCTGACAAGTCAGATCACAAATCTGAAGGCAAGCGCATCTGATTATGAGAGCCAGATTGCCGCAGCCAAAGCACAGGCAGCGAAATATCAGGCTCTGGTAGAACAGCAGAACGCGATCATTCAGGGACAGCAGAGTACAGGTACTTCTGATAATAAGAAAGGTTCCGGCAAAACAGATAACAAAAATACTTCAAATAGCACAAAGAACGATGCAGGTACAACTTCCGCTGATCATACAGGTTCACAGTCAGCTCAGAACAGCAGTTCTGATAAGAATGAGACTGCAGGTAATACTACTCAGACTGTAGTTGAGCAGACACCGGCCGCACCGGAGACAAGTGCTCCTCAGCAGAATACAACAACAAATAATACAACTAATAATAATGCTGCAAACAACAATACAACAAATAATACAGTAACACAGGAACCATCCAAAACAGAGGAAAAGCCGGCAGCTGACAATACTGTACAGGAAGAAACAAACTCTACACCGGATGTATCTTACAACAGCAGCATTGGCGAGGCTATTGTAGCTTATGCAAGACAGTTTATCGGAAATCCATATGTATATGGCGGAAACAGCCTGACAGATGGAATTGACTGTTCAGGATTTACTCAGCAGATTTATGCACACTTTGGATACAGCCTGCCTCGTACCAGCGATGCTCAGGCAAGCGTTGGAACAGAAGTTTCCTGGTCAGAACATAAAGCAGGAGATTTAATTGTATATCCGGGACATGTGGCAATCCTGACAGGAGACGGCGGAATTGTCCATGCTTCAAACAGCAAGCCATATCCGGAAGGCGGAATTAAGTATACGTCAAATGCTCTGTATACATCTTACATTACCATCAGACGTATCGCACAGTAATAAGGATTACTATAAATATTGTAAAAAAACCACAGACAAGCACCGAAAAGGAATGTCTGTGGTTTTTTCTTTCATAATTCTTTGTTAAGATATAATAAAAAAAACAATATTTGTTACTTGAAAATTTCAGATTGTAACAGAAATTTAAAAAATACAGGAGTTACTCTTGAAAAAGCAGGGAAACTATGGTAGTATATACAGGAAGCAAAAAAGTATTGCGAAATTATTACAAAAGTATAACACTTATAATCTATGCATGATGGAGAGGTATTAAGCAGTATGAAAAAGAGATTCTTATGCCTGGCTTTAGTTTTTGCCATGGCAGCTACACAGGCGGTACCTGTAGCAGCGGCAAGCAGAAAACAGACAGTCGAGGCAGAAAAGTCAGAAACGCAGAGTAAACTTTCACAAGCAGAAGATAAAGTAAATGATTTAGAGAGTGAAAAGAACAGCCTGATGGGGCAGATCAATTCCACACAGCAGGAGCTGGTCAGCATAATGGCCCAGATCAATATGCTGAAGGATGAGATTACAGATAAAGAGGCTGACATTAAAGAAACTCAGGAAGACTTAAAGGAAGCAGAAGCTGATCGTGATGAGCAGTATGAGAGCATGAAGAAAAGAATCCAGTATCTCTATGAAAATGGAGGAACAGATTCATGGGCTCAGATCTTACTGGAGTCAAACAGCATTGCAGATATGCTTTCAAAAATAGAAAATAACGGTAAAATGTATGACTATGACAGAGATGCCCTTGAGCAGCTGAGAGAGGTCGTTCAGCAGGTACAGGATTTAGAAGACCAGCTGATGACTGAAAAAGCGGAATTGGAAGACAGCAAGAAGGAGCAGGAAGATAAGCAGGACACTTTAGAAACAAAGATGTCTCAGCTGAAAGCTTCTGCGGCTGATTATGATAAGCAGATCGCAACAGTGAAAGCTCAGGCTCAGGAATATAAAAATCTGATCGAACAGCAGAATGCAGAACTGCAGCAGATCCAGAAAGAAGAAGAAGCTGCAGCAAAAGCAGAAGAAGCCAGACAGCGTGCAGCTGAAGCAGCAGCTCAGACTAATACAAGCTCAGGAACTACTACCGGTACTACAGGAGGATCTTCTTCCAGCAATAGCAGTGCAGGAACTTCCTCAGACACAAGCAGCAATGTTTCTTATAACAGTGCTACTGGAGAAGCCGTAGTGGCATATGCCCGTCAGTTTATCGGAAATCCATATGTATATGGCGGAAACAGTCTGACAAATGGAATTGACTGTTCTGGATTTACTCAGCAGATATTTGCTCATTTCGGATATAGCCTTCCCCGTACCAGTGATGCGCAGGCTTTCTCCGGTGTAGGAGTAAGCTGGGAAAATCACCGTGCCGGTGATATCATCGTATATTCCGGACATGTAGCGATCCTGACAGGAGACGGCGGAATCATCCATGCTTCTAACAGTGCTCCATATCCACAGGGCGGAATTAAATATACTGCAAACGCTCTGTACAGATCTTACATAGCAATCAGAAGAATTGTACAGTAATAAATAAGAGATTAAAAAAGACATCTTCTATTTTGGAGATGTCTTTTTTAATATCAGGGCTATTCTTGAAATTCCCCGGGGCCGGTACTATAATAAAATGATGCGGACCAAAGCAGACGGTCTTGAGAATTTATTACAGAAGGGGAGGATGTTTTGTGCAAAAACAAAAGTTTTACAGAGCCGGCTTTTATATACTGGGACTTTTGATCCTGGCAATGGGACTGACTCTGAATACAAAAGCGGGATTGGGAGTATCGCCGATCATATCGGTATCTTACAGTATTTCCACAATTTTTCAGCTGAACTTTGGAGATATGACGCTGGTGCTGTATTCTGTTTTTGTAGTGGCTGAGATCTTTCTCCACAGCATACGGGAACGGCGGAGGCAGCGCCAGGGAGAAAAAGCTCTGGCTCAGGCCAGGAAAAAAGATAGGACGCTGATCCTGTTCATGGATATCCTTCAGATTCCGCTCAGTCTTATTTTTACAAGATTTTTAAACGTATTCGGTTCTTTGCTGCCGGAGTTTTCAAAGGAAACAAAGGGGATCCAGGACCTGCCGCTTCGGCTGCTGGTACTGATCCTGGCGATCATCTTTACTGGAGTGGGCGCCTCTATGTCCCTTTCTATGAGGATCGTGCCGAATCCCGGAGACGGCATTGTCCAGGCTATCGCTGACTGCATTCATAAAAATGTAGGGTTTACAAAGAACTGTTTTGATCTTTTTAATATTACTGTGACCATTCTCCTGGGTCTGGTACTTGCAGGTCGTCTGGTGGGAGTAGGGATCGGAACAGTACTGGCAGTTATCGGCGTAGGACGGATCATTGCTCTGTTCCAGCACCTGGCCGGGGAAAAGATCGTAGCTCTTTCAGGGGTAGAGGTCTGAATCAGCTTTTGTGAAGGGCATTCATGATCAAATGAAAGGTAAGACGGGCCATATATTGGGGACTTTCCTCGTAGCGGCCGGTCAGCCACATTTTGATCATACCCACACAGCCAAAGGCGAAGAAGGAGTAGAGATACTGGAGATCCTGCTTTTTCTCCGGGAGGGTTTCCTCAAGAACCTTCAGGCTGTGCCGGGAAAGGATATTTTCGATCCTCTGGAGAAAGGCAATGTCTCCGTTGGGCCCCAGAAGGGCGGCGCAGATCTGACGGTTTTCGGCTAGAATCGTGAAAATTTCTTCAATAAAAGGAAAGCTGGACTCATTAAAGGGATTTACCGGGCGGGTCCGGACCAGTTCTTCAATTTCTTCTATCAGTTCATTTTCAATTTTTTCCATCATATCATAGATATCTGAATAATGGAGATAAAAGGTAGAACGGTTAATGTCTACCTTATCGGTCAGTTCTTTGACAGTGATCTCTTTCAGGCTTTTTTCCTGGAGAAGCTCTGCCAGACCCTGGCGGAGCTGGGCCTTTGTCTTTCGGATCCTCCGGTCGGTTTTCTTTGTCATATTTCCCTCCTGAATTATGAAAATTTTATAAAGAATCAACACAGCCTGCCGGTTATGTCCATTAACCGACAGTGACAAAAATATTTGATGGTTGTCCCCTGTGCCTTTTTTCAGTATAATTCCTAACGTTTCATAAATCAACATAATATCTATTAATAGATAGTATGTCATCTTGATGGATCCGGGAAAGGAGGGAAAATCCTATAGGGACATGGCAGGTGATGGCATACAGAAGGGAGAAGAATCATATGGTGAGACAGGAATGGAAGAAACTGCTCCATAATAAGATCCTGCTGGTGGTGATCCTTGCGGTGATCGCAATTCCAAGTATTTATACCACTTTGTTCCTGGGATCTATGTGGGATCCTTACGGAAATACAGATAAGCTTCCCGTGGCGGTGGTCAATGAAGACCAGCCGGTGGAATATCAGGGTGCCGCCTTGGACATAGGGGGAGAGCTGGTTAAAAAACTGAAAGAAGAAAAGTCTCTGGATTTTCATTTTGTAGGGAAAAAGGAAGGAGAACAGGGACTGAAGGATGGAACTTATTATATGATGATCCGGATACCGGAGGATTTTTCCGCAAAAGCCGGAACGCTGACCGGAGAAAAACCGGAAAAAATGGAACTTTTCTATGAGACTAATCCCGGTACCAATTATATTGCCTCTAAAATGAGCGAAACAGCCATGAAGGAGATGGAAAGCGCAGTATGCCAGGAGGTGACCAGAACCTATATTCAGGCGGTTATGGATAAAGTCCTCCAGGCAAAAGAAGGTATGGAACAGGCGGGACAGGGCGCCGGGGAGCTGGAAGAAGGAACCGTTCAGGCCGCAGAAGGAAATAAAATCATTACGGAAAATCTCCGGATATTGGCAGACAGCACTTTGACATTTCGGAATGGCACTCAGAACTTTTCAGAAGGACTGGGCAGATATATTCAGGGAGTAGATACCCTGGGATCAGGGACAGAAGAGCTGGATCAGGGAGCGGCAGCTCTGACTAAAGGAATGGAACAGGTAAAAGAAAAAATGCCGGAACTATCTGATGGAGCCGATGAACTTGCGGATGGAGCCTGGGCATTGGGAGAAGGGATCCGGGAGGCTGCAAAGGGCAGTCAGGATCTGCAGGAGGGTGCTGTCCGGATGGATGACAGTATGACAGAACTGAATCAGGGGCTTCTTGCTCTTGGGGAAGCTGCAGCTTCTCTGCCGGAGGCTGCCCGGGAACTGGAAGAGGGGGCCGGGACATTGGCAGAAAATGCGGCGGCTCTCCATAGCGGACTGGAAACACTGTGTCAGGGAACAGCTCAGTGGAAGGAGGGAGCAGAAAGTCTGGATTCCGGTCTTCAGAATATTATTGGAGAAAACGGCAGCCAGTCGGAAGCTTTATCTCAGGGTGCAGCTGGTCTCAGTCAGAGTCTGGAAACTCTTTATAACAATCTTCCTTCTTATATAAATGTTTTTTCAGGAGAAGAAGGATTTACTTTTTCCAGCGGGATCCAGAGTACAGATCCTTCTTGTTTATATGAAGAAATTCAGAGCGCCGTGGATAATGGCGATATGGACAGCCTGGCCGGAGCTGCCTGGGCGGCTCTGGAAGCGGCTCAGACAAATTACCAGGGACTCCAGGAAATGGAAGAGCAGATTTCCATTGTACAGGAGGCCGGAGCAGATTATTCCGGGGCAGAAGAATTAAACGGTCAGATTTCTATGCTGAAAGACCAGGCGGCCTTTTTGGCACAAAGCACCGCTGCTTATACAGAGGGAGTGAATGAGGCGGCCAAGGGAAGCCGGGAACTTGTTTCCGGACTTCCCGGGATTACAGATGGGATTTCCCAGGCTGCGGCAGGAAGCGGGGAGCTGGCAGCAGGGGCAGGAACTCTTTTGCAGGGAATTTCCGGACTTTCCCAGAAAGCGCCGGCGCTGGTACAGGGGATCCAGGAAGCGGTCCAGGGAGGGAGCCTTCTCCAGACCCAGGGTACTTCCGTGCTGAAAAAAGGGGCGGAATCGCTTGCGTCAGGAACCGTGGTCCTTTCCCAGGGCAGCACCCGGCTGGAAGAAGGAACCAAGAGGTTGAAGGAACAGATGCCGGTCCTTTTTAACGGCGGGGACCAGCTAAGTCAGGGCATTACTGCTTTGAAGGAAGGTACGGAAAGTCTGAAAGAAGGCGCCGCAGAATTGGAGAAAAACAGTCCCTCTCTTCTTGAGGGTGCTTCTCGGCTTTCTCAGGGAGGAGAACAGATCAGCCAGGGTGCCGGAAAGCTTCATGAAGGAAGTATGGAATTGGGAGATGGGCTGAAAAGTCTGGAGAAAGGAGCCGGAACGCTTAAGGACGCCCTGGAAGAAGGGGGAAGCAGCGCCGGGAATTCTGTTCTGTCTGAAGAGGGGATGGATATGTTTGCTGCTCCGGCAGTTACAAAAGAGACGCAGATCACAGAAGTGGAAAATAACGGCCATGCTATGGCGCCTTATATGATGTCTGTAGGGCTCTGGGTAGGCTGCATTGCTTTCAGCCTTATGTATCCTCTGACAGAATATTCCGGAAAACTCAAGTCCGGAGGGGCCTGGTGGCGGAGTAAAGCTTCCGTACTCTATCTGGTAGCTCTGCTCCAGGCAGCAGTGATGACAGGCGCTCTCTGGATCTTTGACGGCTTCCGTCCTGTCCAGCTTGGAAAGACCCTTCTTACTGCCTGTCTGGCTTCCCTGGCTTTTATGTCCATTATGTATTTTTTCACAAATCTTCTGGGAAAAGCGGGCAGTTTCCTGATGCTGGTCTTTATGGTGGTCCAGCTGGCGGGTTCTGTGGGAACTTATCCGCTGGAACTGTCCGGTCCTTTTGTGCCTTATCTTCATGACTGGGTGCCGTTTACCTATACGGTGACTGCTTTTAGGAGCACCATCAGCGGAGGAGAAAGTATAGGAAAATGCCTGCTGTTCCTGGGAGTTTTGTTCCTGGTGTTCTCCCTGATGACGATCCTGGAATTCCAGATCCGGGCCGGAAAGATAAAGCGGGGAAAAAGAACCTGGGTAACATGGCTGAAGGCCCATGGATTAGAGTAAGTATGGAATCTTCATGGTTTTGGGATATTTTCGGGATCAGTTGAGTGAGAAAAGAAGATATGTTATACTGATGGCAGAAAATCATTATTTTACAGACGGATAGGAGAAGGTATCCATCTGGGGGGAGGTCCTATGAATCTAGAAGAAACTTTATATAGAGTCCATCATGAAAAATTATATTACTGTGACAATGAGGAACTGATGCAGGAACAGGGAAAATACCTGGATATGCTGTTTGCCTATAATCAGCTTCCTCCCAGCAAAGGGGAAGAGAAAAAAGCCCTTCTGAAGAAGATGTTCGGAAGGATTGGTGAAAACTGCTATATCGAAACACCTTTCCATGCTAACTGGGGAGGGAAAAATGTATATATGGGGGATCATGTATATGCGAATTTTAATCTGGTGCTGGTAGATGACGCCACTATTGAGATCGGTGACAATGTTATGATCGGTCCCAATGTGGTACTGTGTACAGGAACCCATCCGGTATCTCCAAGACTTAGGGCAAAAGAGGCCCAGTACAATAAGCCGGTGAAAGTTGGCAGCGGCGTATGGATCGGCGCCAATACCATGGTCATGCCGGGAGTAACTATCGGAAAGAACAGCATTATCGGTGCCGGAAGTGTAGTGACAAAAGATATTCCTGCTAATGTGGTCGCCTTTGGAAATCCCTGTAAAGTCTACCGGGAGATCACAGAAGATGATGAGAAATATTATGATAAGGATAAACTGATCGATATAGAATAAGCAGAAAGAAGAGCCGGTTTAAGCGGGATACAGCCGTTTAGGCCGGCTTTTCTAATAATGGATATAAGTAATCTGTAAAATATGTTATTATTTGGAGGCTGAATCGGGCAGAAGCATATCAGCCGCCGCCAACAGGCATCATCAGGCAGGAAATCAGAGATGGTTCCTGTTTTTTCTTTCTTTATCCGGAATAAAAGATTTCTCTTTATTTGATTGTCAGACTTGTCAGACTTTTTATAAAAAAATTAGCACTCAGGGGTTGACAGTGCTAACAACAAGTGTTATAGTAGCACTAGAACAAGAAAACCAAGTCTGTTTTACAGGCTATTTCATAAGATGATGGAGGGGATTTGTATGAATATTAGTAAATTCACACAGAAATCGCTTCAGGCTGTTCAGGATTTGGAGAAGACAGCATATGAATTCGGCAACCAGGAGGTTGAACAGGAGCACCTGCTCTATAACCTTCTCCACCAGGAGGACAGTCTGATCTTGAAACTGATTGAGAAAATGGAGATCCAGAAGGAGCATTTTCTTGACAGGATAGAGCAGGCATTAAACGCCAGGACAAAGGTTTCCGGAGGCCAGCCTTATATCGGCCAGTATCTGAACAAGGCTCTGGTAACTGCGGAGGATGAGGCAAAGGCTATGGGAGACGAGTATGTCTCTGTTGAGCATCTGTTCCTTGCCCTGATGGATCACCCGAGTCCTTCTATGAAGAAGATCTGGCAGGAATATGGGATCACCAAAGAAAGATTTCTTCAGGCTCTGAGTACTGTCAGGGGAAACCAGAGGGTGACTACAGATAATCCCGAAGTGACCTATGATACTCTGAATAAATACGGGGAGGATCTGGTGGAAAAGGCAAGGGAACAGAAGCTGGATCCTGTGATCGGCCGTGACAGTGAGATCCGAAACGTGATCCGTATATTGTCCAGAAAGACCAAGAATAATCCGGTGCTCATCGGCGAGCCTGGAGTAGGTAAGACTGCAGCCGTTGAGGGACTGGCCCAGAGGATCGTTCAGGGAGATGTTCCTGACGGACTGAAAGATAAGAAGATCTTTGCTTTGGATATGGGCGCTCTGGTGGCGGGCGCCAAATACAGAGGCGAGTTCGAGGAAAGGCTGAAAGCCGTTCTGGAAGAAGTAAAGAAAAGCGAAGGACAGATTATCCTGTTCATTGATGAGCTGCATCTGATCGTAGGGGCAGGGAAGACCGATGGAGCTATGGATGCAGGAAATATGCTGAAACCTATGCTGGCAAGAGGAGAGCTCCACTGTATTGGCGCCACTACTCTGGATGAGTACCGGAAATATATTGAAAAAGATGCTGCTCTGGAACGTAGGTTCCAGCCGGTTATGGTGGATGAGCCTACAGTAGAAGATACCATTTCCATTCTCCGTGGACTGAAGGAACGCTACGAGGTCTTCCATGGAGTAAAGATTACCGACAGCGCTTTGGTGGCTGCAGCTACCCTGTCTGACCGTTATATTTCTGACAGGTTCCTGCCGGATAAGGCTATCGACCTGGTAGATGAGGCCTGTGCCCTGATCAAGACAGAGCTGGATTCCATGCCCACAGAGCTGGATGAAATGCGCCGCAAGATCATGCAGATGGAGATCGAGGAGGCGGCTCTTAAAAAGGAAAACGACCGTCTCAGTCAGGACCGTCTGGTAGAGCTCCAGAAAGAAATGGCAGAGCTGAAAGATAAATTCAACAGCCAGAAAGCCCAGTGGGATAATGAAAAGGTTACTGTAGAACATCTCCAGAAGCTGAGAGAACAGATTGAAGATATGAACAATCAGATCCAGAAAGCTCAGAGAGAGTATGATCTGAATGAGGCTGCAAGGCTTCAGTACGGGGAACTGCCCAAGCTGCAGAAACAGCTGGAAGCAGAGGAGGAAAAAGCTAAGAACCAGGATCTGTCTATGGTTCATCAAAGCGTTACAGAAGATGAGATTGCCAGGATCATTTCCCGGTGGACGGGAATCCCTGTGGCGAAACTTACGGAAGGGGAGCGTGCCAAGATCCTTCACCTGGAAGAGGAGCTTCATAAACGGGTGATCGGACAGGACGAAGGCGTTGCAAAGGTAACAGACGCTATTATCCGTTCCAAAGCCGGTATTAAGGATCCTACCAAGCCTATCGGTTCCTTCCTGTTCCTTGGACCTACCGGTGTAGGTAAGACAGAGCTGGCTAAGACTCTGGCCGCCACACTTTTTGATGACGAGCAGAACATGGTCCGTATTGATATGAGTGAATATATGGAGAAATACTCTGTGTCCAGACTGATCGGAGCGCCTCCGGGATATGTAGGATATGAAGAAGGGGGACAGCTTACAGAAGCCGTAAGAAGAAAACCCTATTCTGTAGTCCTTTTTGATGAGATTGAGAAGGCCCATCCGGATGTGTTCAACGTACTGCTCCAGGTACTGGACGACGGACGGATCACAGACTCCCAGGGCAGGACCGTAGACTTTAAGAATACCATCCTGATCATGACTTCCAATATCGGTTCCACCTATCTTCTGGAGGGAATTGAGGATAACGGAGAGATCAAGCAGGAAGCCAGGGACATGGTAGAGAAGGATTTAAGAGCTCATTTCCGTCCGGAGTTTTTGAACCGGCTGGATGAGATCATCATGTTCAAGCCTCTGACCAAAGAGAACATCGGCGGTATCGTTGATCTGCTTATGGCAGACCTGAACAAGAGATTAAAAGATCAGGAGCTGTCTATAGAATTGACAAAAGACGCAAAAGATTATATTATTGAAGGCGGATATGATCCTGTTTACGGAGCACGTCCTCTGAAGAGATTTGTGCAGAAGAATGTAGAGACTCTCACCGCGAGACTGATCCTTTCCGGTGATGTAAGAGCAGATGACAGGATCATCATTGATCTGGAAAACGGCCAGCTTACGGCCCACGCAGTATCTGTTCAGGACACTGCAGCGAGCTGATTTTCAAAGTCCTGAGAACTGGCCCCAGTAATAATCCGGAATTAAAGGAGGAAGACCATGATACCCAAGGATCCGGTGATGCTTTTAAGTTATGTGAACACTCAGCTTCGTGATTTTTATTCCTCACTGTCTTCTATGTGCGAGGACAAGGGATTAAATCCGGAGGAGATCAAGACAAAGCTGGCAGGTATTGACTACGAGTATGACAGGGCCAGAAATCAGTTTGTATAAGGAAATAGAAGGGAAGCCCCGAAACCAGAAACCGGAAAACTCCGGCAGCGGTTTCGGGGCTGCTTTTTTCTTTTCCTTGAAAAAAACGAAAGATAGGCTATACTGATGATTAAGAAACTAACATAAAAACCTTCATATGGAATGCGGAGGTAGAACATACATGAAAAAAATCGCAGTGGTGGAGGACGACAAAGTATTGAGACAGGCCCTGGACAGCCTTCTGAAAGAAAACGGATATGGGACCTTCTGTCTGGAGAAATTTGACAGGACAGAAGAGGAGATCCTCCGTGCAGAACCGGATCTGGTGCTGCTGGATATCCTTCTTCCCGGGGCTAACGGTCAGGAGATCCTGAGAAATTTAAGACAGAAATCCCAGATTCCTGTGATCATGGTCACCAGCAGAGAAGGAGAAATGGATCAGATCCTGGCTATGAGCTATGGCGCTGACGATTATATTACCAAGCCCTATAATCCCACCCTTCTTCTTCTGAAAATAGAGGCCCTGTTTCGGAGGATCCAGCCTGGGGCTCCCCAGGAAGAAGTGGAGTACAGAGGGATCCTTCTGAATCTTCTCCGCAGTACCATGACCTATCAGGGAAAAGAGAGGGTCTTATCGAAAAATGAGTTTTCCATTCTTTATTACCTGATCAAAAATCAGGGACGGATCGTGTCCAGAGACGAGCTGATGGATTATCTCTGGGACTGCAATGATTTTATAGATGACAATACACTGACTGTGAATATCAACCGGCTCAGAAAGAAGCTGGAAGAAGCCGGAATACAGGGAGCCATAGAAACCCGGAGAGGACAGGGATACTTACTATTATGAAGAAACTTGATTATATAAAAGACTGCTGGAGACTGATCCTCCTCTGGTTCCTTACCGCCGGGCTGATCCAGCTGGTGCTGTACTTTTTCCAGGTTCAGACTGAGCTGATGATCCTTGTGGCCGGGATTCAGATCCTGGGACCTGCGGGAGTTCTTCTGTGGGAGTATATGAGGAAGAACCGGTTTTACAGAGAGCTGGAGGAGAAAATGGAGAACCTGGAGGAGAAATATCTGATCCAGGAGATGATAAAGGCTCCGGATTTTCTGGAGGGAAGGATCCTCTATGGCACCGTGGAGCAGATGGGAAAGGCCATGAGTGACCAGATCTTTGCCCAGCAGAGGAAAAATAACGCCTTTAAACAGTATGTGGAAGCCTGGATCCATGAGGTGAAGCTTCCCATTGCCAGTATGAGGCTCCTTCTCCACAAGGACAGGGGTGAGAATTCCAGAGTGATGAAAGAACAAGTGGCCAGAATGGACAGCTATGTGGAGCAGGTCCTTTATTATCTCAGAAGCCAGGTGCCGGAGAAGGACTATGTGATCAAAGAATATTCTCTGAAAGCCGTGACAGACCAGGTGATTTCCAGAAACCGGGACAGTCTGATCCTGAACCACATCCAGGTCCTTCAGGAGATCGGGGATATTCCTGTGCGGACAGACGAGAAGTGGCTGAGCTTTATTTTAAGCCAGATCCTGAACAACAGTGTAAAATATAAGAAAGAGAAAGATCCCTGTATCCGCTTCTCTGCCAAAAGGACTTCCCGGGGAATCCTTCTTTCTGTCCGGGACAACGGCATAGGAATCTCCAAGGCCGACCTTCCCAGGATCTTTGAATACTCTTTCACAGGAGAAAACGGGAGAAAGGGACAGAGCTCTACTGGCATGGGACTTTATCTCTGCAAAAAACTCTGCGACAGGTTGGGACACCGGATCTGGGCAGAATCCGAGAAAGGAGAATACACAGAAATCTTCATAGAATTCGGACAGGACAAACATACAGAGGAGCTGCTGCATTAGTCAAAATCGGGAATATTTATACATTTTATAGTTCAGTCTGCGCTGCTTGAGCCTATAGTTTCAAAGCTGTGCTCGACAAATTCCCATAAAATGTACAAATATTCCTGACAGTTAACTAATGCAGCAGCTCTTTTTTATCTTACACAGATGTAAGGTTTGGTAATAAAAATCCATGGCTGGGCACAGTGGTTTTTCTTATAATAGAGTCTGTAAAGAAAAGTATCTTGCTGACAGAGAAAAAGGAGGAAGATCTGTGGAAAAATTACTGGAGATCCAGCATATGATGAAATATTACGGAAATAAATCCAGCCTTACAAAGGCAGTGGACGATATCAGCTTTTCTGTGGAGAAGGGTGAATTTACAGCAGTAATGGGAGCCAGCGGATCGGGGAAAACTACTCTTTTAAACTGTATTTCTACCATTGACCGGGTGACAGGAGGGCATATTTTGGTGGAGGGAAAGGACGTGACGAAGCTGAGAGGAAGAAGCCTTTCTAAATTCCGCCGGGAAAAGCTGGGATTTATTTTCCAGGATTTTAATCTTCTGGATACTTTAAACGGTTTTGACAATATTGCCCTGGCCCTTCAGATCCAGAATGAAAAGCCGGCCAGGATTCCCGGAAAGGTAGAGGAGATGGCCAAAAAGCTGAATATCCGGGAGGTGCTGAAGAAATATCCCTATCAGATGTCCGGAGGACAGAAACAGCGGTGTGCTTGTGCCAGAGCCATGATCACCAATCCTTCCCTGATCCTGGCGGACGAGCCAACGGGAGCATTAGATTCTCAAAGCGCAGGGATGCTCCTGGATAATCTGCAGTTTCTGAACCGGGAGCTTGGGGCTACGATACTGATGGTGACCCATGATCCTCTCTGCGCCAGTTACAGTGACCGGGTGCTGTTTTTAAAGGACGGAAAGCTGTTCCATGAGCTGAGAAAGGGAGAGGCGGAACGGAAGGGATTTTTTGACCAGATCATTCATGTCATTGCACTGCTGGGAGGTGATCTGAACCATGTTGTTTAGTCTGTCTCTGAAAAATTTCAGAAAAAGTATCCGGGATTATTCTATTTACTTTTTTACTATGATCCTGGGGGTGGCAATTTTCTATATCTTTAATGCCATCGAGACCCAGACAGCCATGATGGAGGTGACTCAGACAAAAGCGGCTATCATCAGTACGATGAACGGGGTTCTGTCGGGGGTGAGCGTTTTCGTATCTCTGGTCCTGGGATATCTGATCGTCTATGCCAGCAGGTTTATGCTGAAAAAGCGGAAAAAGGAATTTGGGATCTATCTTACCCTGGGTATGGGGCGGATCAGACTGGCGGCTATGCTGTGGCTGGAGACCATCTGGATGGGCCTGATCTCCCTGGGAGCAGGACTGCTGGCCGGGATGGGCCTTTCCCAGCTTATGTCTCTGGTGGTCTCCAACCTGTTTCAGGC
>DWYL01000129.1 GCA_019118685.1 Candidatus Blautia merdipullorum
GATGATACGCTGCTTTGTTCTTTAGACCGGGTTTTTGATGACGCCACTGTATTTATGATCAAAGGTGACAGTTACCGGGGACGCAAGCTGGAAACACTTGGTCTTGAGGCTGGTATCGCAAAACATACGGAATTTAAAAATGCATAACTGTTAACAACATACATGATGCATTGGCGATTTTAAATTGACTGAGATTGGCGTTTTTAATCCGACTCTGAATGGCGAAAATCGCCCGACGCTAACACCAGTTTGCCAGGATGGCAGAAGTTAATATGATCTATTATGAAAAGGATTATTATGCGGTTCCGGATATCGGGGCAGAAAAAGCATATGAACTGCTGCGTCAGGCGCTTCTGTCCCAAAAGAAAGTGGCGATTGCGAAAACGGTTATGGGAACCAATGAAAAATTGCTTGTTCTGTATCCGACGAGAGAGGGGATTATTGTTAAGACGCTATTTTATTATGATGAGATTGCGGCAATGCCTAAGACCGTGCCAAAGATGAAGCTGGATGAAAATGAACTGAATATGGCGAAAATGCTGATAGAAAATATGACAAAGCCATTTGTGGCAGAGGAATACCAGGATGAATACCAGGCAAGGCTGAGGGAAGCCATTATGAAAAAAATCCAGGGACAGGATATTGTAGCAGTAGACACTGCCGCCTCTTCCAATGTTATTGACTTGATGGAGGCGCTGAAAAAGAGCCTTGAACTGTCAGAAAAAAAGGATCAGCGCAGCCAGAAACGGCTGACAGGGACTGCATAATGGATCTGTTTTCTTCGCGAGGCGCTAGCCCCATGCTGATTGCCAGCCAGTGCCAGGCATTTGATGATCCAGACTATATTTATGAGCTGAAAATGGACGGGTTTCGCTGTCTTGCTTATATAGAGCCTGGAAAAGTAGATTTGCGGAATAAGCGGAATATGAAGATGCTGGATAAATTCCCGGAGCTGGGGGAGCTGCATCAGGCGGTTTCAGCAACCTGCATCCTGGATGGGGAAGTCGTGGTTTTAGTAAACGGGGTGCCTGATTTTTACAGGCTTCAGAAAAGGACCCTGCTTACGGACCGCTTTAAGATCCACATGGAAGCGTCCCGTTGCCCGGCTTCCTTCGTGGCTTTTGACTGCCTGTATCTGAATCGGCAGGAGCTTAATTGGATGCCTTTGATGGAGCGAAAGAACCAGCTTCTGGATAACGTGAAAGAAAACAGTCGAATTGCGGTTTCACGTTTTGTCGAAGGGAAGGGTAAAGCATTCTATCAGGCTGCTGCGGCTCGTAAGCTGGAAGGCATAGTGGCAAAGAGAAAAGAGAGCCTATACTACATGGGGAGACGGACAAAAGACTGGGTGAAATTTAAGAGGATGGCCGATGAGGAGTTTGTGGTCGCTGGGTATATCCAGAAAGGACGGCGCACATACAGTCTGATTCTCGCGAAATGCAGGGAGCATACGCTGGTATATAAAGGGCATGTTACTTCAGGCGTAACGAAAGAAGTGATCAGGCAGCTTACCGTTACGGGGATCCGGCCCTTTCACATACTGCCGATGGGAAATGAGGAAGCGGTATGGGTGGCTCCAACCCATGTCTGCAGAATTGAATATATGCCAAACACAAAAGATGTTTTGAGGCAGCCGGTTTTCAGGGGATTCCGGGATGACGTCCTGCCAAGGGAAGTACAGATATAAAAATGATCAACAGCTCGCAGCTTCTGAAAATCAGAGGCTGCTTTTTCCATGTCTTTTACAGAGACTTGACAAAATATCCTTCATCTTTGTGAAGGATATTTCTGTCCTATCTCAATAAAATACCGTAGGAGGCATGTCACATGATAAAAATAGGGATTATGGTCATGGTTTTTGGAATTCAGCTTGTGCTGTACTGTTGCATCGTTCAGGGAAAGCGGGAAGATGAACTTATGGAACGGTTATTCCGTGAAAAGGGCGAATCAAATTGCAATGATGGAAAGGAAGTAGGATGTGAATGGGAAAATCAGGAGTCATAACAGAAGAATTCAGAGGGGAAGAAAACGCATCCTACCATGATATTGTTGCATTGTTTAAGATCTACCGTTCTGTAAATTGGCGGATGCAGATCAAAATTAACCAGGTAAGACACCGCTTCGAAATAGAGTACGGTATGGATGTGGATTCTTTCCTGGACAGCATTTATCAGTCAGGAATGGATATTAACCAAGACTTGGCAGGAGAACGGGAACGGATCGAAGCAATCAACCGTTCAAATAAGTTTCTGAAGATGATTGACGAAGCGGTAGAGCTTATGCGGAAATTCCATCCCAATGGGGAGCGTTACTACTGGGTTTTGTATTACACCTATATGTCCGCATATAAAGCGGAAAATGTTGAAGAAATTTTAGACAAGCTGGAGCCGCATTTTCCAAAGCTTTCGCGGATACACAGGGCCACCTATTTCCGTTGGAGGGAACAGGCATTTGAGGCGGTAAGCGGTATCTTATGGGGGTATGAAGGGGAGAGCAGGGAGCTTTTAAAGCAGTTTCAGGATACATATAAACCAGAATAATTTTTTTGATACTGTTGACACAGATTTTTCAAAAAAACTATAGTGAATTTGTAAAGGCGCATACATGGCGCATAAATCAGGGCGTAAGCCGGAAAGGGGACTTGACAATGATTATTTCGGTAGACACGGGGAACAAGATGATAAAGACGGAAAATCTGGAATTTGATGCGGGAGTGGAGATCTTGGACCAGATGCCAGGGGAGCGGGAAGAGGTGATTCTGTACAAAGAAAATTATTACAGGATTACCAGTAGACGTCCTTCTTACCTGGAAGATAAAACAGAAGATGAACGGTATTTTATTCTGACACTTTTTGCAGTTGCAAAGGAATTGGAGCGCACGAAAGGGCAGGAAGAAAGGATTGCCAATGGGCTGATTGAGGTAGAGCTTCTGGTTGGGCTCCCGCCTGCTCATTATGGGAAACACCGCAGGGCTTTCATGGAATATTTTCAGCAAGGCAGGATTATCGACTATATGTACATGAATACGCCTTATAAAATTACGTTCACAGAAGTCAGAGTGTATATACAGGCATATGCGGCTTACTGTCTGGTAGCGGGCCGGCAGCAGTTATCCAGATATCCGAAAGTTTTGGTGATTGACATTGGCGGATTTACGGTGGACTATATGATCCTCCGGTTTGGTCAGCTGGAAAGAAGTTATGTGGATTCTATGGAAGAAGGGGTTATCAAACTATACCGGAGCGTTCGGGCTGGCATCCGGCAAAGGTTTGGACTTTTGCTGGAAGAGGCAGATGTGGATGATATCCTTTCCGGCGAGGATGTGAGATTTGAGGTACAAGTGGTTGAGCGGGTCAAAGAAATTACAATGCGGTATGTATCAGAGCTGCTTGGGATCTTCCGTGAAATCGGCATTGATTTTGGAACAACGCAGACTGTATTTGCCGGAGGCGGGGCCATCCTGCTGAACAAAACCATACAGGAAGTTTGGAAAAAATACCAGGGAGCGTATTTTATTATCAATGATGTCAGGGCAAATGCGAAGGGGTACAGATTGCAGTATCTGGCAGAAAAACAGGAATGGGAGGAGTCTAAATGAGTAAGCAGGACCCGTACCGATTTAATCTGAGATTTGACGACACGGATAAAGACCATCGTAAAGTCTGCGATTTTCTGAATACGTGCGGAAGAAAAAAAACAAGATACATCGTTAAGGCATTTCTGGCTTATTGGGGAATGCAGGAAAAAGAAGAACCGGAGAAGCAGGAGGAAGGAAAAGTGGTACAGGGGAAGGAGGTGGAGGAACATCTTGTGACAGTTGGAGCAGAAAATTATTCGGCAGATGAGGCGGAAATTTCTTTAATGAGGAAAAACTACCAGATGTTTGCTGCGCTTGGGGAGGAGGAAGCACTTTGAAGAATAAGCAGATACCATTTTTATATGGAATTAGCACGGTACAACTTATTGGAATCATAGGCCTGTCTGTAAATACAATGGCCGGCACTGCTGTTGTTGCGGTAGGAACAGTGGGGATCTTGGTATATGCCACGGCAAATTTATTTCAGCGGTTGAAAGAGAAGGTTTGCCCAGAATGCGGTACTCGGATTCCTAAGAGCGACAGAATCTGCGCGGTATGTGGATACCGATACCGAGAAGGCATCCCGGAAGAAAAACTGACAGAGTTTATAGAGAAGGAAAAAGAGAAGGAGATGTCTTCAGAACAAATCGATTGTGATTTTGAGAAGATTGAA
>DWYL01000017.1 GCA_019118685.1 Candidatus Blautia merdipullorum
GCAGTTCATCTGGGAAGTCTTTTTTCATGCCAGAATTTCAAGCCAGCCACTTTTTCATCTTAAAAATCCTGCAATGCAGGATTTTTACCGCAGTTTTAATCGGGATTGCGAACTTGTTTCGCAATTACCTAATTATTTATCTGTTCTGTCTCGTTTCAGACGGTTGTGCGTCTGAAACGGCAAAGAATCCTGCCGGGCAGGATTCTTGCCTGCAAAGGGAAGATTTACTTGCAGCTCTCAGACAGTTCCTGATGCTTTTCCAGAAGATCCAAGGTCAGAGGTTCCGGGAAAGTTTTAGGATTTGCAGAGCTGTTAGCCTCATCTGTGGTCTCTCCTTCGTATACAGCGTTTGGATAGTATTTCTGGAGTTCGGCTCTTCCTTTGGTGATGATGCACTCAGCCATCTCCTGGGCCAGAGGATTGGTATCTTCCCCTTTATCTACTACCGCTACAGATTCTGTCAGAGAGAAATTTCCTTCAGCCGGGTCTACAAAGTCTACCGGAAGTCCTTCGGCTTTGTCTGCCACTGCCTGCTGACGGAGGCCGAAACCTACGGCAACTTCTCCTGCACGTACCTTTTTAAGAGGTGCAGATCCGGAGGATTCAATGTGGGGACCTGCATTCTCATAAATACCGGAGAGCACTTCCCTGGCTCCATCTTCCCCATATTCGCTTACCAGCGCCTGGATCAGCAGCCATGCAGTAGAGGAACTCTTAATGTCTGTTACAGACACCAGATCTTTATACTCCGGTTTTGTAAGATCCTTTAAGGAAGCAGGCATATCCAGATTGTTCTCTTTCATAACCTCTGTATTAACAATAATCGTTCCTTCCTGGGAAGTGATCGGTGCACAGTAGTCTTTCTGATCTGCACTGTTTAAAAGGGTGTAATCAAAGTCCAGAGGCTGGAACATGTTCTGGTCTTCCTGGGCTGCATCGATATAAAAAGTACTCAAGGTGAGCATATCTGCCTCAATGTTGGTCCCTTCTGCCATAACCTTTCCCCCCAGCTCAGAGGTACCGAAAGTCTGGAACAGATATTTGCCCTGATAGCCATTTTCATCCAGGGTTTTTTTCATGGCTTCCACAGCCTCATCATCTGCATTGGAATAAATCACCACTTCCTCCCCGGAGCCGCCAGGCGCTCCCTGGCCGCCGCAGCCGGTCATGGAAAGTGTTCCTGCTAAGATTGCTGCTGTCATTAAGATCACGGATATTTTTCTTGCCTTCATTGTATTAATTCTCCTTTTTTCCTTCTTTTCTTCTAATGATCAGTCCCAAAACTCCTTTCACGATCAGATTCGTTCCCAGGATGAATAAGGACAATACAAACACTTCATTGAACTTGGTATAATACTGTAATTCTTTGATCTTGGTAGTGATAACCATGGTCCTTGCTCCGGCAATAAAAATCACGGCACTGACAGTCACCATGGCGTTTACAAAGTAATAGCTGAAGACTTCCAGGATCGTGGAGGTCATATTGGGGGTGACGATCCGTACAATGGTCTTGATCCAGGTATCTCCCATAAGGGAAGCTGTCGTCTCCCAGGAACTGTTCAGCTTGGACAGGGAATTGCGCATCATCAGGTAAGGCGTGGAGAAGTAATGGACCACGTTACACAGGATAATCAGCAGGAACGTATTCTGCAGAGGTGTTCCTGAAAAGATGAACATAAAAGCAATACCGATAACCATGCCGGGAATCGTATTGGTCACCAAAGCGATCCCATCAATGATACCTTTCAGCCTGCCGTTCAGACCGCTTCTGGCTGTAGCCAGTGCTGCCCCGTAGGTAACCAGAAGTCCCAGAAGAGCAGTACAAAAAGCCACAAACAGAGAATTCTGATAAACTCCGAACAGGCTCCAGTCGTTCAATACATCCATCACATGCTCCAGGGTGAAATTCACCTGATAGGGCCATTCCTGTACCAGAGGGACCACAAAGATCACCGCAAAGATAGCCAGAATGCACAGGATAATAAAGGCCGAAATACCGCCGCAGATACCGTCCCGGATCCGGTTCTTTTTCATTTCAATCTGGGAGATCTTTGTATAGCGCACATTGTACCGTTCCAGATATTTCAGCAGGGCAATGCTGACAATGGAGGGGATCAACATCATCATAGCTACTACAGCGCCCCGGTTGAAATTGGGGATACTGCCCAGCATCTCATTGTAGAGAACCGTAGCTACTACTTCGTACTCTCCTCCCACAGAAGCAGGAATACCGTAATCCGTAAAGCAGAGGAAGAAGCACTGTACCATGGAAGCCGCAAGAGTTCCCAAAAGAGGCCGGATAATAGTCTGCCAGAAAGTCTGGAAAGAATTGTCCCCCATAACCCTGGACACGATCATAAACTTTTTGTCAATGAATCCCATGGTGTTTAAGATCAACATAAAAGATATTGGCAGAGTGTAGATCACATAGCCGAAAAGCAGCCCGTTAAATCCGTAAATATCAAAAAGCTGTCTTCCAAAAAGCCGGGTGAGCAGTCCTTCTTTTCCAAAGGAATATATAATGGCGAATCCATAGGTGATGGTGGGAAGCAGCATTGGAAGTACTGCCAGAGTACGGATCAGGGACTTAAATTTCCCTGGCAAATTTGTATACTGTATACTATAAGCCATAAAAAAAGCAAGCACTGTAGCGATCAAAGCGCTGGAGATAGAAACGGTAACACTGTTTCCAAAGGCCTTGAGAAATCCCCGTCCTGTCAGGACTTCTACATAATTACTGATTCCTGCCCCTGCCTCTCCCAGGAAAGACTCCAGCAGGAGCCTTATAATGGGAATGGCAAGAAAAATAGCAAATACAGCGAGTACCAGTACATAGATTACTTTTATTTCTCTTTCTTTTCTGATCATTGTCTTATACCACCTGTGCGTTTCTGGTCAGGTCCTGATGAAACAGGGCGAAAATATTATTCTTCTTAATTTCCAGCTGATTCAGGATAAATTCCTTGACAAAGTTATTAGAAGGCGCAGTGATAATCTCCTCCGGAGCTCCGTACTGGGAGATATGTCCCTTGTTGACAATCAGCACCTTGTCAGAAAGTGTCAGAGCTTCCTCAGGGTCGTGAGTTACGATAATCGTCGTCAGATGGAAATCTCTGGCGATCTCTTTAATCTTCTCCTTGATAGATTCTTTGATCACCCCGTCCAGGGCGCTTAACGGCTCGTCCAGAAGAAGGATCTTTGGCTTCATGACCATAGTCCTGGCCAGAGCCACCCTCTGCTTCTGCCCGCCGGAGAGCTGCTCAATCTTTTTATTCAGATGCTCTCTGAGTCCCAGCAGATCGATGAATTCGTCCACTTCTTCTTTGGTGGAGATATCCGGCTTATTCCGCAGTCCGTAGGTAATATTTTTATAGACATTCAGGTTCGGGAAAAGTGCGTAATCCTGGAATACGATATTGAATCCTCTTTCTTCCATCGGTACGTTTGTAATATCCTTTCCGTCAAAAATAATCTGTCCCTGGTCGGCAGGTGTAAGTCCCAGCACCAGATTTAATAAGGTTGTCTTTCCGCATCCGGAAGGCCCCAGGATCGAAACAATCTCCCCGTCCTGAATCTTCAGATTGATGTCCTCCAGAATGGTCACACCGTCATAAGATTTCTTTACACGTCTCAGTTCCAGCATGTCGGTTCTCCTTTCTTTTTTCCATCTACTCTGTTCATTGTTTTTTACTTGCTTAACTGCATTCATTTTTGTCGTTTTTGCATTCTCAGTTTGTACTTTCGATTACAACATGTTGTGTCTGACGGCTTCTCCCGCCTGACAATTCGTATTATAAAGACAAAAAAAGCCGGCTTTCAATCAAGCCGGAGTGAACTCTGTGTAAAGGCCAGGTAAAGTCAAAAAAGAAGTTTTGTAGAAAATCTACAAAACTTCTTCATCTTCTCCATAGGCCCTTTTTGCAACAATCGCACTGGTCTTGTTCAGTTTTCTGGCAAACCGGTCATAGTCCCGGTTCAGTACCCCCGCATAGATCATATCCACCAGGGCAAGCTGGGAAATCCTGGAAAATATAGTATCTCCATAGAGGAACTGCCGGTTACTGGCGCACAGGAGAATATCTGCATATTTGGAGATCAGAGAGTTCTCAAAATTTGTCATAGCCAGGGTGGTAGCTCCTGCCTTCCTGGCCAGTGCCAGCATTTCCACGGTATGACGGGAACAGCCGGAATAGGAGATCCCGATGGCCAGATCTTTCTTTGTCAGGTTCACAGCGCTGACATTCTGGAGATAATAATCTCCGTAAATCCTGCAGTTCAGCCCCAGATAGGTCAGCTTTGTCAGCAGGTCATTGGCTGTACACACAGAGTTCTCCACACTGTATATCACAATGTTCTCTGCCCCAAGTACGGCTTCCACAGCTCTGCGGTACTCTTTCATGGAAATATTTTTCAGCGTTTCTTCCAGCATTTCCATAGAAGTAGTCACAATCTTTCCCGGAATATCCTCCAGCCGGTCTTTCTTGGACAGGGGAAATCCGTACAGGCCTATTTTTTCATCATCCTGTGACTGCTCCTTAGCCTCTTCCTGGACCAGAGCATATTTAAAATCCTTAAAGCCTTCATATCCTGCAGCCTTTACAAAGCGGATTACCGTAGGCTGGCTGACCCCGGTCTCTGAAGCCAGGGTCTCCATCAGCAGCTTGCTGGCCTTTCCCTCATATCTGAGAATATAATCTGCCACTTTCTGCTCCGATGGACGCAGGCCGGCATAGATCTGCTGAATCTTGATCTTTACTTTATTATTCTTCATTATCCTGGTAGAAAACTTACAGTTTTTCTCCTTTCTCTCCACTTTCTTACTTTAAAGCTCATACCTTTCAGAAAATCCCTCAAAAAATTGTATTCAAAAAAATACAATCCTTTTGGGCTATTACCATGGAGTTTTTCCCGGTCTGGCCTAATGTTATCTCTTTTTTTCTTTGGAAACAAGACCGAATCTGTAAAAATTCATCCTGAAACAGGGTTATAAGGAATCCAGCCTATAATCTGCTCTACAGGCAGGACACACAAAAGCGTAAATAATACTGCTCCTGCAAAGACAGCCCGGCGCACCAGAGGAATGTTTTTCTTCTGATAGATCAGAACCAGGATAAAGACCAGGATAAGCCAGATCAAAAATACAGAGGAAATACACCTCTTTACAGTAAATCCATAGGCGGCTATATACATACCCAGCTTGCTGGCTGCCGTGGACAAAAGGAGAAGGGTCAAAACCCCCAGGATCCCGTTTTCCAGGATCAGTCCTCTGTTCTTGCGGCGGGGAGTCTTGGCACAGCTGTTCATGGCAATGAGAAAACTGGCATTCAAAAGAGCAATCACACACAATTCAAAGAATCCCTGGCGTGCGTACTGGGCATAGGTATAGGCTTCCGGCAAAATCCCAAAGAATGCAGAAAACAGGTACCTGGCCTGAAGTCCAATAAATAAAAGGTAGACGGCTGAAACGATAACACCGAAAGTAAGTACCGCTATATCCGGCACAAACCGGAACACTCTGCCGGATTCTTCATGAAAGTGTATACACTCCTCCTCTTTCACATGTCTTTTATAAGCTCCTCCATATAAAGTACCGAACATCAGGGCGCCCAGAAGAATCCCTACGATTCCTCTCCAGATCAGGATCCGAAAATCCGCTCCCAGAAGGTCAAGGATGGCGGAGACCAGATTTCGGAATCCTGTATCCGCCTGAGACAGGATGGGAACAATGATCAGCAGAGCCGGAATGGATATAATAATTCCCAGAAGGACCATCCGCCAGTCTCTCTTTTCTTCTTTTTTCTCAGAAAAAGACTGAAAGAGCAGCCGTATCTGGCACAAAGAATTCAGGATAGGAAGGGCAATAAGCCCGTTCCAGCTGTCCAGCAGGACCCAGGAAGAGGTTGCTCCTTTCCATAAAAGGCCTTCTGTTATGACCAGAGTCCAGTAAGCAGCCACAAGAAAGATCATCAAAGTCTGACCAAAACCAAACACCGTGTAAAAGCCGTATGGAAGACTGATTCCCAGAAGGATCAGCGTCCAGAAAATCTTTTCCCCGGTTATAGAAAGTTTCTTCAGTCTGGCGTAAGCCAGAACGGTAATGACATAAAGGATGGAAAACATGGACAGACCTCTGGCAAAGTTTTCCATACACAGGCAATTCCACATCAGGATTCCCAGGACTACATACAGCCCGGCAAAAATCTGATCCCAGCGGTCCGCCGGCAGTTTTTCCAGAAGGGGGCGCCCTTCTTCCAGCAGGAACAGTCCACGATCCATTTCCTTTCTTGTTTCCAGATTTTCCATATTCAGTCACTCCCTTCTTCCGGAACATATTCCAGAATATCTCCCGGCTGACACTTCAGTTCCCGGCACAAAGCCTCCAGAGTAGTAAAGCGTACTGCTTTTGCCTTGCCGTTCTTCAAAATAGAAAGATTGGCCGGAGTAATTCCTATGGCTTTCGCCAGATCTCCGGCGCCGATCTTTCTCTTAGCCATCATCACGTCAAGATTTACAATAATCGGCATCTTCCCTCTTCCTTTCTATATGGTATAGTCATTTTCCTTCTTGATCTCCTCCGCCTGGGCAAACACATTTTTGATCACCCGGAGGATCAAAGCCATAAACACAGCAGCAGCACAGAGGGCAAAGAATGCCGGATAGTAAAAGCTGCTGGCCAGAAAGATCAGCCCTGCTGCCAGACAGCACCAGGACATTCCCCTGAGATATCCGGTATTTTTCTCTGTAAAGACCTCTTCCCTCTTAATATTCGCCAGCAGCCGGTTCATCATATAGAGAGCCGCTGCCGCCGGAATAGCTACCGTATATGTCGTGGCCAGAAAATAATTTCTGCTGTCTGGAGACAGGATCATTCTTTCCCGGATAAACCAGGAAAAGATCCAGGGAGCTCCTACGCACAGGACTATCAGAGCTGCTGCGCTGATCCATACAAAGATCCTGGTAAGGAACAGGCTTTTATCATCATTCCATTTCATAGGTTCATTCCTCCTATATCTGTTTTCTCTTTTCTTTTTTAGGATAGCACAGCAATTACTGTTTTGCAAGATATATTTATCGTTTTTCGATAATTATTTTCTGTAATTCAAAATTTTATTTTTTTCAAAAGTTTCTTTCTGGTTGATTTTTTCTACCAAAATCGAATATTTCTCCATTGCAGAGGAAAAGAATACTATGTAAAATTAGACTCAGAAAAGAACTTCGAGGTACAAACATATGAAAGAAATCCATCTTGGTCCAATCTTAACTGAAAACCGCCGAAAAGTGGGGATTACCCAGGAAGATCTGGCCCGGTTTCTGGGGGTATCCAAAGCAGCCGTCTCCAAATGGGAAACCGGGGTATCACTTAGATAAAGATACCACATCAATCCCACGCTGGCTTTTGCTCAACCGATACAGCCGGAGGGCTGGATAACAAGAAAAGGCGGTATGCGCCCCGTAGAGGGGTAGCGTACCGCCTTTTCTTGTGGGGGTTTCCAAAGGGGGCAACGCCCCCATTTGGCACACGACTTTGCGAAGCAAAGTGTAGTGTGTTATACGCTCTGTCGGCGTTGTCGTGAAAATGCCGTTGCCG
>DWYL01000130.1 GCA_019118685.1 Candidatus Blautia merdipullorum
CTGAAGAAAGTGAACCGAAAAAGCTTCTGGGTCCAAGGGTTACCCCTGATGGTATTCTGATCCAGTGCTTTCTTCCTGATGCCCGTCAGGTAAAAGTGGTGCTTACAAAGGGCAGACAGGAGTATGAAATGGAACTGCAGGACGAAGCCGGATACTACGCGGTTCTGATTCCGGGGGACAAAATACCGAAATATAAGATTGAGGCTGTATACGATGAAGGAGTAACAGAAAAATTTTATGATCCCTATGCTTTTGAAAGTCAGATCACAGTAGAAGAAGAGCAGCAGTTTTCAGCAGGGATCTGCTATGATATCTATGAAAAATTAGGCGCTCATCCTATGACGATCCATGGAATATCCGGCGTTTATTTTGCTGTCTGGGCGCCAAATGCCATGCGGGTCAGCGTAGTAGGTGATTTTAATCACTGGGATGGAAGAAAGCATCAGATGAACCGTCTCAGCGTCTCCGGAATCTATGAGCTTTTTATTCCGGGAATAAAACCGGGAACCCTGTATAAATATGAGATCAAAGCAAAGGGGTCCCTGGTATATCTGAAGTCAGATCCATATGGAAATGAATCGGAGCTTCGTCCAAAGACTGCGTCTATTGTTGCTGATCTGAAAAACTATCAGTGGAATGACGGAGAATGGATGAAATCCAGAAAGCAGATCCAGGATGAAAAGAAGCCTGTGGCTGTTTACGAAATGCATTTAGGCTCCTGGCGAAAGCCTGAAGAAGAGGGAAAGCTTTTTTATAATTACAGAGAAGTAGCGCCTCTCCTGGCAGACTATGTAAAAGAGATGGGCTATACCCATGTAGAACTGATGCCCATCATGGAACATCCTCTGGACGAATCATGGGGATATCAGGTGACAGGATATTATGCGCCTACCAGCCGCTATGGCAGCTGCGAGGACTTTATGTATTTTATGGATTATATGCACCAGCAGGGAATCGGCGTGATCCTGGACTGGGTACCGGCTCATTTTCCAAAAGATACTTTTGGCCTTTCTAATTTTGACGGGACATGCCTGTATGAGCATTTGGATCCAAGACAAGGAATGCATCCACACTGGGGAACCCTAATCTATAATTACGGCCGCCCACAGGTGAAGAACTTTCTGATTTCCAACGCTTTGTTCTGGGCGGAAAAATATCATGCCGACGGAATCCGTATGGATGCGGTTGCCTCAATGCTCTATCTGGATTATGGAAAGAACGATGGAGAGTGGGTGGCAAATATCTATGGAGGAAATGAAAATCTGGAAGCTATTGAGTTCCTGAAACACCTGAACTCTGTTCTGAAGAAAAAACATCCGGATGTGCTGCTTATTGCAGAAGAGTCTACAGCATGGCCAATGATCACCGGAAAAGTGGAAGATGATGGACTGGGATTTGATTATAAATGGAACATGGGATGGATGAATGATTTTATCGACTATATGAAGAAAGATCCTATTTACAGGAGCGGAGCCCATGATGAACTGACTTTCAGCATGATCTATGCTTACAGTGAAAAATTCCTTTTGAGTCTGTCCCATGATGAAGTAGTGCATGGAAAAGGCTCTCTGCTGAATAAGATGCCGGGTGATAAAGAGAAGAAAATGGCAAATCTTCGCGCGGCCCTTGGATATATGATGGTCCATCCCGGAAAGAAGCTGCTGTTTATGGGACAGGAATTTGCCCAGGAGCAGGAGTGGTCAGAGCAGAGGGGACTGGATTGGAATCTTTTGGAAGAAGCAGATCATAAGCAGATGCAGGACTATATGAAAGCTCTTCTGAAATTTTATAAAGAACAGCCCGCCCTTTATGAAGAAGATTATGATCCTGCAGGATTCGAATGGATCAATGTCATGGAAGCTGAAAAGAATATGCTTACTTTCGTCAGAAAGGGCAAGAAGAAGGAAAGCACATTAGTGGTAGTCTGCAATTTTTCAGCCCTTCCTTATGAAAAATATCAGATGGGCGTGCCATATCCCGGAAAGTATAAAGAAATTTTCAACAGTGACGCAAAAATTTATGGAGGAACAGGAGAGGGCAACCCAAGGGTAAAGGCATCAAAAAGGGAAGAATGGGATGAAAGAAAGAATTCCATCGTGATCAACGTAGCGCCTCTTGCTGTGCAGATTTTTTCTTATACAAAAAATGAGACCAAAAAAGCAGGAAAGAAAGCAGAAAAATCAGAAAAGACTCCTGTTTCAAAAGTCCGCAAGGAGCTGGAAAAGAAAATCGAGGAAGAAAGAGTAAAAGCAGAGAAAGAGCAGGAGATCGTTCTTCCGAAAGAACCACAGAAAAAACTGGAAACTTCTAAAAAGGAGCTGCACAGGCTGGAGACCAGCAAAAAGGAACCAGAGAAATTAGAGACCAGCAAGGCGGATCCAAAGAAGCTGGAAACGTCCAAGAAAGAACCCCACAAATTGGAAACCAGTAAGAAGGAATCTGAAAAAATAGAAACATCTAAAACAGATAAACAGGCAGCAGGAAAAAAGACAGAGAAAGAGACGAAAAAGAGCAGTAAAAAGTAAAAACTTATAGAGAGGGGCTTTTGCAGAAGCGTTTTTTGAACCAATAAGAGCTTCTGCAATAGTCCTCTTTTCTTGTGCAGTAAAAAGATGACATAGAAAGGGAGAAATATGAATATTTTTTTAGCAGATGCCTTAAACAATCTTGATACACTGGAATTTGATAGTATCAGCGATTTTTTTCATCATTATTTTACCTGGTCTTTTTGGGAAAAACAGCTGCCTTTGATCGGAACCTTCATAGGCAGAGTGATTTTGGCTATTGTGGTTTATATTGTAGCCAGTAAGCTGATCCATAAGCTTTGCAGATTTATTGTTGCTTCTATGAAAAAGGCTAATGTGGATACCGGAGTCACACAGTTTGTCTCGTCAGTGGTAAAAGCAGCGTTGTACTGTCTGCTGGTAGTATCGATAGCAACAAGCTTTGGTGTGAAAGAATCTTCTATCGCTGCACTGGTGGCTTCTGGAGGTGTTGCAATTGGTCTGGCTCTTCAGGGAGGTCTTTCCAACCTGGCAGGAGGAGTGATCATCCTTGCACTGAAGCCTTTTGTGGTGGGGGATTACATTATTGAAAATACGGATAAGCAAGAAGGGACTGTAGTGAGGATTGATCTTTTTTACACCACCCTTTCTACCGTAGACAACAGACGGATCACGATCCCAAATGGAACATTGACTAATGCCAGCATTGTGAACGTTACCGCTCAGGACAAAAGACAACTGGATCTGAAAGTTCAGATTTCCTATAATTCAGACTTGAAAAAGGCAAAAAAGATTCTGGAAGATATGCTTTACAATGAAAAAAGAATCATACAGGAGGATGGGGTGCATGTCTTTGTAGATAATCTGGCTGCCGATGGTGTAATGCTGGGACTCCGTGCATGGGTGGGATCTGATGATTACTGGGATACCAGATGGGGTCTGAATGAAAAAATTAAACTGACATTTGATGAAGAAGGCATAGAACTTCCATATACCCAGATGGATGTCCATATAAAACAATAGGAAACATTTATACAGTATATCTGCTTTATAGAGAATTTATAATTTTTAAGATTCCAGAAATACTATTCTGGTATACTTGGTGCTAAAATATATTTCAGAATGAATTATCGGATACCAGGAAGGATGATAGTAAATGAAAACACAGGTATTGTATAAAAGCAGAACCGGGAATACGGAAAAACTTGCAAAGGCCATTTTTGAGACGATTCCGGGGAAGAATAAGGACATTGCTCCTTTTCTGGGGCAGACAGATTATAATATGGGTGATCTGTATTTTATAGGATTCTGGACAGACCGGGGAAGCGCCAGCATGGATGTTTTGGATTATCTGGGCAGTCTTCAGGGAAAAAGAATTGCTCTCTTTGGAACCTGTGGAATGGGACAGAGTCCGGAGTATTATAAAAAGATAGAAGAAAATATCAGGGTTTTTATTGAAGATGATAATGAATATATGGGCGCTTATATTTGCCAGGGCAAGATGCCAATGGCAGTAAGAGACAAATATTTGAACATGAAAAATGCAAAGAATGAAAAACAGATGAATGCCATGATCCAGAATTTTGATATGGCTATGCTCCATCCAGACGAGCAGGATCTGCAGGGAGCCAAAAAATTTGTAAAGGATATATTTGAAAGAATAGAGAAAGAAGAGCAGGAAAATGAATAAATTAAAGGAAAAGCTTGCAAGATTTATGTATGGACGCTACGGAAGCGACAGGCTGAATATATTTATGGTCATCGTACTTCTGGTATGTGCAGTGATCAATCTCTTTGTGCGAACCGGATATTTCAGCGTCCTTCTCACTTCATGGGAATTTCTGCTGCTGATACTGATCTATTTCAGGATGTTTTCCAGAAATGTCAGTAAAAGATATGCAGAAAATCAGAAGTACCTGGAACTGGAGAACAAAGTGAAGCGTTTTTTCGGAAAGCAGAAATACATACAGGAACAGAGAAAGGATTTTCATATCTATACCTGTCCGCAGTGCAGACAGAAGATCCGGATCCCAAAGGGAAAAGGAAAGATCAGTATCCGCTGTCCCAAATGCGGAGCGGAATTTGTAAAGAAAAGCTGAGACTGCCGGCCAATGCCGGTTTTGACTTCTGATGAATAGAAAAGAGACCATTTCCAAAAGTCCAGATCTTTATGAAAGCCTGGATTTTTAAGAAAGGGTCTCTTTTTATGAGCTTTTTCCGGGTATAAAAGAACTTTTGTCAGACATTTTGACAAGAGGATTAAAAATGTGAAATTCGTGAAAATCACAAGTTGCAAAATGTGAAAATATAAGGTATTGTTAAAGCAGATAAGAAAGATGTCCTTCAGAAAAGGAGTGGTCAGGGTGATAGAGGAAGCGAAAAAACTTGCCGAAAAGTATCTTGATGAGAAAACCTACCAGCATTCAGAGCGAGTAGCCAGGTATACAGCGGAGAACCGTATGATACCGGAACACCTGCGGGAGCGGTGCATAGCGCTTGCCTGGATCCATGATGTGTGGGAGGACTCCGACTGTGGGACTGCAGAGATACTTGCCCTGGATGCAACCAGGAGGATGGTAAAGTATATGAATTACATTACTCATGGAAAAAACGAAGAATCCTATGAGGACTACATAATCTCTATCAAAAATGCCCAGACTATTTATCCGGAGGTATGGTGGGTGAAGCTGGCAGATATGAAAGATCATCTAAGCCAGCGGGACACCCTGACCGAAAGACTTAAGAACAAATATTCTAAAGCGTTGGCGATTCTTTTGTGAAAGAAATTCTTGACATATCTTTAAAAATCCAGTAAAATCAATTCTTGCAGAGAATTGCTGAAATAGCTCAGTTGGTAGAGCACTTCACTCGTAATGAAGGGGTCGTGGGTTCGAGTCCCATTTTCAGCTTATCCGGGGAAATGGCTGTGATCCGCTTGCAGGATTGCAGCCATTTCCCTTTATACATGACAATGTGCAGCCGGCAGAGCGAGCTATCTATTTCGAACCATTTTGCAGGTGACTTTAGCCAGGATGTATAAAAATCCCGTCAAGCAAGCATACTGTACTCAGATACAATGGCATACAAAATGCTGAGAAGTATAGAAATGCAGAAGTACACATAAAACTGCAGAACGGAAGGGATATATAATGAAAATAAAAATTGTGACAATGCTGCTGTCTTTGGCAGTTCTGGGAACTGCTTTTACAGGGTGTAACGAGAAGGAAGAAGAGGACAATCTGGAATTGGTATGGGAGTTAGAATCAGATAAAGGATAGGATACATATGTGTGAAACTAAAGAGAACAGGGTTTCCCTGCCCTCTTACGCCTGGTCTCCCTGGAAAGAGGGCCGGAGTAAAGAGGAGCAGAGGGAGCTTCAGGAAATCCAGGAGATCCGGATACCCGACGGGGTCCGGGAGCTGGGAAATTATACCTTTTACGGATGCAGGAATCTGGTGACTTTGGAAATGACGGATTCTGTGAAAACCATTGGGGGCGGCTCTTTTACCGGCTGCGGCGCCTTGCGGAGACTTCATGTGCTTATGGAGCCGGGAGGGACTTCCTGTATCCGGGATGTGGTAAGCGAAACTTTCCATGAAGTCTATGTTGCCATCAGGTTTCGGGACAGCAGGGAGGGAGCAGAACTGATCTTCCCGGAATATTATGAGGAAGGGGTGGAGAACACTCCAGCAAGGATCCTGGAGACCCATTATCATGGCTGCGGCTACAAATACCGGCAGTGCTTTCTGGAAAAGAAAGTGGATTACCAGGGATATGACCGGCTGTTTTATCTGGCAAAGATCAATGAAAAGCCGGAGATCCTCCTTCCCATGGCTATGGGAAGGCTGCTCTGGCCCTGGGATCTTGGCAGTCAGGCAGAGGAAGAGTACCAGGAATATATTAAAGAACATGTGTTGGAATGCGGTCTTTATTATATGGAACAGGAAGAGTGGAACCGGGCCTTTTCTTATCTGGGCCGGCAAAAACTGTGGACAGAGGAGGCCATGGATCAGGTGATCCAGAAAGCCTCCGGTAAAGGAAGAGCAGAGATGGTCAGCTTTCTCATGGAAGAGAAGCGGGGGCTGTTTGCAAAACGAAAGAAAACTTTTGACCTATAGGAGAGAGAAAATATGGCCAGGGAAATGGAAAAGAGAATAGAGGATGTCTGCAGCAGGATTCTTATATCTTCCAGAAATGAACTCTATATCCATCTGCGTTTCTTTGATGTGGCACTGTCAGCCTTTACATATGTGATGGGAGAACAGAACGGAGAACTGGGTACCGACGGCGTGGGGATCTATTATGATCCCGGGTATCTGGGCGGCCTGTACCGCCAGGGACGGCGGGAAGTGAATCGGGCTTATCTTCATATGATGCTCCACTGTCTTTTTTCCCATCTGTGGAAAAAGGTGAGGATCCGAAAGAAGCTGGCGGCTAAAGCCCTGGGGATTTCCCGGGAAGATGAAGAAAATGGGCAGGAGGATCTGACGGATATCCTCTGGGATCTGGCCTGTGATATCAGTGTGGAATCTATTATTGACGACCTGGCTCTCCACTGTGTAAAAAAGCCTATGTCCAGAGACCGGAAAAATCTCTATGCCAGTCTCAGAAAGAAGAGGAAGACTCTCCATGCAGAGGGGGTTTTTGAGGAGTTGGTGAAAATGCAGCCTTCCCGGGAGCAGGCTCTTCTCTGGGAAAGGGAGTTTCACTGTGACGACCACAGACTCTGGAAGGGAGGCAGGAAGAATCCTCCCAGCCAGAGACCAGAGAAAAACTGGGAGGATATCCGGGACCGTATGGAGACAGAGATAGAAACCTTTGGACAGGATATGGCCCGGGGCCAGGCTGGTCTGAAGGAACAGATCAAGGCAGAAAACCGGGACACCAGAGACTACCGGCAGTTTCTCAGGAAGTTTGCCGTGCTGCGGGAAGAGCAGATGCTGGATCCGGATAGCTTTGACTATATTTTTTACAGCTACGGTATGTCCCTTTACGGAAATATGCCTCTTCTGGAACCTCAGGAGACCCGGGAAGTGAAAAAGATCCAGGACTTTGTCATCGCCATTGACACTTCCATGTCCTGTTCCGGAGAACTGGTCCGGGGATTTTTAAGAGAGACTTATTCCGTACTCCGGGAACAGGAAAGCTTTTTTAGGAGAATGCAGATCCATGTGATCCAGTGTGACGAGCAGATCCAGAGTGACCGGCTCATTACCAGCCAGGAAGAACTGAAAGAATACATGGAAAATCTGGAACTTGCAGGAAAGGGCGGGACAGATTTCCGCCCGGTGTTTGCCTATATCCGGGAAAAGCAGAGAAAAGGAGAACTCAGGGGATTAAAGGGGCTTTTGTACTTTACAGACGGGAAAGGAATCTTTCCGGAGCGTATGCCTCCCTATGATGTGGCTTTTCTGCTGATGCAGAAGGAATATGAAGAGGTTGAAGTGCCCTGCTGGGCCATGAAGCTGTATCTGGACGAGGAAGAACTTTTAGAGAGGAACGAGAGGACAGAAGAATGAACATAAAAAGAGCAAAACAGGAGATCAAAGATACGGTGGAAGCCTATCTTTTAAAGGATGATTACGGAGATTACTGTATCCCGGCCATCAGGCAGCGGCCTATACTGCTCATGGGACCTCCGGGGATCGGCAAGACTCAGATCATGGAGCAGGCAGCCAGAGAATGCGGCATTAACCTGGTGTCTTATACCATTACCCACCATACCAGGCAAAGCGCCATAGGCCTGCCTTTTATCAAAGAGAAAAGCTACAGGGGAGAGATCCGGTCGGTTACTGAGTATACTATGAGTGAGATCATTGCTTCTGTGTATGACAAAATGGAAGCTACGGGAATCCGGGAGGGAATCCTGTTTATCGATGAGATCAACTGTGTTTCGGAGACTCTGGCTCCTGCCATGCTCCAGTTCCTCCAGTGCAAGACTTTCGGAAACCAGCAGGTGCCTTCCGGCTGGATCATTGTGGCTGCGGGAAATCCTCCGGAGTACAATAAATCTGTCCGGGACTTTGACGTGGTGACTCTGGACAGAGTAAAGAAGATCGATGTGCGGGAAGATTTCGGAGTCTGGAAAGAATATGCCTATGAGGCAGGGATCCACCCGGCGGTGCTTTCCTAT
>DWYL01000131.1 GCA_019118685.1 Candidatus Blautia merdipullorum
GGGAGTGACCATCTTACCAAAAGATTTTCATTCCCCGTTTTATTAGATTATTTACTTGTTCTTCAATTCTGCAACAGCTTCCCTGATCCTTTTGCAGGCTTCCTGAAGATCTTCGTAGCTGCAGGCATAGGATAATCTCAGATATCCCTCTCCTTCTGATCCGAATGCAGATCCGGGAACCATAGCTACTTTTGCATGTTCCAGAATGTATTCCGCCACTTCCATAGAAGACATTCCAAGGCTCTTCACATTTACAAAAATATAAAAGGCGCCCTGGGGATTGTTGCAGCTTATCCCGTCGATTTCATTGAGAGCTTTTACTGCGTAATCCTTACGTCTCTGGTATTCCTGTCTCATAGCTTCTACATCATCAGCGCAGTCCTGAAGAGCTGTCACTGCAGCATCCTGTACAAAAGAAGAAGCACAGGTAATGGTGTACTGATGAACTCTGACACAGGCAGCAATGATTTCTTTCGGAGCACACATATAACCCAGACGCCATCCGGTCATGGAATAAGCTTTTGAAAAACCACCCAAAGTAATGGTCCTTTCCTTCATTCCAGGAAGCGAAGCAATGCTGATATGCTCTGTTCCATCATAAACCAGCTGACTGTAGATTTCATCTGCAACTACCAGAAGATCATTCTCAATCGCGATCTTGCTGAGTTTCTCCAGAGTCTCTCTTGAAAATACACCGCCGGTAGGATTGCTTGGATTAACGATAACGATCATTTTGGTTTTATCTGTTATCTTAGACTCCAGTTCCTGGAAGTCAATCTGGTAATTATTTTCTTCCTTCAGGCTATATGTAACAGGCGTAGCTCCCAGAGATGAGGGAACATGAATATAATTCAGCCATACAGGATTGGGAACCAGGACTTCGTCCCCGTCTTCCAGAAAAGCAGCCATTGAAGCATAAGTAGCTTCTCCTACTCCTACAGTTACCAGAACTTCTTCCGCTTCATAGTTCACACCATGATGCTCTGTTTCCCACTTGGCGATCTCTTTTCTCAACACCGGAGTTCCATAGTTGGATGTGTAAAATACGTGTCCGGCTTTCAGACTCTCATAGGCAGCCTCTTTGATCTTTTCCGGAGTGTCAAAATCCGGTCTTCCGATCTCCAGGTGGATCACCTTTTCTCCGGCCTGCTGCATTTTTGTGGCTTTTTCCATTACCGCACGAATCCCGGAAAACGGCAGACTTTCCATTCTTTTCGCTGTCTTATACTCCATAATCTTTCCTCCAAAATTTGTTATAATCTTTCTCTTAAAATGATGGTATCATTGGAGTATTTGAAAGTCAACTTCATATTTTGTATGAATAATATTAAGATTATTTATATTTAGCTGTTGTATACTTCCTCGTTTAATTCCTTTTCTTTCTTGTTTACAATCACGTTTACGGTTGCGTCACCGATAACATTCAGTGGCAGAAGAGCCATCTCTACCGGACGGTTGATAGCTACAACAAGAGCATATGCAATCATACATGCGTCTGTGGTCCAACCCATTCCGGAGAGGATTGTAACAATCAGAGTGGTTCCTGCGATGGGAATAGCCGGGCAGCCCATTGCCGCACAGATAGACAGGAATGCCACAACTACAAGATTGGCCGGCGTTACATCAATCCCTGCGCTGGTTGCGATAAACACGGCTGCGAACATATGCATAACTGTGGTACCGTTCATGTTAATGGTCATACCTGTCGGAAGTACAAAGCTGGAAATCTCCTCGCTGCATCCCAGTTCGTTGATACAGGTTCTCATGTTCAAAGGCAGGCAGGCTGCAGAAGAGTTTGTAGAGAATCCTAAAACACCGACTTTAGCAATTTTCTTAATAAATTTGATAGGGTTCAGACCGGTTGTGATCCAGATACCAATAGGGTAAAGGGTAACAACAAGGATGAACAGTGTGATCATTGCGGAAATAATATATGCCGCAGCCGGAGCCAGGTACTCTGTGCCGTATACTGCAAAAGTTCTGGAGATCAGACAGAAGATCGCAATCGGTCCTACTTTGTTGATCAGGAAAGTCAGGTAATAATTGATAATTTCGCTGCCGCTTTCCAGAACTTTCTTCAGAGGATCTGTCTTCTCACCCAGGGCGTTCATACACAGGCCAATGATAATGGCCACAACTACTACTGCCAGAATGCTGTTATTGCTGCTGAATGCGGAAATAATGTTGGAAGGCACTGCCTCCAGGATCGTTGACAGAGGGTTAAACGCGTCGATAGTCGCCGCGTCTGTAACCGCTTCACTTGGAAGGGTAACATTGAAAAATCCGGCATTTTTCATAAAGTAGGCTACCAGACCTCCGAAAAAGGCACCTACAATATAGAAACAGATAAATCCCAGAATGGTACGGCCTGCGATTCTTCCCAGTTTAGAGGAACTGGAAATACTGCACATAGCAAGGCTTAAAGATACCAGTACCAGCGGTACGATTGCGAGCTGCAATCCTCTCATAAACAGCTGGCCGATAATGTAAAATAAGCCAAGGGAAGCAACACCGTCCTCCGCTGTGATATCCTGGAACAGAAGCATGTTGATAATGTTCCATACGTTCTCATGACCTGAATTGGTCAGCTGTTCTCTCAGTAACAGGAATGCGATACCCACGATCAATCCGCTTACCAGGGCGATCATCATATTCCTGACAACTGAGGATTTCTTTTTGTTTGTCTCTTTGCTCATTTTTTTCATCCTTTCTTTTCATTTTTTTGAGATTGTTCTATCACTCAACACCCAGAGGTGGGAGTTTCAGACTTGCTTTGAGCATTTCCTTTCAACAGAAAAACACCGGATAAATCAACGCAGTTATATCCGCTTAAATCCCCATTGATTTATCCGGTATCAAGTTTATGATAACGGTTTACAGATGTCTGATCTCGATTCCCTCTTCTGCAAATTTTTCACGAATCTTCTGAACAAAGGCCAAAGCCTTCGGGCCGTCTCCATGTACACAGAGGGTATCCCCTTTAATATCCAGTTCTTTTCCGTTAATGGATGTAACTTTGCCTTCCTTGATCATCTTCACGCATCTCTGGATGGCGATTTCTTCGTCAGTGATCATGGAACCTTCCATTTTCCTTGGAACTAAAGAAAGATCATCCATATAAGCTCTGTCCGCAAAAATCTCAGAAGCTGTACGCAGTCCTTTACTCTCTGCAATCTCTCCGAGTACAGCGCCTGCACAATAATATACGATCAGATCCTTGTCATATTCACAAATGGCTTCACAGATGGCTGTAGAAATATCCTCGTCATACTGGCAGGAATTTCCCATTGCCCCATGTGGCGCAACATGCTGCAGCTTCATTCCATAACTTTGGGTAAACGCAGCTAAAGCTCCGATCTGATATCTCACATAGTTTTTCACTTCATCATGGGAAAGAACCATTTTTCTTCTGCCGAATCCCATCAGATCCGGATATCCCGGATGGGCGCCGACCATCACATTTCTCTCTTTTGCCATGCGGACTACCTTGTCCATTACCATAGGATCCCCGGCGTGCCATCCGCATGCCACATTGGCAGTGGTCACATACTTGATGATTTCTTCATCTCCGCCAAGTTTATATGCGCCAAAGCTTTCACCCATGTCACTGTTTAAATCAATACTGTACACGATTGTCCTCCTTCCTTTCTCATCATCCAAATTTCCTGGTGATTTAACACTTTTCTTACTTTAGTTGGTTGAAGTTTATCATCTTCTAAATAAAAAGTAAAATAAATTATTCATATATAATATATTAATATATTTTATATTTTATCCAAAATCCCTGCTTTCTCCCACATTTATCTCTGTTAACAGTCCGTAAAAATTTTCAAAAATAATGCAAAGAAACTTTTTCCCCCATATAAACAAAAAAAGGTATGGAGCACCATACCTTTTTTCTGTAAGATTTCTATTCTTTTTTCATTAGATTCTTGCGACACCTGTCTTGCGCGCAGCCTCAGCAACAGCTTCGGCAACGGCTTTAGATACGCGTTTGTCAAATGCATTGGGAATAATATAGTCTGGAGACAACTTGTCTTCTTCTACCAGACCGGCGATGGCATAAGCCGCAGCCACCTTCATCTCATCATTGATATCCTTTGCGCGTACATCCAGAGCGCCTCTGAAAATACCAGGAAATGCAAGTACATTGTTGATCTGGTTCGGGAAGTCGCTTCTTCCTGTTCCTACTACAGCAGCTCCTGCTTTCTTAGCCAGATCCGGCATAATTTCCGGTACCGGATTTGCCATTGGGAAAAGGATCGGCTTATCAGCCATGCTCTGAACCATTTCCTCTGTAACGGTTCCCGGAGCAGAAACACCGATAAATACATCTGCGCCTTTCAGCACTTCTGCCAGAGTTCCCTTCTCCATATTCTGATTGCAGATCTCTGCCATCTCTTCTTTCTCTTTATTCAGGTTGTCGCGGCCTTTGTAGATTGCTCCGTGGCGGTCGCACATAACTACATTTTTCAGACCCAAACTTACCAGCAGTTTAATAATGGCAATACCTGCAGCGCCGGCTCCTGAGGTAACTACTTTAATATCATCCAGGTTCTTACCAACCAGCTTCAATGCATTGATCAGAGCAGCCGCTGTAACTACTGCAGTACCATGCTGGTCATCATGGAAAATCGGAATATCACAGCACTCTTTTAATTTTCTCTCAATCTCAAAGCATCTTGGAGCAGAGATATCTTCCAGATTTACACCCCCGAAGCTTCCTGCCAGAAGGCTTACTGTCTTTACAATATCATCTACATCTTTAGAACGAACGCACAGCGGAAAAGCGTCTACGTCTGCAAAAGTTTTAAACAGGGCGCATTTTCCTTCCATTACCGGCATACCTGCTTCCGGTCCGATGTCTCCCAGACCTAATACAGCAGTTCCGTCAGTAACAACAGCTACCATGTTTCCGCGGCGTGTATATTTATAAGATAAGTCTACATCCTTTGAAATTTCTACGCAGGGCTCTGCGACTCCCGGCGTATAGGCAACTGAAAGATCTTCCGGGGTCTCAATCTTTGCTCTGCTGATCACTTCAATTTTACCAGCCCATTCCTCATGCTGTTTTAACGCAAATTCTCTCTTGTCCATTTTTTCTTCTCCTTTTTATTCTTTTACCTGTGCCCAGAAATCTTTTAAGATTTTGGCTGAGTTGTCCATTGCAGCTTTTTCTTCCTCGTTCATAGGAACTTTCAAAACTCCCTGGATTCCTGTTCCCCCGATGCGGCAGGGAAGGGAAAATGCGATTCCGGACCAGTTGTCAAAGCTGTCGTCCAGCACATGGGCAACAGGAAGTACAGCTCCGCTGTCCCGCAGAATATTTTCTACAATGGCAGAAACTGCCATGGCAACTCCATAGAAAGTAGCGCCTTTTAATCCAATGACTTCTGCGCCGCCAGTCTTAGTATGTTCTGAAATCTCCGCTCTGTCAAGTTCCTTTCCTGTCTGTCTCAGATATTCATCTAAAGGAAGACCTGCGATAACGGCAGAACTCCATACAGGCACCTGGCTGTCTCCATGCTCACCTAAAATATATGCCTGAATATCCTCTACATCTGCGCCCAGAGGCTCACAGATATTGCATCTGAATCTGGCAGTATCCAAAGATGTCCCGCTTCCGATGACTCTTTCTGCAGGAAGTCCGGATACACGCTGCACTTCCATCGTTAAAATATCTGCTGGATTAGAAACTACAATGATCAGCGGATTCTTGGCGTACTCCATAATGCTTTCTGTAACGCTTTTAATAATGGAAACGTTTGTTTTAGCCAGTTCCAGACGTGTCTGTCCCGGTTTTCTGGCAATGCCCGCTGTTACGATAATGATATCCGCATCTGCACACTCTTCATATCCGCCCTGTTTTACCCTGACTGGACAGTGAAAACCTGCTCCATGGAAAACATCCAGAGCCGCACCCTTTGCCCTGGCTTCATTTAAGTCCACCATAACTACATCTGTAGCCTGCTTTCTCACCATAAGAGTGTATGCGATAGCCTCTCCTACATTTCCTGCTCCTACAACTACAATTTTATTTTTCCCTGAATTGTTCATAACTGCACTCCTTAACTGCTTGTATTTTGCTTATGTTTGATGCATAATCTGCGGCAGGAGGCGCGCGCAGACTATCCGGCAGGATCTGTTTTGCCTGTCTGCAAAAACAAAGCCAGACCTTCCCTCCAAAAAATTTTCTTTCCTCTGCGCAGCTTTCTTCATATAAAGGTTGCTGGGCAAAATCTGTCAGGAAAGAATTTCCACGTTTTTCCTTGATCCAAGGTGTCTGTATATCCCTGGCAGCGGTAAATGCTGTCAAAGATACCTTCTTTTCCTCTGCACCGAAAGGACGGACAGTCTGACATATATTGTTCTGCGGTCTTGCCGGCAGCTGAAAACCGCTGAAATACATAGCACTCTGGACAAATAAAAGCATAAACAAAAAGGAAAGCAGCATCTGTTTATGTTTTTTCATATAGTTGTCCCTCTGCAGCATTTTCACTGCATTTTACATTTTGTTAAAAAATTCACTTTTCCAACCAAGTCTATCATAAACAGATTTAGATGTCAATTTCTTTGTACGAAAAAAAATACATTACAGCTTTTTAACAAACAATGCTCTTATAGCATTTAACACAGCCAGGATCATGACTCCTACATCGGCGAAAATAGCCAGCCACATATTGGCAATGCCTACAGCCCCTAAAAGAAGGCAGACAATCTTGATCCCAATGGCGAACCAGATATTTTGATAAACAATTCTCAGACATTTTCTGGAAATCTTGATCGCTTTTGCGATCTTCAAAGGATCGTCGTCCATTAATACCACATCTGCAGCTTCGATCGCTGCATCCGAGCCCATAGCGCCCATAGCAATTCCAATGTCCGCCCTGGACAGGACCGGCGCGTCATTGATCCCATCTCCCACAAAGGCAACTTTTCCTTTTCCGCTTTTTTCTTTTAAAATCTGCTCTACTTTTTCTACTTTGTCCCCCGGAAGAAGCTCCGCATACACCTGATCAATTCCAAGGGAAAAGGCTACATTTTCTGCTACTCTCCTGTCGTCTCCCGTAAGCATGACCGTATGCTCCGCTCCGGCTTTTTTTACAGCCTCTACAGCTTCTTTTGCATGAGGCTTTACAATGTCTGAGATCACAATATGTCCTGCATATTTTTTGTCTATAGATAAATGGATGATAGTTCCTGTCTGATGACAGGAAACCGGATTTATGCCCAGCCGTTTCATCAATTTTTCATTTCCCGCGGCAACAGGCACTTTGTCCACCAGAGCTGTCACTCCTTCTCCGCTGATTTCCCTGATCTCTGTCACCCGTGTCCGGTCAATTTCTTTTCCATATGCTTTCTGGAGGCTTTTGCTGATGGGATGTGAGGATGCGCTTTCTGCCAGAGCCGCATATTCCAGAAGTTTTTCTTCTTCTATTGAAGCATGATGGACTCCATTTACTTCAAAGACTCCCTGGGTCAGCGTTCCGGTTTTATCAAAGACAATGCATTTTGTCTGAGAAAGGCTTTCCAGATAGTTAGAGCCTTTCACAAGGACTCCTTCTTTGCTCGCCCCTCCTATTCCTGCAAAAAAGCTTAAAGGTATGCTGATCACCAGTGCGCAGGGACAACTGATCACCAGAAAAGTCAGTGCACGGTAAACCCAGGTTCCCCAGTCAGGACCAAGTCCAAGTCCGATCATACGGACAAGGGGAGGGAGGATTGCCAGCGCGATCGCACTGTATACGACTGCCGGAGTGTAAACTCTTGCAAACTTTGTAATAAAGTCCTCAGATCTGGATTTTCTGGAGCTTGCATTTTCTACCAGATCCAGGATTTTGGAAACGGTAGACTCTCCGAATTCTCTGGTAGTCCGGACCTTTAAAACTCCTGTCATGTTTATGCAGCCGCTGATGATCTCGTCTCCAGGTCTTGCATCTCTTGGAAGGCTTTCTCCGGTAAGAGCGCTGGTATTTAAAGTAGAACTGCCTTCCAGGATTATTCCGTCAATAGGAACTTTTTCTCCTGGCTGAACCAGGATCACAGAGCCGATTTCTACCTCGTCAGGATCTACCTGCTCCAGTTTTCCCTCCCGTTCTATATTGGCATAGTCCGGACGGATATCCATCAGATCACTGATATTTCTTCTGCTCTTTCCCACTGCATAGCTTTGAAACCATTCGCCGATCTGATAAAAAAGCATTACTGCAATCGCTTCTGTATAATCTCCATCGTCACAGACGGCGATAGCAATGGCGCCGATCGTGGCAATAGACATTAAAAGGCTTTCATCAAAAGGCTGCCTGTTTCTGATTCCTTTAAAGGCCTTCCGAAGAATATCATAGCCAATAATAAAGTAAGGAAACAGATAAAGAAGGAACCTGAGCCATCCTTCAACAGGAAGGAAGCTCAGGCCGATCATCAAAGCAGCCGCCACTATAATTCTGACCAACATTTTTTTCTGTTTCTTATTCATAGGGCCACTCTCTTTCTTTTATTTTTATAAAAAGATCTCACAGTCATCTTCTACTTTTTTACAGTTTTTCAAAACTTCTTTCATCACTGCCTTTGGCTCATGCCCTTCCTCAAATTCCACCTGCATTTTCAAAGTCATAAAGTTTACCGTGGCGTCCTTTACGCCGGCGGTCTTTTTTGCCGCATCTTCCATCTTGTTGGCACAATTAGCGCAATCCACATCAATTTTATAAGTTTTTTTCATTTCTATGATTCTCCTCTCTGCTTATGCTTAATCGTTTATTTAATTAAACAATCTTTTAATTGTTGACTATACTTTACGTCTGATTGTATAATAAGTCAAGAGGAAAAAGAGCCCTATTTCCATTCGGGCTAAAACTACTTCCAAACGGAACAATTCTTTAGGTTAGAATCGATGATGGGGTAAACGAAAAAGCAGTTTTGGCATTCCAGTGAACTGCCTCTTCGTTTACACCATTTTC
>DWYL01000018.1 GCA_019118685.1 Candidatus Blautia merdipullorum
GTACTATTAATCTTCATTAGCGGATGTTCAGAGAATGAAGAAAATAATTTTATTCAGCTTGAACCGGATGAATATTTTGTATGTAACTATGAGGCCAGTTACCAGGCTGAGGAAGGTTCTTTGGATGATGGAGCGGTTTTGTTAAATCAAAAGGGAACTGTAGTGGAGGAATTTCCAGGAGGATATATATATGAAATTCTTACGAAAGATGGGTATATAACAGGACAGAAGAATGGTATTGTTTCTAAAGATGATACACTTATTCTTTTCTTCCCCACAGAAGATAAAAGCTATCGCACCGGCGTGTACAAAATAGGAGAAGAAAAGTGGTTAATAGATCCAGAAAAAGGAGAACCTCAGGTGGCTGGAACAGGATTTGATCCAGCCACCGGTCGCCTGCTGGATTTTAGTATCGGAAAACAGGAATATGACAGATTTTTCCAAAAAATACCAAACCGTGAGTCAGCAAAGATATGCTATGGGGAACAGGAACTACAGAATGAAACGGACGGCAATGGAAATACACGGATTGTAGATAAAGCGGGGAATACCGTACTTACTGCAGAAGAATTTTATGAAAAAAATGCCGCTCTGATCACGAAGCCACAGTCAGGTCCAGAGGAAATATGCCTATATGATATTTATAATAGCGATTGTTGGAGAGTCGGTTATAAAAAGAACAACGGATTTTCTTATGCGCAATGCCTATGTACTGCCGACGGAAAAATTATAGAAATAGATGGCCTGGATTACTTGAATATAAATGCTAGTTTTAGAAGATGTAAATATACATGGGATGGGATAGAGTGCAGCTCCGACAAATATCTGATTCTGACAAATGAAGACCAGGATTATGATTTCTATCTAAAACTTGAAGGAGCAGCGGTAAACCTATTGCCGATACCGGCAAGTGAAAAAATTTCTTATCAGGGTCAGAATCTTTTCCTGTTGCAGGATGGCGATACATATCAGATATATGACGGAGAGAAAAAGGAAGTATCCTGTAAAATCGATGCACAAGAGCGGCCTTATCATTTCATTTCTCTTATAGGACCCACTTCTTACTTTGGCTCTTATACGGTGCAACCATCAGAGGATCCAGAGACATATAAAGCCGGATATAAATTTGTTCTCAACGGCAAGGAAAAGACTGTGGATTATTCAGATGTAACAAGTATTGATTTACTGGGTAATGGATACAGCATTATATTAATAAAAGAAAATGGAAAAAATGTTTCTTTTATTGTCTATAAGGATGGAAGTTTCCAAAAGAAATCAGGTAAAGAAATTCTATGGGCCGATAAAGAGTATTATATGTCTTATGAAGATCATACCTTTTCATTCTACAATATGGAAGATATATTGATAAAAAAATACATAATAGCATAATGGTATATTGCAAAGAAAAAGCACATATGCTATAATGCCAATAGGCAAAAAGTGATGAAAGCCCAAGCCCATATGGCAAAGTGAAAACCCTGGAGATGGCGGTCTCCAGGGTTTTCTATTCCGTTTTGGCAGGGTGGCTTATTCCCTAGGCTGGTTGCTTTTACTTCTTATCTCTGTCCAGCCATTTACAGATGAGGTGGCAAACCACACCTGCCGTAACAGAGATAATAAAAGTGATGAAAAAATCTCCCATATGACAACCCTCCTTCCTGTGCCAATATAGGAGGGGCAACGGCGACATTATGGCATAAGCTGGAAAATAAGTACAAGTGTAATGTTATTTGATACGGAACAAAAATATGAAAAGGTATGTAAATGGATCAAAGAGAATAAAAAATCTAAAGGTAGTAAATGAAAGATTAAGGGCTCAAGCTGAGATACTTGAGCCCACTTTTCTTTTAAGTTTCCATGGGCTTAAAGAATAACCATTATAGGTAAAATTTGCTGTTACTTTTGCATACTATAAAGATTGAACGGATGCATTTTTGTAAACGGTAGTTAAGTATTCTTCTATGCAAGAACCCCCCGAAAACCTATGGCCTTCGAGGGGTTCCGTCTCTGCATTTCTAATTTTTATTCCTGCGGGCAACGAGCCAAGCGGGCATGCTTGCATCGGGGTATTAGACTGAAAGTACTTTTTACTCTTTAGAATTTCTCTCCGGAAAGCAGTTCGTAAGCTTCTACATACTTATCTACTGTCTTCTCGATCACATCATCCGGCAGTAAGAAATCGCTGTCCGGATGTGCCTTCAACCAGTCACGGACATACTGTTTGTCAAAAGAAGGCTGGCTCTGTCCAGGTTTGTATCCTTCCAGAGGCCAGAATCTGGAGCTGTCCGGTGTCAGCATTTCATCACCCAGGACCACTTCTCCATTCTCATTTAAACCAAACTCAAATTTGGTATCTGCAATGATAATGTTCTTTGTAAGCGCATATTCTGCACATTTTTTATATAATGCAAGAGTATAGTCACGGATCTTCTCTGCGTACTCTCTTCCCTTTCCCGGATAAGATTTCTCCAGGATCTCCACTGTGGCCTCAAAGGAAACATTCTCATCATGATCTCCCAACTCAGCCTTTGTACTTGGTGTGTAGATAGGCTCAGGGAGTTTGTCAGATTCCTGCAGACCTTCCGGCAGCTTGATCCCGCAGACAGTGCCGTCTTTCTGATAGCTGGCCCAGCCGCTTCCTGTGATATAGCCTCTCACGATACATTCGATAGGAAGCATTTCCAGCTTCTTGCACATCATCACATGGCCTTCAAATTCCGGTTTCTGGAAGAATTCCGGCATATCCTTTACATCTGTGGAGATCATGTGATTTGGCACGATATCCTTTGTAAAATCAAACCAGAACTTGGACATTTTGGTAAGGACTACGCCTTTGTTGGTAATGGTGTTTTTCAGAATATAATCAAATGCGGAAATTCTGTCTGTGGCATAGATTACCAGATTCTCTCCGATATCAAAGACCTGACGAACTTTTCCTTCTTTAAATGGTTTGTACTCCTGCATACGATTCACCTTTCTTTATGATTTATTTTTTACCTCTACTATTGTACCAAATTTCCCGAAAAAGGGAATAGGAAAGGAGAAAAAAGTGGATTTTTCTACAGCATTTATCCTTTTTCCCCTGAGACATACTCATCCAAAAGTTCTTCCGCCAGATAATCATCACTCATGCAATGCATATCCGACACACCCTCGCTCATTAACTGATATACCATAGAATGATAAAAAAATTCCAGCGCCTCGCTTCTTGTAAGCCCGGCTTTTGAAGAAAACAATTCTACCACACGGGCGTATTTTTTTTGCAGTAATATAGGATTAGCTTTCATAGTTTCTCGCTCCCTTCAAAGGATAGAAGCTCCTCTACAGCCGCCTGACTGCGAAAACATATCTGCAGATTTGGCTTTTCATAGCGAAGGCGTTTGATTGCTTCTCCTTTATCGATCAACCCATCAAAATAAAGTTCCACGGTATTAAATACTTTATCATTTGCTACGCCGCCAATAACGATATCATAGTCTGATGTATCTCTCCCACTGCGACAAGTCAATATAAAATCCAGCCAGGCTTCTGAATACGTTTCAAACTTCAGCACCTTTTTCTCTTCAACAGCTCTCCGCTCATCAAAGAAATAGCGGGAAACAATTCCCTCTTTTCCCCGGCGCATAAATTTGCCGCACCAACTTCTAGCCTGTTCAATAAGCGGTGTCGCATAAAAGCCCTTTCCAAAATCTACTTTTGACCGGGAATGATAGATATCTGGCTTAGGAATTTCCATGTAAGAACCATGATATACAATCATACTTTCACCCCATTTTCTTTCATAACATCAACAATATCTTCCACAATGTAATCTTTACTCTGAGTGTGCAGAGCCTGATATTCAGGAAGGATATAATTGTTCAGAATATTACTCTGCTTCGTTATGCTGTCGTAGACATACCGTGGGCTGACACCCAGATAAGACGCCACATTTTCAATGCAGAAAATAGCAAACTCTAATTCATCTTTATTCTTGATTTTTTCCATGAATTTCTCCTTTACATAAAGGATCTCCAATACCCGACTTTCCTCTCATTGATCTCCCGGATGACCTCCGGGTCCACCTTAAAATTCCGCCGGGCGTCCATAAGCCCGTTGATCTCCTGCTGCACGTCGCTGACCTGGGTATAGCAGTAGCCGCACACATAGGGCAGGGATTTCACCGCTGTGGTAATATTATCAAACCGGCGGATAAAGGCCTCTTTGTCCGATACCTTGTTTCCATATCCCCAGCCCTGATCTTCTCCTGCAAAGGCAATGCCTCCGAATTCGCTGATGATCACCGGCTGTCCCCGGTAGCCGTAGCCCTGGGCAAATGCGGATTTTGAGCTGCAGTGGTAAACTTCCCCTTTTAATATCTCTTCTTTGCAGTTCAGATAACGGTCCCGAAGGATTTTTCCTTCTTCTTCGTAATCGTGAAGGGTAATAATATCCGACACTGTGTGCTCCCAGCCGTCGTTGACGATCACCGGCCGGTAGGGATCCAAAACCTTGGTAAGATGATAGATCTCCTCTGTAAAATGCTGCTGCCTGGGATCTGTTTTCACCTGGGAGATTCCCCAGGATTCGTTAAAAGGCGTCCAGATAATGATACAGGGATGGCTGTAATTCTGCCGTACAATCTCCATCCACTCCCTGGTAAATTCCTCCACAGCATAGTCGTCAAACTCATAGGCCGCCCCCATCTCGCTCCACACCAGGACTCCCTTCTTATCACACCAGTAAAGGAATCTTTCGTCCTCGGTCTTCTGGTGTTTCCGCAGACCGTTGTATCCCAGAGCCAGGATCTTGTCAATGTCTTCCACCAGGGCTTCCTCCCTGGGAGGCGTCAGGTGGGAATCCTCCCAGTAGCCCTGATCCAGGATCAGCCGCTGATAAAGGGGCCTGCCGTTGAGCAAGATGTTCTGTCCTTCTATTGCGATCTCCCGCATGCCGAAATAGGACATTACCTGATCTTGATTCTCTCCAGATTCCAGGGTGCAGTCCAGGTCGTAAAGGTTAGGCTCCTCCGGCTTCCACTCCAGGATCCCCCACTCTCCGAAATCTTCCTGATCACAGAAAACATTCAGCCGGGTCCTCCCATGAGTTCTGGATACAGAAGCCTTCGCACCAGAAATATTCCGTCCCTGAAAGCTGGCTTCCAGATTCAAAAAGACCTTCTGTCCATCTTCCAAAAGCGCCTCCAGATCTCCCCCTATCTCCCAGTCGATCTCCACCGCCTGCTCTCTGAGAAGAGGGGTGATCTTCAGACCGGATATATATAATTTGGGCACTTCTTCCAGCCAAACGGTTTTCCAGATCCCGGTGGTCTGGACATACCAGCAGCCGAAGTTTTCTTTTCTCCACCGCTGTTTTCCTCTGGGCTGGCGGATCTCATAAGAATCTTCTGCCATAACGGTGATCCGGTTTTCTCCCCGGATAAGAAGCTCTGTCACATCAAAGGTAAATCTGGCATAGCCCCCTTTATGGGAACCGGCCAGTTCTCCGTTTACCCACACCCTTGTGTAGAAATCACAGCCCTCAAAGTGAAGAAGATACCGTTTTTCTTCTTTCTTTTCCAGGGACAGTTTCCTCTCATACCAGACCCTGGAATGTTTCTCCTGGCGGCCAATGCCGCTTTTCTTAGTCTCATAGGTAAAAGGCACCAGGATCTTTTCCCCCTGGGGGAAATCCCCTTGCCATCTGTCTTTGAGCCCTTTCTTTTTATCGTCAAAGGCAAACTCCCACTCCCCGTTTAAGTTTTCCCAGCTTTTCCGGGAAAGCTGAGGTCTGGGATAGTCTTTCTGATACTGATACATCGTTTTTCTGATACCTCCGTAAAAACCCCATAAATTTTCTTACTGAAAATCAAATAGGGACAACTGATTGGACTTAGGCAGGTTCCCGAAAAGGCCCAGGTCGTTCATCAGGTCAATGGTGGAAGCCGTAACCTTCGTCCTGTTCCGGAAATCGTCCAGAGACAGGAATGGTCCTTCTTCTGCAGCGGCCACCACCGCATCTGCCGCCCGGTCTCCCAGTCCCTCGATGGTATCCAGGGCCGGCATTAATTTCCCCTCTATGATCTGGAAGGTATGAGCGTTTGCCTTATAGATATCAATCGGCATAAACTCAAAGCCTCTGGCATACATCTCCTGGACATTCCGCATATCCTTATAGGTGTCCTGTTCTTTCTTGGTAAGGCTGTCTTTCCGTTTTTCATAGTCGTCCATGAAATACTCCAGTTTTTCCTTTCCCTGGCACATCAGCTCGTAGGAAAAGGCCGTGGCACGGATACTGAAGTAAGCCGCATAATAAGCCAGGGGATAGAAAATCTTGCAGTAAGCGATCCTCCATCCCATCATAACATAAGCTGCTGCATGGGCTTTCGGGAACATATACTTGATCTTCTTACAGGAGCCGATATACCAGTCCGGCACCCCGTGGTTCTTCATTTCTTCTTCCCATTCCGGCTTCAGGCCCTTACCTTTCCGGACGCTTTCCATAATGGTGAAGGCCATTCCTGATTCCAGACCTTTATTGATCAGATAGATCATAATATCGTCACGGGTACAGATACAGGTGGTGATGGTAGCGGTTCCCGATTTGATCAGGTCCTGGGCGTTTCCCAGCCATACGTCTGTACCATGGGAAAGTCCTGCAATACGGATCAGGTCTGAGAACGAGGTGGGATTGGCCTCAATTAACATCTGCATGGCAAAGTCTGTTCCGAATTCCGGGATTCCCAGACAGCCCAGAGGGCAGCCACGGATATCTTCCGGAGTAATACCCAGAGCCTCAGTATTCTTAAACAGTGACATAACTTCCTTAGAATCCAGAGGGATCTCCCTGGCGTTGATCCCGGTCAGGTCTTCCAGCATACGGATCATGGTAGGATCATCGTGTCCCAGGATATCCAGCTTCAGCAAGTTGGAATCAATGGAATGGTAATCAAAATGAGTGGTGATAATATCGCTGTTCATATCATTTGCCGGGTGCTGGACAGGGGTAAACTCCTCAATGTCCCAACCGATAGGAAGAACAATGATTCCTCCGGGGTGCTGGCCCGTGGTCCGGCGCACTCCGGTGCAGCCCTGAACGATCCGGTTGATCTCACAGTACCGCTTTCTTTGTCCCCGCTCTTCGTAATAATTTTTCACATAGCCGAAGGCCGTTTTCTCTGCCAGGGTACCGATGGTCCCGGCCTTAAAGGTCTGGCCTGCGCCGAAAATAACCTCTACATACCGGTGGGCTTTTCCCTGATAATCCCCGGAGAAGTTCAGGTCAATATCCGGCTCTTTGTCTCCCTTAAATCCCAGGAAAGTTTCGAAGGGGATATCAAAGCCTTCTTTCTTCAGAGGCTGTCCGCACACCGGGCAGTTCTTATCCGGCATGTCACAGCCTGCCCTTCCTGAGTAGGCCCGGACTTCTTCCGAATCAAAATCTGCATAGTGGCAGTTTGGACAATAGTAATGAGGGCTCAGAGGATTTACCTCTGTAATACCCGACATAGTAGCTGCAAAAGAGGAGCCTACAGAACCTCTGGAGCCTACCAGATAGCCGTCGCTGTTA
>DWYL01000132.1 GCA_019118685.1 Candidatus Blautia merdipullorum
CTTGAGTTTCCGCAAACTGCATTGAAAAGATAGATATGTCCTCTCCAAGTACCAATCTGCCGTTTTTTTTGAGAGCTCTCGAATGGCAGTACCGAGAATAGAGGCACTTTTATAAGCCCCGCCGGGACCGGGCTTGGGGAGACATATTCTTTTATACCCACAGGGCACGATGTCTATTCAAACGGTCAGCTTAAGGCAGAGTTGACGGTATGCCGGGCGCTTTGTCCGGTACCAGAGCCGGATGCCCTCTTTGGCATATGACAGTATGCCGAAGATGCCTTTTGCCAGCCGATAATAGCAGAAACTGACTTTATCCTTGATTGGATCTGCTTCCTGTATGATTGAAACTTTCAGGGCGTTTGTCTCAGGACTTAATTCTTCCTGAGCTAAAAATGCCATAGCTAAAGTAATATAAAAGTTAAGTGCATTAATGGCTTCCAGTTTCCTTACACGGAAGTTTTCAAACTGATAGGTCTGCTTTTTACAGCGAAAATATTCCTCGATCCGCCATCTGGAAAAGTAAGTCCGGGCAATACGGATCACATCATCCTTTGAACAGATTTCTTTGTTTGTTGCAAGCATCATCGGATGTTCCGTGATCCCATAAACCAGAACCAGATAAATATTCTTTCGGGAGGCAGTGATCTGAACTTTTACGTGAGAAAGATATGCGGTATGTTCTTTTCCCTTATAGAAAACATCCGCTTTTACTTTCCCTTTCCTCCGATTCCGCAATTCCGTTGCCTTTGTCCACTTATTATGATAAAGAAGTTTCCGGTTGGATTTCAGGCGGATCACGTAATCCTGCTTCAGCTGGCCGAGGATGAGAAACATCTTATTGTCATCATAACCGCGGTCCATAACAAAGGTGGCTTTTCCGAAAAGAGCAGCGGCCTGTCTGATTGCATCAAACGTGATCGTGTTTACAGATTTATAGTCTTTTTCGGCAGAAGAATGGATCATAGAAAAAACGCTGACAGGATGCTTGCCGGCAGTCAGAACACAGGCCTCTGTTACATGGTATCCTTTTTTATAAACGCTTTTCGTCTGTGTGCTTTCAGAACCATCGCGAACGATACCAAGAGCTTCAAACTGTTTTCCATCTGGTTTTACGATATCACTTTCATCAATGAGGACCACTGGTTCAGAGGGAACGAGTCTCTTTATGGTATGGAGATAAGAAGCAGCCGCAGAAGCCGGCGTTCCTTCTGAAAGATGATTGGAAAGCCGTTTTACAGTATTCGCCTTCTGTGCCGTTTCATGAAGCTGGTCGGAAATATCAGTAAGCAGGCAGCTTCTGGATGAAAGAATGCCATAAACCATATCTGCCGTAAACTTCCGGTCCGGTTTCGAAAGTCTGCGGGAGATTTTATTTGTAAAAGTCAAAATTTTTCTTTTCAAACGGTAAGTAATTGATGTAGAATTAGCCATAAGGAATCCCCTTTCTTTTTGTTTAGTAAGGTTTTTGTTTTGCAACTTAATTTTACATCAAAAAGGAACAGGATTCCTTATATTTTGGCCATTTTTTGAAAGTTGTGAATAACAAAAGGCGGCAGATATGTCTGAGGGGGATAATTCTGCGGAAACTCAAGAAAAGTGACCTATTGACAAATCAGTATGACAAGAGTATTATTCATATTGACAAATAAAGTTGTCAATATGACAAACAAATCTGTCAATCGGAGGTGCTGTATGATATTGCGGAATCGTTTGAAGGAACGCAGAGCCGCATTGAATGTCAATCAACAGGAAATGGGGCGCTTATGCGGAGTTTCAAGGCAGACGATCAGTCTGATCGAACGGGGAGACTATTCGCCGTCGGTCACCCTTGCCCTGACGATTGCCAGGGTATGCGGCGTCACGGTAGAAGAAGTTTTCTATTTAGAGGAGGGAGAACAAAATGAACAATAAAGAAATCCAATCAGCAAATCGAAAAGCAATGCCGAAATTTATTCTCATTCTGGTTATATGTATGATCGTCGGCGGTGTAATGGGCTTTTTTGCCGCAAAATACGAATTGAACACATTGGCGGGAAGTATGAAAAGCGCAGGAGCGTTTTTTGGAACAAATATTGCCTCGTGGTTGATACTGGCGATCGCTATCCTTGTTCCTGTTGTTTCTGTTCCGCTATATAAAAAAGCAAAAAGACTGCTTTCTTCCTGGAACGGTGAAGACGAAGAGATATCTGACGCCGTAGATGAAAAGCTCTCAGTTGTAATTTGGATTACGACTGCCGCTATGATTATTTCGTATTTCCTTATCGCAGCGTCGTACTCCGGAGGTTTTGCTATTTTTGAAAACGAGAAAAGCGTTTTATTATTTTTTGTCGGTATTGCCGCTTTCTTCGGTATTATGATCGAGGCGGTTATCATTCAGCAAAAATGTGTGGACGCAGCAAAGAAAACCAACCCTGAGAAAACTGCCTCCATCTATGATATGAAATTCCACAAGAAATGGATGGACAGCTGCGACGAGGCTGAAAAGATCATGATTGGAAAGTGCTCGTAT
>DWYL01000133.1 GCA_019118685.1 Candidatus Blautia merdipullorum
TGCGGGTTTTTTTCCGGTTCCTTCAGGAATCAAATCTTGCCTTAATGTCCAAACCTATGACTGATGTTTCCATTGCGGATCTTTCCAGTCTTCAGCCTGTAGATTTCGAAGAATTTCAGGAATATCTCAAAGCCTATAAAGGCCCGGACAACAAATTGGAAACCAATTCCCGCACCGGGATTGCCAGGAAAATGTCCTGTTTGCGGAGTTTTTACGATTATTTGTGTAAAAGAAAGTTATTGCCTTCTAACCCGGTGCGTCTTGTAGATATGCCGAAAATTAAAGAAAAAGCTATTATCCAGCTGGATCCTGACGAGGTAGCCAATCTGCTGGATTATATAGAAAATTATGGAAATCAGCTTACCGGAGTGAAACTTTATCATTATAACAAACAAAAGTACCGGGACATTGCCATTGTCACTCTCCTGCTTGGAACAGGTGTTCGTGTTTCGGAACTGGTGGGACTGAACATATCGGATATTGATTTTAAGAATAATGGGATCCGGATCCTTCGGAAAGGAGGAAATGAAATGATCGTCTACTTTGGGGAAGAGGTGGAAAAGGCGTTGCATGATTATCTGGAGATTTCCAGAAATGCCATGACTCCCCTCTCCGGCCATGAGGACGCTCTTTTTCTCTCCGGCCAGAGAAGAAGGATCAGTGTAGATGCAGTAGAAAAAATGGTAAAGAAATACGCTTCTGCTATTTCTGCTAAAACGATTACCCCTCACAAGCTCCGCAGTACCTACGGTACAGCTCTTTACCGGGAGACCGGGGACATTTACCTGGTTGCCGATGTTCTAGGCCATGCAGACGTAAATACGACGAAAAAACACTATGCTAAATTAAGCGATGCCAGAAGGCGGGCTGCTTCCAAGGCTGTGATACTGCGGGAAAAAATAGATTAGAAGCCAAAAACGGGCTGCTGTAAAGGAACCATATCAGTGATAGGGTATTTACAGTAGCCCATCTTCTATCCCGTCAGAAGAAATCTGTCAGGTTTGTATGATTATATAAGTCCCATAAGGGAAGGAATTCCCAGGGAAAGTACAGGTATGTAGGTGACTGCCAGCAGAAGCAAGAACAGAACTACAAAATATGGAAGCAGTCTTTTTGCCACTGCCTCAATACTGATTTTGCTGATTCCGCAGCCTACAAATAGTACAGAACCTACCGGCGGAGTCATGTTGCCTAAGCACATGTTAAAGATCAGCATAACACCAAACTGGATATCTGTCATTCCCAGACTCTGAGCAATGGGCAGAAAGATCGGTGTGAAAATCAGGATCGCCGGTGTAATGTCCATAAACATACCTACGATCATTAAGATCACATTCATTAAGAAAAAGATCACATATTTGTTAGAAGACACGGATAAAAGTGCGTCACTGATCACAGCAGGAATTCCGGAATATGCCATAACAAAAGACATGGCGGAGGAGGCAGAGATCAGGAACAGGATAATGCCGCTGGTGCAGGCGCTGCTTACCAGGATCTTCATAAAAGAATTTACATTAATGCTTTTGTAGCAGATGGACAGGATCAGGCAGTAAAGCACGCAGATACCGGCCCCTTCTGTTGCAGTGAAGATACCGCTTACGATGCCGCCGATGACGATGATGATCAGGAGAAGGCTGGGGATCGCTCTGAAAGTTACCCGGACTGCTTCTTTCATTCCTACCCATCCGGTTGTAGGATATTTATGCTTCTTTGCGTAGACAAAGGCAACCACCATGGAGCCAAGGCCCATAAGGATACCGGGGATATATCCGGCCATAAACAAAGTGGAAATGGATACGCCCCCTGCTACAGTTGAGTATACGATGAATGCACTGGTGGGCGGGATCAGAAGTCCGGTAGGCGCAGAGGCAATGTTGGCTGCGGTGGCAAACGCCGGATCGTAGCCCTCTTCTTTCTGAATCGGGTAGATACAGCCACCCATTGCGGAAGCTGCAGCTACAGATGAACCGGACAATGCGCCGAAAAGCATATTACCTACAATATTTGCCTGAGCCAGGGATCCCGGGATCCAGCCTACAAAAAGCTTGGCAAAGTCTACCAGTCTCTTGGCGATTCCGCCGTTATTCATAATATTTCCTGCCAGGATAAACAGAGGAATAGCCAGCAGAGAAAAGCTTTCCACACCGCTGTTCATTTTCTGCATGGTGATAAAGGTGATCTGATCCCAGGACAGAGAAGAAATACCTGCGGCGATAGAGGCAATGACAATAGTTACAGATATCGGGCAGCCCAGAAATAACAGCGCTGCAAACACAACAAACATAATAACGGCTACAACAGCAATATTCATACTCAATTCCCTCCTTCTGTCTCTTCTTTTCCGATTTCTTTTCCAGTGACATCCTCGTAGAGATTAATGATCTGAGCTACAATGATAAAGACACCGGAAATCGGAGCCATGGCATAGACAAGGCTTCTTGGAATACCGAGAAGAGCGGAATATACGCTCCGGGCGCTTAAAGCCAGCTTTACCCCTCCGATGGTAATAACAAAAAGTGCAAAAAGGAGGATTAGGGCGTCTATGAATATCATAAGGATCTTTCTGCCCTGGGGATTCAATTTGTCTCGGAATACGATCAGAGCCATATGCTCTCTGGTATAGAAAGCGTAGGCGGCGCCGATAAATCCTGTCCAGATCAGAGAATATTTTACCAGCTCCTCTGTGAAAGCTGCCGGATCATTTAAAACGTATCTGGTAAATACCTGATACAATACCAGCAGGGTCATGACAGATAATAATACTGTAGCAATACGGGAAAGGATGAGGATCATCCATTTCTTAATGGCAGTTAACAATTTTTCCATAATGTTCCCCCTTCTATTCTATGGAATTGATAGTATTCAGAAGGTCGTTTACCCCCGGATACCGGTCACAGTATTCCTGGATCATATCGGCGGTTGCCTCACGGAAGGCTTCTTTATCTACATCTTCGATAAAGGTAACGCCCATTTCTGTTTTAGCTTCTTCGATTGCCTCTTCAATCGCCGCATCCCAGGCCACTTTATGGCTGTCTGTTGATTCATAGGCCGCTTCCAGGATTATCTGCTGATCTTCAGGGGCAATACTGTTCCATACATCTGCGCCCATGACCAGAACGTCAGGGATCATGGCATGCTGATCCATAGAGAATACCTTACAGATTTCTCCGTGTTTTCCTGTGGTAAGGGCTGTTTCATTGTTTTCTGTACCGTCAATAATACCTGTCTGAAGAGAGGTATATACATCTCCATAGGCCATGGCCACAGGTGTTCCGCCCAGAGCTTCCAGCATATCTGTCTGGGATTGCATATCCTGCACACGGATCTTCAGGCCTTTCAGATCTTCAGGAGTACGTATAGGGGTATCTTTAGTATAAAAAGAACGGGCTCCTGAGGTATAGTAAGTGATGGTCACAAATCCGTCCTCCTCGGTGGACAGGAAGAAATCTTTCATTTCCTGGGAATCCATCTTATGATAGAAATCTTCTGTATCATCGAAAATATAAGGAAGACCGAAGGTATGGTATGCTTCATTATAGGTAGCAAGACCCGGGGCAGATACCTTTGTCATGGAGATGACGCCGGCCATAAGCTGTTCCATGTTTTCATTTTCAGAACCAAGCTGGCCGTTGGGATAGATCTCTACCTTTATCCTTCCGTCTGTCCGCTCTTCTACTTTTTCAGCAAATTCCGTCATTGCAATATGTACGGTATGGCTTTCGCTGAGTCCATGAGCCAGAGTCAGCACCATGGGATTTTCCGCTGTGGCGGTGTCGCTGGTCTGGGCAGATCCGCTGCTTCCACACCCGGACAGTCCAAGAACCATACTGGCAGCCAAAGCAATTGCTGCAAACTTTTTCATTGATTTTCTCCTCCTTTTTTACATTCCGATAAGATCAAACTGCTCAAAGGAAACCACTATCTGATAATCCTTTTTCGGGTTCGGATATTTGATCTGAACAGATTTCAGTCTCTGACTGTAATACCAGCCAAAGTCCGCTGCCTCAAATTTTTTCCTGTGAAGGAAATGAGGAACTTCTTTTCCATTTACTGTTACCCAGTAAGGAGACTTTTCTCTGTGGATCATATCAATCTGCATATCCTCCACAGCAGTGTCATAGTTTCCTTCATTGCGGAAAGTAAGGGTAGTCTGCTCTCCTGCTTTCATGGTAATAAATGTTTTCAGGTATGCTCCCTTTTCATAGTCCATAGTAAGGCCGTCGTCCTCGTATAATGTGAATGCGCCGTCACGTCCTGCCTCGCAGAGGATAGAAAGTCCGGTCACAGTCTGGGTAGAGAAATTATCCATCTGGTTAAGGGCCATAGGAATTATGCCGCCGCTTTTGATAAACAGAGGTATGCTTCCAAGGTCTACATCCAGTTCTGCGGTCTCCCCACCCTCATAAGGCATTCTGGTATAAAAATCAAAGAAACGGTTATCTTTGGGGAAATATACTTTTCTGGTCGTTGCACCTTTTTCCACTACATTGGCCACCAGTAGGGAATCTCCCAGCATGAAATCCACTCCTTCTTCATAGCATGCTGGATCGTTCTGGAAAGCGCTGCACATTGGCTCCATGATAGGAAGGCCTGTCTCATGAGCCCTCTCCATAAGAGAATAGAGATAAGGGAATAGGCGGTAACGGAAGCGGATGGCCTCCCGGATATAATCGGTGCAGTCGCTGTACATCCAGGGTTC
>DWYL01000134.1 GCA_019118685.1 Candidatus Blautia merdipullorum
GTCTTTTCCCTCCGTATAGCGGTATTTAAGTCCCATATAAGCATCGGTAAGCACTCTGCTGATAAATTCATCGTCCCAATCAAGATAGGAAGTGGCTATCATCGTAGCAATACCGTGAACATAGAGCCACATTTCCAGATGAAACAAATATGCTTCATCTTCACTAATCCCTAAATTTTGCTGTATTAACTGCATAAGGGGTCTGATTTCTTCTTTGTTTTCTTCTATTTTTTCACGGCTTCGGTCACGCATAAAAAGCAGCTTGAAAAGCTCCCTTTCTTCTTTGGCAAAGCGGATATATGCCATGCCGCTTGCCTTATAGGGGGGATATTTTCCCTTAGCCATATCTTCACGCAAATAATTCTGATACAGCAGGTCAGAAGCTATAAAAACCTCCTGCCCGACTTCCTCCATATTTTTGAACAGTCCGAAAATCGGTTTGACAGAGCATCCAAGCTCCGCAGCCAACGCTCTTGCGGTCAATCCAGATATTCCATTCTTCCGTGTTACATTCAAAGCGGCATTAGTTATTTCATCTCTTGTAAACTTAAATTTCGGGGGCATTTGTTCATCTCCTTAAGGCAACATTTATTACGCAACATCTGTTTCTTATTATATAGAAATAGCTGCTTTTTGTCAAGCAGCTATAACAGTGAAACGGAATATGTAACGCTTTTGGGTGTCAAAACGCCCTGTTTAAGCGTTTAAGAGAGCAAAAAACGGGTAAGGAGTTTATCCCTACCCGCCACAATTTTACAGTTGTATGCGTTACATTGCGTTATTTGCAGTTGTCATTCTTCGTCTTAAGCGTGTTAATATCACTTCTGCCCTTAAAATGCGATAGGATTTTATCAATCTTTCTTGTCTGTGAATAAACGGCAGATCGCCATAACACCTGCAAACAAGACCCCTGCCACCGGCCACACAATCCAGGTAGTCTCCCATGCGTTTGTTAAAAAGCTCCAGGCAAGGTATATAGCTGTTGCTGACAGCCAGTACGCTGTTGCAATCGTTTCCTTAATGTAGCTTTTCCTTATCTCTTGGGGTGTATATTCACCCTCTTTCAGCAACTTCTGCATACTCGCCCATCGAACGCCGGCTATGATAAATATTCCTGCTCCGATTCCGGCGAGCAGCAAAGTAATTGCCAGCATGATAACGATTAAAAATTCGTTTTCGGCAAACGCACCGACCAGCAGAGGAACGGGGGATAGAATACAGATACCGGTTGCAATCATATTGCTCCTTACATAGACAGGTCTATATTCTTTTTGTCTTTCTTTAACCATTCCCGTTACGCCATATTCTGTTTCAAAAGGTTCTTTATCAATGAAGTCATAGGGTGCATTTTTAAAGCCGCAGTGCAGAAAGATCGCAACTGCAACAGCAACAAAAACGAACAGAGAAACAAGCCCGATCCCTCCGGCGACATTTTCAGATATGGAGAGAGCAACCTCGGACACAGCTCCCAAAAGCAAAAGAGGGATTACCGCAATAACGCAAAGAAAAGTTGCTACGGCAATTTTTACGGACGCAGACTTTCTCCATTTCAAAAAATGATCTGCCTGTGACAAAGTAATCCGTTTCACAGGTATATCTGTTTCATCTGTGAACTCCTCATCTTCCATTTCGTCCTTGAGAAGATAATCGGTCGTCACGCCGAACAAATTTCCAAGCTGAAGAATTTTTTCTAAATCCGGTGTAGTCTGTGCAGCCTCCCATTTGGATACCGCCTGACGGGACACATTCATTTTTGCAGCCAGTTCTTCCTGAGACCAGCCATTTCTTTTTCTCAATCGAATAATCTTATCCGCTAAAATCATAATCATTTACCTCCGTTTGATACTGTAGTGCAATCGCCCTATTTCTATGTATAGGATACTCTTTTCAAAGGTTGCATACCACCAAACGGCGGTTTGAAATGTGTCAACCTGCGGTTGCAGAAGTATTTTCCCATACAATACAAACTATTTCCACGGTCTGCTGTCGGCAAGCCAGCCTTGCTCCGCCCAATACTTTCCGTCAAGGTATTCGGGATCTGATCTATGTATGGATTTCTGCATCATACGGCAGAAGAAAAACTTAAATTTCGTAATCAAATTTGTATGTGCGGGCTTTGTATAATCTATATGAGCAAACTTCCGAGACAGCTTTTGAAGCTTTCCCGCAAGCTCGGCTTGTTTCTTTTGCGGCAATTTTTCCCAGACGATATCGCTCATCAATGCACCGGTAAATATCTCGATTTTGGAAATGCCCCACCACGATAAGCTGTGCTTCATATCTTTTGCCGCAGATTTTGCTCCGCTGCCCAAGCATTGTGTTATGATGACAGCTCGTTTTCCAAACATTTCAGGAGCAGGACGGTGCGGTATCCAACGATAGGCAAAATGGTCAAGTAACGCTTTCATTGCACCGGTCGCATGAAAGACATATGCAGGCGATGTCATCACAATCAAGTCCGCTTCCAAAAGTGATTTTTCAATTTTCCTGATATATTCAGCATCCTTGCATTTCTGTTCGCCCTTTAAGATACAGTTTGTGCAGCCAGCGCAGAAAGCGGGGCAATCCTTTGGAAGATAATATTCTGTAATATTCGCATTATCACTAAAGCCTGCTAAAAACATCTCTTTTAGACGATAGGTAACGCCGTGTTTTTCCGTTCCGTTTATCACTGTTATATTCACTCTTTATACCTCCAAAATATCGTGTAAAACTTGTGTGTGAAAATTCCTGCGGTTTTCTTTCTGTCTAAGGTCAATCCCCAATATTTGCGATATAATTTCGTATCGTAGGAACATTTGCTGCATAACGGTAATCAAATACAGCGTTTTTCGTCTTATCGCCGCTTCATCAAGGTCAGGACGGCAGGCTGCAACAAGCGGAAGATATGCCGCATAAGTTCTGTAAGTGTTGTCATTTTCTTTCGGTGACTGCATATCGGTAAGAACAGAAATTTTGGAAATGGCATAATGTTCAAACAGAAAATCAAGGGTTATATTGCCGAGATAAGTGAGCTTCTCAAAAGGAGTAAAGCCGTCTGTTTTCTCTCGTATATTCTGAAAATGCTCAACTGTTCCGTTTATCATACGCTCAATACATTGCTCGATGAGTTGATCCTTGTTTCCAAAATGATAATTTACAAGGCCTAATCCAACGCCTGCTCTTTTGCATATCTCACGGACTGTAACTTCGTCTAAATGTTCCCCTTTTTCCTCAATTAGTTTAATCGTCGCCTGTATAATGGCTTCTTTATTATCCACACTATACCTCCTTTTGAACATTGTTCAAATACATTATGCTGAACGCAGTTCAAAAAGTCAAGAGATTGTGACTAACAAGTGAAGTATGTAACGCTTTTCGGTGTAAAACCGCCCTGTTTAAGCGTTTAAGAGAGCAAAAAAAGACGGGTAAGGAGTTTATCCCTACCCGCCACAATTTTACAGTTGTATGCGTTATAATGCTTTAATTATAGATAATTTCCTCGTTTACAATATCCATTGCTCTATTACGAATACTGTTCATTGTCTGTACCCACAGCATTGAATTTTCTGCCTTTAGCTGTTCGGTTAAGCCCTCTCGCTCCGCTATCTGTTTTACCAGCCGAAGAAAC
>DWYL01000135.1 GCA_019118685.1 Candidatus Blautia merdipullorum
AAAGGATAAATATTATGAGGATCTGACAGAGGAAGAAAAACAGGAGGAAAATCTGAATATCCGTAATGGATTAAATTTTGCCAGAAAAGTGCTGATTACAGAAGAATGTGAGATGCTGATTCTGGATGAAATCCTAAGCGCTTTGGAGCTGGGAATCGTTTCAGAGGAAGAGGTGAAAGGACTGATAAAAGCAAAAGATGATGAGACAGAGCTGATTCTGACAGGCAATATGGTCACAGAGGCATTGAAAGAAGCAGCTGACAGAGTTGTTTCTCTGGAGATCATCAAATAGCTTTTCATACAGTGAAAAAACGTAAGAGAACAGCAGAAGGAGGAAGATATATGGCTATTTTTAAAGGTGCAGGTGTAGCAATCGTAACACCGATGAAGGAAAATGGAGATGTAAATTTTGAAAAGCTCGGGGAAATCCTGGAAGAGCAGATCGCAGAGGGAACGGATGCGGTCATTATCTGTGGAACAACGGGAGAATCTTCTACCCTTTCACATGAAGAGCACATGGAGACTATCCGTTATACCATTGATAAAGTAAATAAAAGAATTCCCGTAGTGGCAGGTACAGGCTCCAACTGCACAGAAACTGCCATTATGATGTCCCAGGAAGCAGAGCGGATGGGAGCTGACGGCCTTCTGCTTGTGAGTCCGTATTATAATAAGGCTACACAGAAAGGCCTGATCGCTCACTATACAGCTATCGCGAATTCTGTAAAACTTCCTATTATACTGTATAATATTGCAGGCCGTACAGGAATTAATATTGAACCTAAGACGCTGCTTTATCTGGCAGAAAATGTAGAAAATATTGTGGCTGTGAAAGAAGCTTCCGGAAATATTTCACAGATCGCGGATATTGCGGCTATGACCAGGGGTAAACTGGATATCTATTCTGGAAATGATGATCAGATCACACCGATCATGGCTTTAGGCGGAATCGGAGTAATCTCGGTGCTGTCTAATATTGCCCCAAGATATACCCATGATCTGGCTATGAGCTATCTGGAAGGCGATGTGCAGAAGAGCTGTGAAATGCAGCTGAAGGCTCTCCCGCTGGTACGGGCATTATTCTCAGAAGTAAATCCGATCCCGGTAAAAGCCGCTATGAACCTTATGGGCAAAGAGGTAGGACCTCTTCGTATGCCTCTCACAGAAATGGAAGAAGGACATAAAGAGGCCTTAAAGCAGGCAATGATTGATTTTGGACTGAAACTGGCATAATAGATAGAAAATAGAAGATACAGAAGAAAAGAGGAAAAAAATGGTCAGAATTATTATGAACGGCTGCAACGGACATATGGGCCAGGTAATTTACGGGCTGGCTGCCCAGGATCCTGAGGCTGAGATAGTGGCCGGAGTAGATCTGGAAGATAAAGGCTTATGCGCATGTCCTGTTTTTACTGAACTGGAAAAATGTGATGTGCCGGCTGATGTTTTGATTGATTTTTCGTCAGCAAAGGCTACAGACAGTGTGCTGGAATACTGCGGAAGCAGAAAGCTGCCTCTGGTATTGTGCACTACAGGTCTGTCTGAGGAACAGCTGAAGAAAGTAGAGGAGACAGCAAAGGAGACAGCGGTGCTGCGCTCTGCAAATATGTCTCTGGGTATCAATACTCTGCTGAAGCTGATCCAGGAGGCTGCCAAGGTTCTTGCGGCTGCAGGCTTTGATATGGAGATCGTAGAACGCCATCACAACTTAAAAGTGGACGCTCCCAGCGGTACAGCTCTTGCTCTGGCAGATAGTCTGAATGAGGCTATGGATCATGAATATCATTACGTCTATGATAGGAGCCAGAGACGGGAAAAGAGGGATCCGAAAGAAATTGGCATTTCAGCAGTAAGAGGCGGGACAATCGTGGGCGACCACGAAATTATTTTCGCAGGTCCTGATGAAGTGATAGAATTCAAGCATACTGCGTATTCTAAAACGGTATTTGCAAAAGGCGCAGTTGAGGCTGCAAAATTCCTGAAGGGAAAAACTGCAGGAATGTATAATATGAGCCATGTGATCAACGGCGAAAAATAAAAAGGTATATAGAAATAAAAAACAGGCCTTGTGGGACACCGGAAACGCCGGAATGTTTCATAAGGCTGTTTTTGTATAAAAAATAGGATGGATGCGCATATTAACAGCAGACTAAAAGAAAAGGAGAAAATGTTATGAAAGCGAAAGATATGAAAAAATTAGTCCTTTGCCTGATAGCTGCTGCTGTTCTGACAGGCGGCGCTGCATGTGGAAATGATAATAATACGGAGAACGACAGAGGCACATCTACGGAAAATTCTATGACAGATGACGGTGTGGCAGGAGATGCAGGAGAGGCTCTGAAAGACGGTACGGAAGATCTGGGAGAGGATATAAAAAATGGAGTAGAGGATGCCGGAGATTCTATAAAAGAGAATGCTGAGAGAGCAACTGAAAATCGATAAACAGAAGTTCAGTTTGCTTTTTAGCGCGGGGGAGAATACAGATAGAGAAATAAAATCAGAGAAAATGGTGAATTTTATCTGTATTCTCCATACAATTTTTCTGCTATATCTATAAACATAGAAATCCCTTAAAATTTTCTAAAAACGGTTGAACTGGAAATATGATATTGGTATAATAATGGTACATTACAAGATGAAGTCTTGTAAAATATACGTAAAGGGGTTGGACATAATGAAGTTTGTAATTAGCGGAAAAAATATTGATGTTACAGAAGGCCTGAAAAAAGCAGTAGAGGACAAACTTGGAAAACTGGAAAGATACTTCACGTCTGACACAGAGATCATTGTTACGCTGAGTGTAGAAAAAGAGAGACAGAAAATCGAGGTTACGATTCCTGTAAAAGGCAATATTATCCGGTCTGAGCAGGTAAGCAGCGATATGTATGTTTCTATTGACTTAGTGGAAGAAATCATTGAAAGACAGCTGAGAAAGTACAAAAATAAGATTATTGATAAAAAGCAGAGCGGTACAGGATTCCAGCCTGAATTTGTGGATCAGGATTATGAAGACGATACAAATGAGATCAAGATCATCCGTACGAAAAAATTCGGATTCAAGCCGATGTATCCGGAAGACGCATGTGTACAGATGGAATTGCTGGGCCATAACTTCTTCGTATTCTTAAATGCGGAAACAGAAGAGGTAAATGTTGTTTACAAAAGAAAAGGAAATACTTACGGACTGATCGAGCCGGATTTCGGCTGATGCCTGTAACTGAAATGACAGAAGGATAAAGAGTGAAAAGGAGTCTCTCCACAGAGCAGATGCTTTGAGAGACTCCTTTTTTGAGCTTTTGCCCGAAAGCAAAAATTGTTCAAAAAGCCCTAAAAATTCTTCTTTCGTTTCTGTAAAAGGAAAGGTAGAATAGAAATTAGTAAAAATATATCACCTAAAAAGGAGGAAAATTTATGCGAAATGTTATCAGCCTGAATCAGGACTGGAAATTTATTCAGCAGGATGCAGGGCTTCCGGAAACTCTGCCGGCGGACTGGCAGACTGTACAGCTGCCTCACACATGGAATGCCATTGACGGACAGGACGGCAACGGATCATATGACAGAGGAAGATACTGGTACGCAAAAACTTTTGAGACACCAAAGCAGCCTTTGCCGGGAGGAAAAGTATTTGTGGAAATCCTGGCGGCAGGACAGCAGGCTACCGTATATGTAAACGGCACAGAAGTGACCTATCATGAAGGCGGATATTCCACTTTCCGTGGGGATATCACTTCTCTGTGCAAAGAAGAAGGAGAGAATCTTCTGGTGATCGCCTGCAGCAATGAATATAAGGACAGCGTATATCCACAGTCAGCAGACTTTACCTTCTACGGCGGACTTTACAGGGGCGTGAATCTGATCAGTGTGCCGGAAGCACATTTTGATCTGGAATATTATGGAGGTCCGGGTATCCAGGTGACACCGAAGCCTTGTGACTGCGGCGGCGCGACTTTTGAAATTGTTTCCTACGTTAAAAATATAGATGAAAACTTTACAGTACTGTATTCTGTTCTTGATGCAGAGGGCAAAGAAGTAGCCAGTGGCTGCCGCCCGGCTGATAGTACAGGAATCACTCTTTATGTACCAGATGCACAGAGATGGGAGATCGACAGCCCATATTTGTACACTGTAAAAGCAACTCTTCAGAGAAGAAATGAGGCATATGATGAGATTTCTGCCAGAGTGGGCGTGCGCAGCTTTTCCTGTGATCCAAACAAAGGATTTATCATCAACGGAAAAGAGACACCTCTCCGGGGTGTGAGCCGTCATCAGGATATGCTTTACAAAGGAAATGCATTGACAAAAGAAGACCATTACAGAGACGCGGCGCTGATCAAAGAGCTGGGAGCCAATACCATCCGTCTGGCCCATTATCAGCATTCACAGGACTTCTATGATGCCTGTGACGAGATGGGCTTTATCGTATGGGCTGAGATTCCCTTTATCAGTGTATTCAACAAGGATCCGGAAGCTCATCAGAACTGTATCAGCCAGTTAAAAGAGCTGATCATCCAGAATTATAACCATCCATCTATCTGCTTCTGGGGCATCTCCAATGAGATCCTGATCGGCGGCATTTCCGAGAAGCTGGTGGAAAATCATAAAGAACTGAACGCTTTGGCAAAAGAACTGGATCCAACCCGTCTCACAACCATTGCCCATGTGACCATGACTCCGGTAGAAAGCCCAATGCATGGCATCACTGATGTAGAGAGCTACAATCACTACTTTGGGTGGTACGGGGGAAAGATGGAAGACAACGGTCCATGGTTCGACAACTTCCATAAGGTTCATCCGGACATCTGCGTAGGTGTTTCTGAATACGGCTGTGAAGGTATTATCACCTATCACGGACCAAATCCTGCCTGCAAGGACTATAGTGAAGAGTATCAGGCGCTGTATCATGAGCATATGGCAAAAGTCCTGGACGAGCGTCCATGGCTTTGGTCCAGTCATGTATGGAACATGTTCGATTTCGGCTGTGCTGCCAGAAACGAAGGCGGCGTGGCAGGACGTAACAACAAGGGCCTGATGACCATTGACAGAAAGACAAAGAAAGACAGCTATTATATTTATAAAGCATACTGGAACAAAGAGTCTATGGTACATCTCTGTGGAAAACGCTACGCTCAGAGAGCTGGAGAGACTACTCAGATCCGTGTATATTCCAATCTTCCTACAGTTACCTTGTATCTGAATGGAGAAAAAGTGGGAGAGCAGAGCGCTGAAAAGGTATTTGTATTTGAGGTGGCTCTGGCTGAGGGATTCAATACTATCGTGGCAGAGGCAGGAGACCTGAAAGATGCCATGACTTTGGAAAAAGTAGAGAAAGAGCCTTCTATTTATGTGCTGCCGGAAGTAAACGAAAGAGCAGAAGGAGTTGCCAACTGGTTTAAGGCTGTGGGGGATCTGGATCTGAAGGCGCCTATGGAATTCCCGGAGGGTATGTACAGCATTAAAGATACTATGGAAGAACTGGCAAAGAATGAAGAAGCGGTTAAAATCGCCGCTACAGCCTTTAAACTAACTATGAATATGACTGTTAAGCCGGGAGAAGGCATGTGGGATATGATGAAATCCATGACTCTGGAAAAGGTGGGTGAAATGGCTGGCTCCCTTGCTCCTGAAGGGTTTATGGAAAGTATCAATGCTAAGTTGAACCAGATTAAAAAAGATTAAATAGTAAAACTTCTTTGAGAATTGTTTTAACAGGCGGTTTTTAAAGGACATTCCTCCAGGGATATCTCAGCAGAATAAAAGAATGCGGGATATCCCTGCTTTTTGTTGCCGTGAAAAGCTCTTTGTTCTTGTGTTCATACAGGGAAAGTGTTACAATAAACGTTGACAGTTTAAAAATTGGATAGTTATAGGAGTGCAATGCATGAATGTAATTGAGAAAGTGTTTGGAACCCACAGTGAGAGAGAATTGAAAAGAATTAAAACCACTGTGGATAAAATCGAGTCTCTCCGGCCTCAGATGCAGGCCTTAAGCGATGAAGAGCTGAGAGGAAAGACCAGAGAATATAAAAACCGTCTGCAGGAAGGTGAAACTTTAGATAATATTCTCCCTGAGGCGTTTGCTACAGTCCGTGAAGCGGCAAAACGTGTTCTGGGAATGGAACATTATAGAGTACAGCTGATCGGCGGCATTATTCTCCATCAGGGACGTATTGCAGAGATGAAAACCGGTGAGGGAAAAACCCTGGTATCAACTCTGCCGGCTTATTTGAACGCCCTGGAAGGAAAAGGCGTGCATATTGTAACCGTTAATGATTACCTGGCAAACCGTGATGCGGAATGGATGGGAAAAGTCCATGAGTTCCTGGGGCTAACCGTAGGGGTGGTCCTCAATTCTATGAAGAATGATGAGAGAAGGGCCCAGTATGCCTGCGACATTACCTATGTGACCAACAACGAGCTGGGATTTGACTACCTTCGTGATAACATGGTGATCTATAAAGAACAGCTGGTGCAGAGAGATCTTCATTATGCCATTATCGATGAGGTGGATTCTGTATTGATCGATGAGGCCCGTACTCCGCTGATCATTTCCGGACAGAGCGGTAAGTCTACGAAGCTTTATGAGGTCTGCGATATCCTGGCAAGACAGCTGGAAAGAGGAGAGGCCAGCGGGGAAGTTACCAAGATGACGGCCATTATGGGTGAAGAGATCACAGAAACAGGCGATTTCATCGTTAATGAAAAGGACAAGATCGTAAACCTGACAGAACAAGGTGTTCATAAAGTGGAGGAATTTTTCCACATTGATAATCTGGCTGACCCGGAGAACCTGGAGATCCAGCATAATATCATCCTGGCTCTCAGGGCTCATAATCTGATGTTCAGAGATCAGGATTATGTGGTAAAGGACGATGAAGTTCTGATCGTAGACGAGTTTACGGGACGTATCATGCCCGGCCGGAGGTATTCCGACGGTCTTCATCAGGCTATTGAAGCCAAAGAGCATGTGAAGGTACGCAGAGAAAGCAAGACTCTAGCTACTATTACTTTCCAGAATTTCTTTAATAAATATAATAAGAAAGCCGGTATGACCGGTACAGCTCTTACCGAGGAAAAAGAATTCAGAGATATTTATGGAATGGATGTTATTGAGATCCCGACCAACAAACCTATCGCCCGTATAGATCTGGAAGATGCTGTTTATATGACAAAGAAGGAAAAATTCCGGGCTGTAGTGGAAGCGGTAAAGGAAGCCCATGCAAAACAGCAGCCGGTTCTGGTAGGTACTATCACTATAGAGACTTCCGAACTTCTAAGCCGTATGCTGAAAAGAGAGGGGATCCTTCATCAGGTGCTGAACGCCAAGTTCCATGAGAAAGAGGCGGAGATCGTGGCTCATGCCGGCGAGGCTGGCAATGTGACTATTGCCACCAACATGGCCGGCCGTGGTACGGATATTAAACTGGATGAGGTAGCCAGAGCTGCCGGGGGCTTAAAGATCATCGGCACAGAACGTCATGAGTCCAGACGTATCGATAATCAGCTGAGAGGACGTTCCGGACGTCAGGGCGATCCGGGAGAATCCAGATTTTATCTGTCTCTTGAAGATGATCTTATGCGGCTTTTCGGCTCCGAAAAACTGATGAATATGTTTAAGTCACTTGGGGTGGCGGAGAATGAGCAGATCGAACATAAAATGCTTTCCAGTGCGATTGAGAAAGCACAGAAGAAGATCGAAAGCAACAACTACGGTATCCGTAAGAATCTGCTGGAATATGATCAGGTAAATAATGAGCAGAGAGAGATCATCTATAAAGAACGTCGGAGAGTTTTGGACGGCGAAAATATGCGGGATGCTATTTATAAGATGATCACAGACACTGTGGAACACGCTGTGGATATGGTATTTTCTGATGATGTAGACCAGGAAGAATGGGATATGAATGAAATCAATTCTGTTCTTCGTCCGATCATTCCTTTGAAGCCAATCACCCGTGAAGACATTAAGGGAATGCGGAAAAACCAGGTGAAGCAGAAGCTGAAGGAAGAAGCTGTAAAACTCTATGAAGAGAAGGAAGCAGAATTTCCGGAGGCAGAACAGCTTCGTGAGCTGGAGCGGGTGATTCTTCTGAAGGTTATCGATCAGAAGTGGATGGATCATATTGATGATATGGATCAGCTCCGTCAGGGTATCGGCCTTCAGGCTTACGGACAGAGAGACCCTAAGGTAGAGTATAAGCTGCAGGCCTATGAAATGTTTGACAGTATGATCGCAGCTATTCAGGAGACCACTTTAAGGCTTCTGTATCATGTACGTTTGGAGCAGAAGGTGGAAAGAGAGCAGGTGGCTCAGGTTACGGGAACCAACAAGGACGAGTCCGGACCGAGAAAACCTGTTCAGAAGACGGAGAAAAAGATATATCCGAATGATCCCTGCCCCTGCGGCAGCGGAAAGAAATACAAACAGTGCTGCGGCAGAAAGAAGATCAGCTGATACCGGGCTAAGGGATAAATATTGTAAAAGACGCAAAACTGCTGTAGGTATAGGAAACTGTAACTGCAGCAGTTTGTCAGTTAAAAATATATAAGATATGATAAAGCCGCAGAGAGGAGGATGGATTATGGGACAGATGGTGGATTTTACCATGGAGAGGGAAGGACTGGTCAAGTCTGGAGACCGGGTAGAACTGAAGGAAGATCAGGCGGTCACTATGTCAGGAGTCATGTATTATTATACCATAAAGCCTGCAGTTGCCATGTCCAGTAATCTGAAGAAACCTCTGGCGAAACTTACAGGAACGGTGAGAAAGGTAGAGCCTCAGGTAAGTATTTATATGGTGACTGTGGAGATTGATCAATAAGAAAGAAGGAGGAAATAAGAGTGGTCGAATTAGATAGCTTTAAGACCAGGCTGAACGGATACACCCTGCCCCTGGAAGAAGTGAGGGAGTCTCTTGATCTGGAGAATAAAGAACAGAGAGTGGAGGAGCTGGAGAGAGAGATGGAAGCTCCCGGCTTCTGGGATAATGCAGAACGCTCCCAGAAGATGATGAAAGAATTAAGCGCCCTGAAAAGCGATATGGAGGTTTATCATAAGCTTCAGAACCAGAAGGAAGAAATTGAACTGATGATCGATATGGGATATGAGGAAAACGATCCTTCTGTGATCCCGGATATTGAGGAAATGCTGAAAGAATTTGAAGAAGAGTTTGAAACTATCCGAATCAAAACCCTTCTCTCAGGAGAGTACGACAAGTGCAGCGCTATTGTGACTCTTCATGCAGGAGCCGGGGGAACGGAATCCTGTGACTGGGCCAGTATGCTTTACAGGATGTATCTGAGATGGGCAGACCGGCACGGATTTTCCACAGAGGTCCTGGACTATCTGGACGGAGAGGAAGCCGGGATCAAATCTGTGACCTTTCAGGTTAACGGAGAAAATGCCTATGGATATCTGAAATCGGAAAAAGGAGTTCACCGCCTGGTGCGTATTTCTCCCTTTAATGCGGCGGGAAAGAGACAGACTTCCTTTGTTTCCTGCGATGTGATGCCGGATATTGAGGAGGATGTGGATGTGGAGATCAATCCGGATGATCTGAAGATTGATACTTACCGTTCCAGCGGCGCCGGAGGTCAGCATATCAATAAGACCTCTTCAGCTGTACGTATTACCCATATTCCTACGGGAATCGTGGTGCAGTGTCAGAACGAACGTTCCCAGTTCCAGAATAAGGACAAAGCCATGCAGATGCTGAAGGCGAAGCTGTATATGCTGAAGCAGCAGGAAAATGAGAAGAAGCTTTCCGGCATCCAGGGCGAGCTGACAGAGATCGGCTGGGGAAATCAGATCCGCTCTTATGTCATGCAGCCATATACCATGGTGAAAGATCACAGGACCAATGAGGAAACGGGAAACGTAGACGCAGTAATGAACGGAAATATTGATAACTTTATCAATGCTTATCTAAAGTGGTCAGCTTTAGGAAAAAAGGAAAAATAGTTGCCTAAAAGGATAAAGTATGGTACTATCTTTTGAGGACGCACAAATGTATTTTTGGAAAGAACAAAGGTGAACCTTATGACTGATCACAACAAGTATTATGTAGTAACAGAAAAGGCGGTGCCAGATGTCCTTCTGAAAGTAGTGGAGGCCAAAAAACTTTTGGATACTCAAAAGCTGGATACCGTACAGGAGGCAGTAGATGCGGTGGGGATAAGCAGAAGCTCCTTTTATAAATATAAAGATGATATTTTTCCATTTAAGGAGAAAACCAAAGGGGAAAACATTACTTTTATCCTTCAGATGGATGACGAGCCCGGACTGCTTTCAGCGGTACTGGCGGCTATCGCCCAGTTTCACGGAAACATCCTGACCATTCATCAGAGTATTCCTATGAATGGTGTGGCTGGTCTTACTTTAAGTGTGGCGATTCTTCCTGCAGAGGGGGATGCCGCAGCCATGGTGGATAATATTGAGCATATTAAAGGTGTGCATTATCTGAAAATATTAGGCAGAGAATAGGCAGAGGAGAAGATTATGATTCAAATTGCAGTGTTAGGATATGGAACCGTAGGTTCCGGTGTAGTGGAAGTATTGGATACCAACAAAGAGAGCATTAAAAAAAGAGCAGGAGAGGAGATCCATATCAAATATGTGCTGGATCTCAGGGATTTCCCGGGAAGTCCTATAGAGAAGATCCTGGTCCATGATTTTGAGACAATCATGAAAGATCCGGAAGTGAAGATCGTGGTAGAAGTAATGGGCGGAGTGGAGCCGGCCTATACTTTCTCAAAAAGAGCCTTAGAGGCAGGAAAGTCTGTATGCACCTCTAATAAGGAATTGGTTGCCAGACATGGACTGGAGCTTATTGAGATCGCCAAGGCTCACAAGGTAAACTATATGTTTGAGGCAAGCTGCGGAGGAGGAATTCCCATTATCCGTCCGCTGAATTCTTCGCTTACTGCAGATGAGATCGACGAGATCACAGGTATTTTAAATGGAACTACCAATTATATCCTTACGGAAATGGGAGACAGATATGCAGATTTCGAGGCAGTATTAAAAGAAGCTCAGGAAAAAGGTTATGCAGAGCGGAATCCGGAGGCAGACGTGGAAGGATTTGATGCCTGCAGGAAGATTGCCATTCTTTCTTCTCTGGCCTATGGAGCTCATGTAAATTATGAGAGCATTTATACCGAGGGAATTACAAAAATCACTGCTGAGGATATGAAATATGCCAGCCTTCTGGGAATGAAGGTGAAGCTGCTGGCTACCAGTAAGAGAAAGGGCGAGAAATTCTATGCGATGGTGTGTCCGGAACTGGTGGGAAAGAACAGTCCTCTTTACAGTGTAAACGGCGTATTTAACGCCATTTTTGTCCATGGAAATGTACTCGGAGATGCGATGTTCTACGGCAGCGGCGCAGGCAAACTGCCTACGGCCAGCGCTGTAGTGGGAGATGTGGTGGACTGCGCTAAACACCAGGGCAAGACGGTAGTGACTTATTGGAGCAGCAAGGTTCTGGATCAGGTTGATATTAAAGATGTAGAACATAAATTCTTTGTGAGAGTAAAGGGAAATCTTCAGGAAGACAAAGAAAAAATAGAAGTGCTTTTTGGAAAAGCAGAGTTTATTTCTGTTCCTGGACTGGACGATGAGTTTGGATTTGTCACAGAAATGATGAGTGAGGGAACGTTTGACGAGAAAGCGGCTGCTTGTCCGGAAATCCTGGGCAGGATCCGTATCAGAGCATAATAAGAGGTAGAAGAACATGAAGTATATTGTGGTTTTAGGAGACGGTATGGCAGATGAACCCCTGGAGGAGCTGGGGGGCAAGACTCCTCTGGCATATGCAGACACTCCTGTAATGGATAGCCTGGCCAGCCAGGGAGAAATGGGAATGGTAAAGAATGTCCCCAAAGGGATGGCGCCGGGAAGCGATACGGCAAATCTTTCTGTGCTGGGATACGATCCGGAAATTTACTATTCCGGCCGATCTCCTCTGGAGGCCCTGAATATAGGGGTTGATATGAAAGAAGGAGATGTGGCGATTCGGGCCAACCTGGTAACTCTGTCTCAGGAAGAGGAGAATTATGAGGAGAAGCGGATCCTGGATCACAGTGCAGATGAGATTACTACAGAAGAATCCGAAGTCCTGCTGGAAGCAGTAAAAAAAGAGCTGGAAAATGAAACTTTTCAGTTTTATTCCGGAACCAGCTATAGGCATTGCCTGATATGGAAGAAGGGAATGACAGTACCTCTTACGCCCCCTCATGATATCCGGGGGAAAAGGATCCGGGAGTATCTGCCCGATGAACCGGCACTTCTGGAAATGCAGAAGAAGAGCTATGAGATTCTGAAAGATCACCCGGTAAACCGGGCCAGGATAGAAAAAGGTCTGAATCCGGGAAACAGCCTGTGGTTCTGGGGGGCAGGCACAAAGCCGTCCCTGGATTCTTTTGAAGAGAAATTCCACAAAAAAGGGGCTATGATTTCTGCTGTGGATCTTTTAAAAGGAATTGCCGTGGGAACCAGCATGAAAAACATTTATGTGGAAGGCGCCAACGGCGGTCTGGATACCAATTATGAGGGAAAGGCAGACGCAGCTTTGAAAGCGCTGCTGGAGGATGGCTGCGACTTTGTTTATGTTCATGTAGAGGCACCCGATGAGATGGGACATCAGGGAAGCATAGAAAAGAAGATCAAGGCCATTGAATATCTGGATAAAAGAGTGGTGGCAAGGATAAAAGAAGGCATGGACGCTTCCGGGGAAAATTACCGGATGCTGGTACTTCCGGATCATCCGACCCCCATTTGTGTGAAAACTCACACTTCCGATCCTGTTCCCTATGTGCTCTACGACAGCAGAAACAAGGAAGAGAAGGGAGGCTTCTGCTACAATGAGGCAGAGGCCCAAAAGACAGGAAAACTGCTGGAAAAGGGACACGAACTGATCTGGCATTTGTTAGAAGAATAGATAAGAGAAGAGGGGCTGTCGCATTAGTTCATATTTCAGCAATAAAATGTATAAATATTCTCGATTTTGATTTGCGACGGCCCCTCATTTGCAGTTCACGGATATCCTGGTAAGATATTCTTCCTCTTTTGCAGAAAGTTCATCCAGGACCGCCTCTTTATATACGAACTCTCCGGGGGCAAGCCGGTGCTTGTCCAGATAAGCAAGAAGCTTTCGGAAGGCTTCTTCTGATTTGTAGTAATTTCCCCTCAGATATATAGCAGCGTAGGTACCTGCTTTTTTTATGCAGGTTTTTATGGAAGAAGGGATTTTTTCCGGAGACTGGCAGGTTTCTGTAAAGAAATATCCGTAAGTCTCCCAGTCCTGAGCCCGGAGTCCGGACAGGGGAAGCATGGCCCCGTAGGGGTAGCCGGAATTTAGCCGGTAATGACTGCATTGGGCGATATGTTCGCAGAGTGCAGAGAAGATCCGGTCATGATCATCAGAAAAAATAGGGGCGCTCAGGACCAGAAGCTGCTCCTCCTCCTGGGTTTCCAGAAACACGGAGGAGAGATCCGTGACGTTCTGGAGTTCTCTGGCTCTGTGAAGGAGAGAAAGTTTTGTATGGATCACAGTCTGTATGCGGCGGAGCTGTTCAAGCTCCGCCGCTACTTTTGTCTGCTGGATTTCCAGAAGCTCCTCTATGGCAGAGGGGCTTTGATGGGAGATATATTCTTTTATTTCCTTTAAAGGCATCCCCAGTTCTTTCAGACAGGTAATGGTAAAGAATACGTCGCATTGACTTTCGCTGTAATACCGATAGCCTTTCTCATCAGTGGAAGCCGGAGAAAAAAGGCCGATCTCATCATAGTGGAAAAGGGTTCTTTTATTTGTTCCGCATAATTTGGCAAATTCTCCGGTTTTTATGCATGGGATATTTAATTTTTGCATAAATATACATTTCTCCTTGACTATACCGTAACGTTATACTTTATTATATAAAAACGTCCAAGTGACGTCAATAGAAGGAAAATTTAAAGATTATACATAGTCCGCCCAGGCTGTCCTAAGAAAAAGGATCTGGGGCGCAGATGGAGAGCGGATGATAAAAAAGACAGAGGAGGATGTATAATTATGCCAGAGCTAAGTCAGCGGGTAGGAACTTTTACAGATTCTGTGATCCGGCGGATGACCAGGATCAGCGATGAATATGGAGCTATTAATCTTTCTCAGGGCTTTCCGGATTTTGATCCCCCAAAAGAGATTATGGATGCCCTGGCCCAGGCCGCCTATAAAGGCCCTCACCAGTATTCAGTGACCTTTGGAGCTGAGAACTTCAGAGAAGCTCTTGCCAGAAAACAGGGAAAAGCCATTGGAAGAGCCATTGACCCGGAAACTGAGATCGTAGTGACCTGCGGAGGCACAGAGGCCATGATGTGTGCTATGATGACTATCTGTAATCCGGGAGACAAGGTTATGGTATTTTCTCCTTTTTATGAAAATTACGGAGCGGATGCGATTTTGTCCGGAGCAGAACCCATCTATATTCCGCTGGTCCCTCCGGAATACAAGTTTGATATCAATCTGGTGGAAGAAGGATTCAAAGAGGGAGCAAAAGCCATTATCGTCTGCAATCCCTCCAACCCCTGTGGAAAAGTGTTCTCCAGGGAAGAACTGATGGGAATCGGAGAACTGGCCCTGAAATATGATGCTTTTGTGGTTACTGATGAAGTTTACGAGCATATGGTCTATGCCCCCTATCATCATACCTGCATGGCTTCTCTTCCGGGAATGTATGACCATACCATCACCTGCAATTCCCTGTCTAAGACCTATTCTATTACAGGATGGAGACTGGGCTATCTGATCGGCCCGGAGAATGTCATCGAGGCCGCCAAAAAGGTCCATGATTTTCTTACAGTAGGAGCCGCGGCTCCTCTCCAGGAAGCAGCGGTAACAGGACTGAACTTCCCGGATTCTTATTATGAGAATCTGCTGAAGACCTATACGGAGAAAAGGGATTATTTCTTGAAAGGGCTGGATGAGATCGGCCTGAAACATAATGTGCCTCAGGGTACCTATTTTGTACTCATTGATATTCAGGAGTTTCTGGATTTGCCTATGTTTGATGGATATACAGATCTGGAATTCTGTGAGTGGATGATCAAAAATATCAAGGTGGCGGCAGTGCCGGGATCCAGCTTCTTTAAAGAAGAAGTCAATAATCTGATCCGTCTGCATTTTGCCAGAGAGAAAGATACTATTGATGAGGCCCTTCGCCGTCTGAAAAAATTAAAGGAGCTGAAAGGATGAAGTCATATTCTGTATATTTCGCAAATTATACCATAGGAGAAGACGCCTATGAAAACGTTCCCCAGGTCTGCGGACACTATGGAAAACGGATCCTCCTTATCGGAGGGGAAAAGGCTATGGAAGCCGGACTGGGAATCCTTGAAAAAGCGATCCAGGGTACAGAGCTGGAGATTGTGGATAAAGTGGTTTTCGGAGAGGATTGTACGCCGGGGACTATAAAGCGCTGGGCAGATCATGCCCGGGAATGTGAGGCTGACATGATTTTTGGAATGGGCGGCGGAAAGGCCCTGGATACTGCAAAAGGAGCAGCAGACCAGACAGGCCTTCCGGTCTTTACTTTTCCCACAATAGCGGCCACCTGTGCGGCGACAACTGCCTTATCTGTAGTATATAAAGAAGATGGAAATTTTGACCGTTTTTACTTTTTTGACAAGCCGGCCCGGCACTGCTTTATCAATACCCGGGTCATTGCAGATGCGCCATGGCGGTATCTGCGTGCGGGCATGGGAGATACTATGGGAAAATTTTTCGAGTGCCATTTTGCTGCCAGAGGAGATAAACTGGACCACAGCTCTTCTCTGGGAAGAGAAATCAGTAACCTGTGTTATGGGCCTTTGCTGGAACATGGGGTTCAGGCCCTGAAGGACTGCAAAGCGCGTAAAGCCTCTTTTGATCTCCAACAGGCAGTGCTGGCTAATATCGTGAGCACGGGAATGGTTTCCCTGATGGTGCTGGATGACTATAACTGCGCTATTGCTCATTCTGTATATTATGGTCTGGTAATTCTGCCGGGATTTGAAGAGAAATATCTCCACGGCGACGTGGTGGCTTACGGAGTGCTGGTTCAGCTGGCAGTGGATCATGATATGGAAAGACTGCCGGAGGCAAAAAAATTCCTGAAAGATCTGGGAATCCCATCTACTTTAAAAGAAATGGAAGTGCCCCTGGACCGGGAATATCTGAAGGATGTTTTACGAGAAACAGTAACAGGACCGGATATGGAACATATTCCTTATCCGGTAACTGAGGATATGATCTACCAGGCTATGGAAATCGTAGAGGGATTGGAGTAAGAGATGGAAAAGAAGATAGAGAATACCTATGTGAATAAGAAAAATCTGATAAAGTTTATTATTGGCTCTGCTTTCGGTGTATTGATGTTTTTGGTGCCTATTCCCTATGAGTCTTCTTTTACCACACTCCTTGACTTTGTAAAGATGTGGATCCAGGGACTGCTGGGCGGCAGTCTGATCTACATTGTTACGGCTCTGCTGGTGGTCTCTGCAGTGGTCAGTCTGGTGGATTTTCTGGTAAAACCTGATCTCATCAGGAAGAACCGGTATCTGAGCAAAGCTTTCTGCACAACGCCTTTGTATCTGGTATCCAAGATCATCGGAGCTGTGGTAGGGGTCATGGTGCTTTTCCAGACAGGACCGGCAGTTGTGATCTCCCCGGATACAGGCGGGACCATTATCGATCTGTGCGGAACTCTTTTCTGCATTCTGATCGCTTTTAGCTTCATACTTCCTTTTCTTACAGACTGCGGGATCATGGAGTTTCTGGGAGTCATTGCAAGACCGGTGGTACGGCCTTTATTCCATGTACCCGGCCGGGCGTCCGTAGATCTGATCGCCTCCTGGTTCGGTGCGGCCAATGCAGCGGTGATCCTTACCAGAGAGCAGTATATGAAAGGATTTTATACAAAACGGGAAGCTGGGTACATCATGACCAATTTTTCCCTGGTATCTGTGCCCTTTTGCCTTATGGTAGCAGAAACTCTGGGCCTGTCCGGAGATTTCCCTGTTTTTTATCTCTGCGTCTGTATCGTGGGGATTATTCTGGCAGTCATCATTTCCAGGATACCGCCGATCCGCACCATTCCCAATACCTATCGGGAAGCTACGGGGAAACAGGTGGCGGAGGATCTTCCCCAGGAGAAAGGTGTTCTTTCCTATGCTCTGGAATCCAGCTGTAAGAGAGCCAATGAATTTCATGTAGACACAGTGCTGGTAAGCGGCCTTGAGGTAATGATGGGAACACTTTTTGACCTGATCCCCATTGTGGCCTCCTGGGGCGTGGTGGCTCTGGCTATTGCCACTTATACACCTTTCTTTGACTGGATCTCCTATCCAATGGGACTGTATCTCCAGCTTTTTGGAGTAGAGGACGCCTTTGCTGTGGCGCCGGCCACTTTAGTAGGATTTACAGATATGTTTATTCCTGCCCTGCTCCTTGCGGGTTCGGATATAGCGGTAAAGACCACTTTCATTATCGGAGCGCTGTCTCTGGTACAGATCATTTATCTGACAGAGGTGGGAACCGTAGTGATCAAAAGTGAAGTCCCTCTGGGATTCTGGAAGCTGCTGATTTTATTCCTTGAAAGGACGCTGATCGCCATTCCCATTCTGGTGCTGCTGGCAAATCTTATATACGGGTAAAACAAAGGGGCTGTCGCATTTAATCAAAATCGAGAATATTTATACATTTTATTGCTCAGTCTGTGCCGCTTTGAGCCTATGGTCTCAAAGCTATGCTCGACAAATTCGCATAAAATGTATAAATATTCCTGACATATGACTAATGCGACAGCCCCTTTTTATATGATTTATTGTTCAGAAAAAGAAGTTTCAGCAGCGCCTTCAGGTTTAGGGCGGGGATGATCCAGTTCACCGGTGACATCCATATAAAAATGGGCGAAGGTGTTCTGGACATAAGGTTCCAGCCAGAGATAACCAATGTAGCATGTGAAAATACAGATGATCTCCAGGGGAATAAAGCTTAGATTGATATAGAAGTATCTGCCCTTGTTTCCCTTCATCAGACGGCAGCTTGTTTTCATTGCTTCTATAGCCCCCATCTCAGGATTATCCAGCAGCAGATAGTTGGACAGCCCGAAGAACAAAGACAAAAGAAGATTTACTAAAGACTGGATCAGAGCCGCCCCCAGACTGAAACCGAGAGACTCCAGTCCGTCGGTCCGGTAGCTTAAAATATTAAGAGGAAGGGACAAAACTACTTCCCCAAGGAGAAGGATCAGGTTTAAGGTCAGGAACCTGTCCGGCTGCATGGTAAAGGGCTGAACCAGATTTTTCAGATCATAGGGCTCTTTTCTGCTGAGGTTCAGGTGCATTTTCATATAACCTGCCTGCAGGACGGAAACAAAGAGCGACATAATATACAGCATGATCTGGCAGGTGATGATACTGAGCATACTGTAGGGGTTCAGCAGTGCGGTGATCACCATAGTCAATATAATAGAACAGATAAAAATAAGGAGGCAGGCGCCGATCGGAAGCCCCCACTGCCTGATTAAGGTCTCTCTGGAGAGAGCTTTTAAATCTGATGATGAACGTTTCATAAAGATGTCTCCAATCTGAAAAGAATGTATACCGGAAAATCCGGCGGTGTTTTTCTTAAGGAATGTAAATATTTACTTTCCAATAGTTCCGTTGTATAATTTTCTATAAATTTTCGTGACAAGAGAGGCGAAAAAAATGGGACAGCCCAAAAATCCACATCTGGAAAAAGGAATTTATCTTTGCGGACTGATCTTCCTGGGACTGGTGATGTTCTGGGCGGCAGCAGAATATTTTCTGAAACTGGAATTTAACCGCCCTCCCTGTTTGTTTCACCGTCTGACCGGTCTGTACTGTCCGGGCTGCGGAGGCACAAGAGCAGTCAGACTTCTTCTCACAGGGCATATATGGAAATCTTTTTTACACCATCCGGGAGTCCTTTTTGCAGCGGCTTTGTATCTGTGGTTTATGGTTTCACAAACCATAGAACGTCTTTCAAAAGGAAAACTGGAAGTGGGACTTCCTTATTCGGATAGATTTCTTTATTGGGAAATAGTGGTTATCCTCATCCAATGCCTTATAAAAAATCTTGTCAAAATCTTTTGGGGGATCGGGATTCTGTGACCTTTAAATATAATTGTTTCCCGCTCCGGGATCTGTCTCCTCATAGTCTCCGGAGAAGCCTCCGTCATCTGGATAAGAATAACCGGGATACCCCTCTCCTCCGTTAAAATAATCATAATAATCATTGAAAAAGTCTTCATAAGCCTCTTCCCCGCCGTTGTAGTCAGGAAGGCCGGATGAGGAAGAGCCTGAATCAAACTGGGAGAATCCATCGGCATATTTCTGGATAAATTCATAAATATCCTGTTCAGTGAGAGTATCTGATGTGATCAGATCCATATAATCCCGGATCATACTCTGCCCTGTTGGGGAAGCAAGCACCCAGACAGAGACCGCAACTACGATTGCGGTAAGAACAGCAAGGAGGGCAGCGGAAATTCCCATTCCTGCTTTCGCTGTCCCGGGACGGGAAAATTTCCCTTTAGAAAGACAGGAAAAAAGGATTCCAAGTCCTGCAAGGGGAATGGATATAAAGGGAAAACAGCATAAAGATACCAGCGCCAGAATTCCCATAACAAGAGAAGCTGTAGCAAAGCCTTCATTTCCGTTATAATACTGGGGCGGAGGGGCTGGCACAGGATCTTCCGGGTTATATGGCTGATAATAATTGCCTTCTGTTGGATTGTCCATAAGTAAGAACCTCATTTCTGTAGTGTTTTCCCTATTTTAGCATGTATGGGCGAAGGGGGCAAGTCATTGAAGGAAGAATTGAAAATACTGGAAGGCCTCCTTGATTTTTAAGAAAATACATGATAGAGTTTTATGGGCTGAAGAATTATAAATATAGGAAGGAACAATAATTATATGGATATTATTCAGAAAATCACCCAGGAATTAAAAGTAGAAAAATGGCAGGTAGAAGCTGCCGTCAAATTAATAGACGAGGGAAATACCATTCCTTTTATTTCCAGATACCGTAAGGAAGCCACCGGAGCTTTAAATGATGAACAGCTCCGGAATCTTTTTGAGAGACTGAACTATCTGCGAAATCTGGAAGATAAGAAAAATCAGGTCCTTTCCAGCATTGAAGAACAGGGAAAACTGACAGAAGAGCTGAAAAAACAGATTCTGGAGGCAGAGACCTTGGTGGTAGTAGAAGATCTTTACCGCCCCTATCGCCCGAAGAGAAGGACAAGAGCAACGATCGCCAAGGAGAAAGGCCTGGAGCCTCTGGCGAATATTCTGCTTTTACAGATGACGGAAAAAAGTCTGGAAGAGGAGGCTGCGGCTTTTGTCTCTCAGGAGAAAGAGGTGAACACTCCCCAGGAGGCTCTGGCAGGGGCTATGGATATTGTGGCAGAAAGTATTTCAGATGAAGCGGACTATCGTATTCGTATCCGAAAGATGACTATGAAATCCGGGCTTCTTGTATCTGCCGCAAAAAAACCGGAGGAATCTACAGTATACGACATGTACTATGATTATGTGGAGCCGGTTTCTAAAGTGGCAGGCCATAGGATTCTGGCCATTAACCGGGGAGAAAAGGAAAAAATCCTGACTGTAAAGATCCAGGCTCCGGAGGAAGATATTCTTCGTTATCTGGAAAAGCAGGTGATCAAAAGGGATAACCCTAATACCACCGGAACTTTAAAAGCAGCGGTGGAGGACAGCTACCGCCGCCTGATCGCTCCGGCTATCGAACGAGAGATCCGCAGTGATCTGACGGAAAAAGCAGAGGACGGGGCGATTAAGGTATTTAAGAAAAATCTGGAACAGCTTCTTATGCAGCCGCCTATTGAAGGACAGGTGGTCCTGGGCTGGGATCCTGCCTTCCGTACCGGATGTAAACTGGCCGTGGTGGATCCTACAGGAAAGGTTCTGGATACCACTGTTATCTATCCCACAGCGCCGACTACTTCGGCTAAGATCGCAGCGGCAAAAGAGACCCTGAAAAAGCTGATCAAAAAATACCACGTTACTTTGTTCTCTGTAGGAAACGGAACAGCCAGCAGAGAATCAGAGCAGATCATTGTAGAACTTTTGAAGGAGATTCCGGAGAAGGTCCAGTATGTGATCACAAACGAGGCAGGAGCTTCCGTGTATTCTGCCAGCAAGCTGGCTACAGAAGAGTTCCCTAACTTTGATGTGGGGCAGAGAAGTGCGGCTTCCATTGCCAGGAGACTTCAGGATCCTTTGGCGGAGCTGGTAAAGATCGATCCAAAGTCCATTGGAGTAGGCCAGTATCAGCATGACATGAATCAGAAGAAACTGGGCGAGGCTCTTTCCGGAGTGGTGGAAGACTGCGTAAACCGGGTAGGAGTGGATCTGAACACTGCCTCGGTTTCCCTTCTGGAGTATGTGTCCGGTATTTCTAAAGCCATTGCTAAAAATATTGTGACCTACAGAGAAGAAAACGGACGTTTTGAGGACAGAAAAGAACTTCTGAAAGTGGCTAAACTGGGACCGAAAGCTTTTGAGCAGTGCGCCGGTTTCCTTCGTATCCGGGGAGGAAAGAATCCTCTGGACGGTACCAGCGTACATCCGGAGTCCTATGAAGCTGCAGAAAAATTTCTGTCCCAGATGGGAATGAAACCGGAAGATATTTTTAACGGAACAGGAGTATATTATGTAAAAGATTACGGTCAGATGGCTAAGAAGCTGGGAATCGGCGAGATGACACTCCGGGATATTGTGAAAGAGCTGACAAAGCCTGGAAGAGACCCAAGAGAAGAAATGCCAAGACCGATTCTTCGTACGGATGTTCTGGAAATGAAAGATCTGAAAGAGGGAATGATTCTTAAAGGGACCGTGCGGAATGTGATTGATTTTGGAGCCTTTGTGGATATCGGAGTTCACCAGGATGGACTGGTGCATATTTCTCAGATGACAGACCGGTATATTAAGCACCCTTTAGAGGCAGTCAGTGTAGGAGACATTGTAGAGGTTAAAGTGCTAGGGGTAGATATGAAGAAAAAGAGAATCTCTCTCACCATGAAGGGAATCCATGAAAGAGGATAACGGCTTTATTCTGAGAGATTTCTATAGATAATTTACTTTAGAAGAGAAAGGAAGAGCTTAAAATGAATGTAAATCAGGAAAGAATTGTAAAACTGCAGCAGGAAATGAAGGCGGCAGGGATAGATCTGTACCTGGTGCCTACTGCAGATTTTCATCAGTCTGAGTATGTAGGAGATTACTTTAAGGCGAGAGCCTGGCTTTCAGGATTTACCGGTTCCGCAGGAACTTTGATCGTAACCCAAGATCAGGCCTGCCTTTGGACAGACGGCAGATATTTCATCCAGGCGGCAAAGCAGCTTTCCGATACCGGGGTGACTCTTATGAAAATGGGGGAAGAAGGAGTGCCTACAGTAGAAGAATTTATTGAGAAAAATCTTCCCCGAAAAGGCTGCCTGGGCTGCGATGGGAGAACAGTCAGCGTGGCGGAAGGAAAGAAATACGAAGAACTTTTAAATAAGAAGGAGGCCACTTTAAAGTGTCAGGATGACCTGGCAGGAAAGATATGGGCAGACCGCCCCCAGATGTCTAAGGAGCCGGTTTATCTTCTTGATGTGAAATATGCGGGAGAAACCCGGGAAGATAAGATTGCCAGAGTCCGTAAAGAGATGGAAAAGGCAGGGGCTCAGGTCCATGTCCTCTCCAGTCTGGATGATATTGTATGGCTGCTGAATATCAGGGGAAATGATATTGAGTACAATCCGGTAGTGCTTTCTTATGTAATACTGACCATGGATCAGCTTCATTTTTATGTACAGGAAGAGGCTGTGCCGGATCAGGTCAGAGAAGAACTGCAAAAAGCAGGAGTAGTGCTTCATCCATATTTTAAGGTTTATGAGGATGTGAAAAAACTGGATCCTGCTGATAAGGTAATGCTGGAAGAGCAATGTACAAACTATACTCTTTATAAAAATATTCCGGAAGGCACAGAAGTTATTTTCCAGCCTAATCCTGCAGCCGTTTTCAAAGGAAATAAAAACCCTGTAGAAATGGAAAACCTGAAAATAGCCCATATAAAAGACGCCAGAGCTATGTGCAGGTTTATCTACTGGCTGAAAAAGAATGTGCCTGGCGGGGAGGTTACAGAATACAGTGCTTCAATGGAAAGCAGGAAATTCCGTATGGAAGATCCGGATTGCCTGGATCTCAGCTTTGAGACGATCTGTGCTTACGGCCCTAATGCGGCTATGTGCCACTATGCGCCTACGGAAACAGACTTTGCAAAAGTAGAGCCGAGAGGATTTTTCCTTATTGATTCCGGCGGACAGTATTGGCAGGGAACTACAGATATCACCAGGACCATTGCAGTAGGGGAGCTGACCCGGGAGCAGAAAGAACACTTTACGCTTGTACTTCAGGGACATATCCGTCTGGCAATGGCAAAATTCCAACAGGGCTGCAGCGGAGCTAATCTGGATATTCTGGTAAGAGGTCCTCTTTGGGCCAGAGGCCTGGATTTTAACCATGGAACAGGTCACGGAGTAGGATATCTCCTTAATGTCCATGAAGGACCTCAGAATATTAACTGGAAAATTCGTGTAAACGGGAGCAGAAGAGGAAATGCGACTCCTTTGGAGGAGGGAATGCTTACTTCTGACGAACCGGGATTGTATCTGGAAGGTAAATACGGTATCCGTACAGAAAACTTGCTTCTCTGCAAAAAAGCGGAGAGAAATGAATATGGCCAGTTTATGGAATTTGAGACGGTTACCCTGGTACCTTATGAGAGAGAAGCAGTTCTTCCGGAAATGCTGACCAGGGAGGAACTGGAATGGCTGAACCGTTACCACAAAAAGGTGTATGAAACTATAGGACCTATGCTTACTGAAGAGGAAAGAAGATGGCTGAAAGAGGCTACTGCTGAAATTGGCTGAAAGCAGACATGATAGAAACAGCAAAACGGAGCCGCCCGAAAATGAAAGAACAGGTGAAAACAGGACTGGGGCGGTTCTGTTTTTTTGACTAAAAGCTGTGGGGATAAGTTCTTTTTTTTCATATTTTTGTGCATTGACAGTATGAGAACAGGGGCCTTATAATAGTATTAGTTCGGAAACGAACTATTTGGAAACCGAACTAATTCAGTGAGGTGAGAGCATGGAAAAAAAGGAGTTGATTCAGGGCAGCCCCAAAAAAGAAGAGGATGCGGGAAGAATCATCAATATCGTATCCCATCAACTGAAACGGACAATTTTTTTCTACACATGGAAGGACTGTGGGCTGACTACCATGCAGAACCGTGTTCTGCATTATATTCTCGCCAGATCCCTGGAAAATCCCGTATACCAGAAGGATATTGAGAAAGAATTTAAAGTCAGCAAGTCTACGGTAACAGAAATCCTCCAGCTTATGGAAAAGAATGGCTTCATTATCAGAAAGTCATCGAAACGTGACGGCAGGATGAAAAGAATCCTGCCTACAGAAAAGGCTATCACTATTCAAAAAGAAGTGATGGACAATATCAGGACCGTAGAGGAAAAGCTTCGGGCAGGAATAAGTGAAGAAGATTACAGAACCTGCCTCAGAGTCCTAAAAAAGATGTCCGAAAATTTAGCCAAAGAAGAAGATTATATGAAAGGAAGGGAAGAGATGTATGAATAGGAAACTGCTTCGATCTGTACGGGAATACAAAAAGGAATCTATTATGACACCGATTCTCGTAATCTTTGAAGTGTTTATGGAAGTGCTGATCCCGCTTCTGATGGCCCAGATTATCGACGTAGGAATCGCTAACGGAGATATGGGGTACATACTGCGTATAGGAGTGCTTCTGGTAGTCATGGCAATTGTGTCTCTGTTTTTTGGCGCTATGGCAGGAAGAACGGGAGCAATCGCATCTTCAGGTTATGCCAAAAATCTGAGGCATGATATATTTTATAAAATACAGGAATTTTCATTTAAGAATATTGATCATTTTTCAACATCCAGTCTGGTGACTAGGCTGACCACAGATATCACTAACATTCAGATGGCATACATGATGACTATCCGTATGCTGGTAAGAGCGCCGATCATGATCGTGCTGTCTCTTATCATGACCCTGACGATCAATGCAGATATTGCCCTGATGTTGCTGATTACAGTACCGATCCTGGGGGGAGCGCTGATCTTTATCGCGAAGAAAGCCCATCCTCACTTTATCCAGGTATTTGATGAATATGATGTGCTGAATAATACCGTACAGGAGAACGTGAATGCAGCCAGAGTGGTAAAGGCATATGTAAGGGCTGAATATGAAAATCAGAAATTTCATAAGATTTCAGGAATCGTCTATAAACTGTTTACCACCGCTGAGAAGATCGTAGCCTGGAACAATCCGGTGATGATGTTTACTATGTATCTGGTAGTTCTTTGCATGGTTTATATCGGCGGCCAGAGTATTGTTTTCGGAACTATGGAGACCGGCGAGCTTACCAGCGTGATCGTTTATGCGATCCAGATCCTCAGTTCTCTGATGATCGTTTCCTTTGTTTTTGTACTGATCATGATCGCTCAGGCGTCTACAGACCGTATTACAGAGGTTATGGATGAAGTGCCGGAAATGTCTGACAAAGAGGACGCAAAGACAGAAGTGAAGAACGGTGACATTGATTTTGAAAACGTAGATTTCAGCTATGCCGGAGAGGGCGGAAATCTTTCTTTGAAAAATGTTAATCTTCATATTAAATCAGGACAGATGATCGGTGTGATCGGCGGCACCGGAAGCGCAAAGTCTACCTTGGTACAGCTGATTCCCAGACTTTATGACGTAACGAAAGGTACTGTAAAAGTAGGAGATGTGGATGTACGGGATTACAAACTGGAATCTCTCCGCGATCAGGTTTCTGTGGTACTCCAGAAAAATGTGCTGTTTACAGGATCGATTTACGACAACATCCGCTGGGGCGATGAGAACGCCACAGATGAGGAAGTCCAAAGAGTCTGTAAGCTGGCTCAGGCTGACAGCTTTATCCAGGAATTCCCGGATAAGTATGACACCATGATCGTGGAAGGGGGAAATAACGTTTCCGGCGGTCAGAAACAGAGACTTTGTATTGCAAGAGCTCTGCTGAAAAAACCCAAGGTACTGATCCTGGACGATTCTACCAGTGCGGTAGATACCAAGACAGACGCTATGATCCGTAAAGCCTTCAGAGAAGAGATACCGGATACTACCAAGATCATCATTGCACAGAGGATCTCTTCTGTAGAAGATGCGGATATGATCATTGTTATGGAAAATGGTGAGATCAACGGCGTAGGAACTTCAGAAGAACTGCTGAAGAACAACGCTATTTATCGTGAAATCTATGAATCACAGATTAAAGGAGGTGGAGAGGATGAGTAAACCAAATGATAAGCCAAAGGTAAGCGCAGGTACCCTTAAGACAGCAGGAAGACTTATGAAATATGTGACAGGTCCTTATAAGGTACAGTTTATCATTGTATTGATTTGTATACTTATGACCTCCATATCATCTATCGCGGTATCCCTTTCCTTGAGATTTTTATTGGACGATTATATCCTGCCTCTGGTGGGACAGCAGGATCCGAATTTCTCTGAACTGTATAAAGCTATGGCGGTTCTGGCCTGCATTTTTATACTGGGTGTCATTGCCAGTTTTATATACAACCGTATGATGGTTGTGATCGGCCAGGGCGTGCTGAAGAAGGTCAGAGATGAAATGTTTGAACATATGCAGACCCTTCCGATCCGCTACTTTGATCAGAATACCAACGGCTCTATCATGAGTCTTTACACAAATGATACTGATACTCTGAGGCAGATGATCAACCAGTCCATCCCTCAGGTCCTTATGTCTAGTTTTACTATTGTAGTAACTTTTATTTCTATGCTGCTTTTGAGTCCGATACTTACAGCACTGGCTGTTCTGGTGATTCTGCTTATGATAGTAGTGGCCAGATATGTAGGCGGAAACAGCGGCAAGTATTTTATCCGCCAGCAGATTGACCTGGCAGATGTGACCGGATATGTAGAAGAGCATATGAACGGTCAGAGGGTTATCAAGGTCTTCAACCATGAAAGAAAGACAGAAGAAGAATTTGATAAATTAAATGAGCGCCTTTATGAAAGCGCTTCTTCTGCTCATACTTTTGCAAGTATGATGGGACCTATCATCGGTAATATGGGAAACCTGCAGTTCGTGCTCACAGCCATCTTCGGCGGCGTTCTTTCCGTAGCAGGAGTCGGCGGCATCACACTGGGAGTTATGGCTTCTTATCTTCAGTTTACCAGAAGTTTTACACAGCCGTTTATGCAGATTGCCCAGCAGTTTAACTCTATCATCATGGCTCTGGCAGGTGCAGAACGTATCTTCCATATGATCGATGAGGAGCCGGAGGTAGACGACGGATATGTAACTCTTGTAAATGCCAGAAAGAATGCCGACGGAAGCCTTACTGAATGTAAGGAGCGTACAGGAGTATGGGCCTGGAAGCATCCTCATCAGGCTGACGGCAGCGTAACTTATACAGAATTAAAAGGTGACGTTAGATTCTTTGATATGTCTTTCGGATATACCGATGATCATATGGTACTCCATGATCTGACCCTTTACGCAAAGCCGGGGCAGAAGGTTGCCTTCGTAGGTTCTACCGGTGCAGGTAAAACCACGATTACAAACCTGATCAATCGTTTCTATGATGTGCAGGATGGTAAGATCCGCTACGACGGAATCAACATCAACAAGATCAAAAAGGCAGATCTCCGTCATTCTCTGGGAATCGTACTTCAGGATACCCACTTGTTTACCGGAACCATTATGGAAAACATCCGGTACGGAAAGCTGGATGCCACGGACGAAGAAGTCTATGCTGCAGCCAGACTGGCCCATGCGGATCAGTTTATCAATATGCTTCCAAAGGGATATGATACAGTACTTACCGGTGACGGTGAAGAACTGTCTCAGGGACAGCGTCAGCTGCTGGCTATTGCCAGAGCCGCCATCGCAGACCCGCCGGTATTGATTCTGGACGAGGCAACTTCCAGCATCGATACCCGTACAGAGCGTATCGTGCAGCAGGGTATGGATAACCTGATGAAGGGACGTACTGTATTCGTTATTGCTCACAGACTGTCCACTATCCGGAATAGTGATGCCATCATGGTTCTGGAACACGGACGGATCATCGAGAGAGGTACCCATAAAGAGCTGCTGGCTATGAAGGGAACCTACTATCAGTTGTATACTGGAAAACTGGAACTGTCATAGTTATTTATAGACGGGATGGAAGCCCCCTGTGTTTTCTTGCTCAGTCTGCGCTGGTTTGATTCTGAGGTCTCAAACCATGCTCGACAAATTCGCAGAAAACACAGGGGGCTTTCTGCGTGTATAGAAAATGTGAGGTGGAGTCTGGGCTGGCTTGAGAAAATTCTGCTGGAATTGGGAGGGGTGATGGGATATACTTAGGGGAAAGAGGTGAGTGCATGAGGTTTAAACCATTGCCTATTGGCGTAGATGATTTTGAAAAGATCAGAGAACAGGGATATTATTATGCAGATAAGACGCTGTTGATCAAGGAGCTTCTGGAAAATATTTATACTGCTGGGGAGGCCCCGAAGGTCGTAAATATAGAGGAACAGCTTTGCAGTTTTAAATGGAAACGGGTCTTCGAGATGGAAAGGAAACGGCAGTATAAAAGCAGAGTTGGAAAAATGCCTTGGAATGTGATCTGCCTGAAAAGAGAAGGATGAAACGGAAAAGACAGATGAGGAGAACTACCATGACGGGAAGATTTCGAAACTGGCTGGATGATCGCCTTAACAATCTAAAGATCAAAAAAAAATTGTTTTTGCTGTATTTTTACTGTATGATACTTCCATTGGTATTGACGGATGCAGTGATCATCGGGTTGATCGTCAAAAGAGAATATGATACGAAACAGGAAACAAGCAGAGGCATCGTCAGCGCTGTGAAATATAGTTTAAACAGCGCTGCGGAGGAGACGGTCATGCTTTCCAAGAATATTTACTTTAACAAGTATATCAATGAGTTTCTGAATACAGAATTTCAATCGACGCTGGATTATTATAATCAGTATCAGGAACTGCTGAAAGACTCTCTTTTTGACAGCTCGCTGGGAACCAGCAATTCCATTATCCGGATGTATGCAGATAACGGCACCATCGTCAACGGCGGACGCTTCTGGCGTATGGAATCTGTGGAAGAGGAAAAATGGTATCGGGATTTTATGGATTCCGGACAGAACATGCAGATGTATTTTTACTATGAGGATGCAGGGCCGACCAACCCAAGTCCGGTGAAAAAGCTGTCTTTTGTACGGAAACTGGACCGATATAAGCGGGATAAGTACAATAAGCTCCTGAGAATAGATCTGGATTATAATGCCATCAACCAGGGAATGACAATGGCGAATTATGGAGGTGATGTGTACGTCTGCTCCGAAACGGGACAGATTCTGCTATCCAATACCGGATTGGGCAACAGCAGTCAGAATTATTCTTATATCAGCAGCGTGGGGTATAGAAGCGGGGAATATACGGAAAGAATGGCGTTTTACGGACAGGAACTGACTATCTATGTGATGCCTTACAGCAGCGGTGTGGGAGAGGTTATGATTAAAAGCTTTCCGATTCTGGTACTGATGCTTCTGATAAATGTATTGTTTCCATGGATTTTTATGAATGCGCTTCGGAGAAATTTTGTGGAACGCATCGGCTTTCTGAGCCGGATTTTCAACTACAGCGTGGAAGGACGTCTGGAAGAAATTAAAAGTATCCATGGAACGGATGAAATTGCCTCTCTTATGCGTAATTACAATATTATGGCCCAAAAGACCAATTCCCTGATCGAAACAGTTTATAAGAGCAGGCTGAAACAGCAGGAGATGAATATTGCAAGACAGAAAGCGGAACTGCTGGCCCTCCATGGGCAGATAAATCCTCATTTCCTTTTTAATGTACTGGAGAATATCCGGATGCGCAGCGTATTGAAACAAGAGTATGAGACTGCAGATATGATCGAGCAGCTTGCTGTTATGGAACGACAGTATGTAGAGTGGGGAACGGATATGGTAACTATAGGAGAAGAAAAGAAATTTGTAGAAGCTTATCTGAGATTGCAGAAATATCGTTTTGGAGACCGCCTTTCCTATTCCATAGAAATCCAGGAGGAATGTGCAGGCTATAAAATTCCGAAACTTTCTCTTGTGACTTTCGCAGAAAATTCCTGTGTACACGGGATTGAAGATAAGGCGGCGAAATGCTGGATTTTTGTGAAAGCATATCGGCAGGAAGAAAAGCTTTACTTGGAAGTGGAAGATACAGGAAGCGGTATGCCGGAGTCCTATCTCTATTATCTGCGTGAGAGAATGGAAAACGCAAATATTGAGATGCTTCGGGAAAAAGGAAGAGTAGGTGTGATCAACGCATGCCTGAGGCTGAAGATGCAGACAGAGGGGAATATTCATTTTTCACTGGAAAGCGAGAAAATGGTGGGAACCATTGTGACAATATCAGCGCCTGTGAAATATTTTAGGGAGGGGGATAAAGATGCTGAAGGTACTGTTAGTAGATGATGAGCCTTTTATCGCACAGGGGCTTTCTGTGCTGATAGACTGGGAAAAGTGGGGATATGAAATTGCAGGAATGGTTTATAATGGAAAAGAAGCTCTGGATTTTCTGAAAACCAATGAAGTAGATCTGATCCTGGCAGATGTTAAGATGCCGGTGATGGATGGTATCACGCTTTTGAAAAAAATCAGAGAAGAGAGTGTGTCGGAGGCATTTTTTGTGATCGTCAGCGGCTATGGAGAGTTTTCCTATGCTCAGCAGGCAATCAAATATAAATGTACAGATTATATTTTAAAGCCGGTGCAGAAAGAACAGCTTTCGGAACTTCTGGAGAGGGTGAACCAGCTGTATAACAAAAGAGAGAATGAGAGATCTCAGGAAGAAAAAATGAAACAGGCATATTTTGCACGGTATATGCAGTCCATTCTCCTGGGAAGAGGAGACAGGGAAGCCGTAGAGTACATATCCCAGAAAGTAGAAGCGCCTGAAGGGCTTCGCTATGTCTGCCTGGCATTGGAAAGCGGAGAAAAGATTATGGAACCGCAGACCATCAGGTGTGCGCAGAAAGGTGTTTATGCCAGATGCAGACAATACCTGGGAGATGCAGACGGCTATTTTGTTTTTATGGATCTGGCAGGAAGAGAAGAATGGTATGATGTTGGTATGCTTTATGATGTGCATCAGGCCGGGAAAGCAAATATGACAGAAGAAACATTTTTGCGGGCTCTTTTGAATCATGTACAGGACGGGATTGAGATACCTGTCACCGCTTATGTAGGCGATAAAGTAGAGAAAGTTGAAGATATCTACCGCTCTTTTCATACGGCGATAATGGCTCTCAGTTTTCAAAACTTTGATGCAGCTGAGCGCATCCGGTATTATTCAGAGAGAACAACGGAGAAAAGCGGTAAGATCATAAGCGAAGAGATTATAGAAGAACTGCTGAAAGCAGTTGAGGAAAACCATAGGGATAGGATAAAGGGAATTGTAGAAACGGTTTTCCATGAAATAAATGGAGCGGATATGGAACCGGGAATGATACGGATCAATATGAATTATCTTCTTGTGCGGCTGACTCATTTGGGACTGGCCCAGGATGACAGCGTGGATCAAAACGAGATTATTTCTTATATCAGGGAAAATTCCTTTGATACCAAAATGGTACGTGGAAGCCGGGAAAATTTTGAAACGTTTATGCTGGAGTATGCAGACTATCTCAGCGAATTGCGAAGAAATACGCAGGGAAGCGTGCTGGCGAAGGTGGAGAAAGAGATCAGGGAGAATTACTATGAGAATATTACCTTGAAGGAATTGAGTAAAAAATATTATGTAAACAGCGCTTATCTGGGACAGATGTTCCGAAAGCAGTATGGGATCCCCTTTAAAGAATATCTGAACAATTATCGGATTGAAAAAGCAGCGGAGTATCTCCTGCGGACAGAAGATAAGATCTATGCGGTGGCGGAACAGGTAGGATACCGGGATCTGGACTATTTTATCAACCGCTTTATTTCTGTGAAGGGGTGTACTCCCACAAGCTATCGAAAAAAGTTCCGGAATCATACATAATCGCGGAAAATCTAAAGACAGGATATGGTTTAGTGAAAAAAACTAAACTTTGTCCTGTCTTTTTTCTATTTTTGTCAGGTTGTAACAAAAAGAAGAAATAGATAGAATAATAATATCAAAATTGAAGGAGGAAGCGAGATGAAGAAAAAGCAGATGCTGGCAGCTCTTATGGGAGTTGCAATGCTCTCCACGCTTTTAGCTGGCTGTGGCGGCGGGGACAAAGAGGGCAGTTCTGAGGAGGGAGGAGTAAAAGAATTTACAGCCTTTTTTGCTGTGCCCGGAACGGAGATAAATGATGACAATGAGATTCAACAGAAAATTGCAGAAATTACTGGTGCAAAGTGCAAGGAAACATGGCTGACCGGACAGACGGCAGAAGAGGCTGTGGGAACTATGATCGCCGGGGGAGAATATCCGGATTTTATTGACGGTGGAGACGGTATGGCACAGCTATATGATGCAGGCGCATTGGTAGCTTTAGATGATTATATTGACGATTATCCGAATATCAAGGAATACTTGACTGATCAGGAATGGGATAAGCTTCGTCAGGAGGACGGGCATATTTATTGGATCAATCAGTTCCAGAACATTTACGGAGAGGAAAAGGCGACGACTCATAATGACGAAGCGTTCTGGATCCAGACCAGAGTCCTGGAGTGGGCTGGCTATCCGGAAGTAAAGACTATGGATCAGTATTTTGATCTGATCGAAGCCTATCAGGAAGCAAATCCGACCATGGAAGATGGTACTGAGAATATTCCATATACCATACTTTGTGAGGACTGGAGATATTTCTGTCTGGAGAATGCACCTCAGTTCCTGGACGGTTATCCAAATGACGGATCAGTTATCGTAGATCCTGAGGAATTAAAGGTGATCGATTATAATACGACACCTACGGCAGTGAAATACTTCCAGAAGCTGAATGAAGAATATCATAAAGGCATTGTAGATCCGGAATCCTTTACACAGACCTATGATGAGTATATCGCAAAACTTTCCACAGGACGTGTACTGGGCATGATCGACCAGTGGTGGAACTTTGCCTATAATGTAAATGATTCCTTAAAGCAGCAGGGACTGGACGAGCAGGGCTGCGATTATGTTCCTCTTCCAATCACTATTGAGGAAGGGATCCAGAATAAGTGGCACTGCTCCGGCAGTGTGTTGAATGAGGCCAGCGGTCTTGCAATCACAACAAGCTGTGAGGATGTGGAGGGTGCCCTTCAGTTTATTAACGACCTTCTGAGCCAGGAGGTTCATGATCTGCGTTACTGGGGTGTAGAAGGAGAAGATTACGAGGTAGATGAAAACGGACTTTTCTACCGGACAGAAGAACAGAGACTTGAGGCATCTGATACTGCTTATAAGGCATCGCACCTGTGTACATATTCCTATTTTCCACAGTATGCAGGAACCAGCAGGGACGGTATTAACGCTATGCAGCCACAGTATCAGCCTACAGAATTTTTCGATGGATTAAGCGATGATGTAAAAAAATGCTTTGAAGCCTATGGCGCAGAAACCTACGTGGATATGCTGGGGACCAGCGAGGCACCGGGCCCATGGTATCCGATGTATTCTTATTCCAATAATATGACTACCAGTACTCCTGGAGGTATGGCGCTGACAAAAATGGGAGAAATCAAGCATGAATATCTTCCAAAAGTTGTTATGGCAGAAGATTTTGATGCAGCCTGGGATGAATATATGGAGGCATATGAAAGCTGTGATCCCCAGGCATTCTTAGATGAGATGCAGGAGGAATTAGACAGAAGAATGGAAGAGGCTGCGAAGTATCAGTAAAGTGTAAAATTCTGAAAGAAATGGGCAGATGTCAGAGAAAGAAAAACAGGGCATCTGCCTGTTTTATAGAAAAGGAGTGAGATTATGGCTTCTATGGCGAAAAGGAGAAGAAAAGAAAATGTAGCGGAACCAACACCGAAGATTACGTGGAAGGAGATCAAAAGGCAGAAGGTTCTGATCTTCTGGTCATTGATCATCGTGATCTATGGGATTATTTTCTATTACCTCCCGCTGGGCGGCTGGGTGATGGCCTTTGAGGATTACAAACCTAAGGACGGGCTATTCCACTCCGCTTTTGTGGGACTTGCAAATTTTAAACAGCTGTTTTCTGATGTGACCTTTGTCCGGGTTATCAGAAATACTCTGGCAATGGGTGTGATCAACCTGGCGGCAACCTTTATCATGGCGATTGTGTTTGCTATTCTTTTAAATGAGGTACAGTCAAAAGGAGGTAAGAAAGTCGTTCAGACAATTTCCTACTTACCCCATTTCCTTTCCTGGATCATTGTAACAGGTATTCTGCATGATGCCCTGTCGGGATCTGGTATTATTAATGAACTTTTGGTAGGATTGCATCTGATTGATGAACCTATAAATTTCTTTGCTCATACAAAGTATTTCTGGCCTATCGTAGCGTTTGCCAATGTGTGGAAAGAGACTGGCTGGAATGCGATTATTTATCTGGCGGCTATCACATCTATTGATCCATCTCTCTATGAAGCGGCCAGTATGGACGGTGCCGGCCGCTGGGCCAAGATTAAACATGTAACTTTACCGGGTATTAAGCCTACAATCATTATCCTGCTTCTTATGAATGTGGGAAATGTATTAAATGCGGGCTTCGAGATCCAGTATCTGCTTGGAAATGGTTTGGTACAGAGTGTATCCCAGACGATTGACATTTATGTGCTGAAATGGGGCATCAGTCAGGGCGATTATGCGATCGGTACTGCCGCAGGTATTTTCAAGAGCTTTGTAAGTATTGTTCTGATCGTCATTGCTAATCAGATTGCGAAGCGTAATGGCGAAGAGAGGCTGTTTTAGGAGGTGCCGAAAATGAAAGAAGTAAAACAGAAAAAATCGAAAGCCCAGAAATCTGTGCCAGATAAGATTTTTGTTGTATTAAATACGCTGTTTATGATCGCATTTGTGGTCATTACCTTATATCCAGTGCTGAATACATTGGCGATTTCACTGAATGATGGTACAGATGCTCTCCGGGGAGGCATTTATCTGCTGCCGAGAAAATTTACACTGAAGAACTATATTACAGTTCTTCAGAAAAATAATCTGCTTACCGGCGCTTATATAACGGTACTGCGAACTATATTCGGAACGGTTACAGCATTGTTTGCTAATGCAATCCTGGCTTTTATTGTCAGCAGAAAGCGCTTCTTATTTAAACGATCCTTATCGCTATTCTGGGTTATTACCATGTATGTGAACGGTGGTATGATTCCGGTATTCTTGCTGTATAAGAACCTGGGACTTACCAATAGTTTTTGGGTTTATGTGATCCCAGGAATGGTAAGTGCTTTTAATATGCTGGTTATCCGTACTTATATGGCAGGAATCCCAGACAGTCTGGAGGAATCTGCCCAGCTGGACGGTGCGGGATATATGACGATTTTTCTGAAGATCATATCTCCGCTGTGCAAGCCAGTATATGCTACAGTAGCCCTGTTTGTGGCGGTAGGACAGTGGAACTCCTGGTTCGATGCTATGCTGTACAACCGTATGAGTCCTGAATTTACAACCCTTCAGTATGAACTGATGAAACTGCTGTCTTCTGTGACAAACCAGGGAAGTTCTGCTGAGGCAATGAAAAATGCCATTGGAAGTGTTACGCCTACATCAGTCCGTGCGGCAGCAACGATTCTGACTATGCTGCCAATTATCTGTCTGTATCCATTCCTTCAGAGATATTTTGTGACAGGCCTGACTATTGGCGGGGTAAAAGAATAAGCAGTAAGTCTATAATAAACTGCTGCGTTAAGCTGATATTGAGAACAGACAGATTCTTTGTCATGCTTAATGCGGCAGTTTTATATTACTCTGGATCAGGAGGAGTATCCGGAAAAACAGAAAGGAGATAAAGAAAAGTGGAAGGAGCATTTTATACAGGAAAATATCGGAATTTTTTTGAAGAACAGGGATATGACAGGCAGGAGATCGACAGCCGACTTGAGAGAATCTTCCAAACAATATTTTATGGTCCGGAAGATGAAAGGTTTTATCAGGAATCAGGATCAGATATGGGATACCTGGAGGACACAGGAAATCATGATGTGCGTACAGAGGGAATGTCTTATGGCATGATGGTCTGTGTGCAGATGGATAAACAGGAAGAGTTTGACAGACTGTGGAAATGGGTATGCACTTATATGCGGATTCAGGAAGGACCTGGAAAAAATTATTTTATATGGTCTTGCGGTACAGATGGAACGCCTAATGCTGATGGTCCGGCGCCAGATGGGGAAGAATTTTTTGCAATGGCT